>DAITAO010000128.1:0-5927 GCA_036824245.1 Gaiellaceae bacterium | reverse complement strand
GCTCGAGCTCGGCGAGCGCCGCGCGCAGGTAGAGGCCAGTGCCGCCGGCGACGATCGGCAGCCGCCCGGCGACGAGCAGTTCGTCGACGGCCGCGTGAGCCAGCCGCGCGTACTCGGCGACGGACGCCTGGTGCGAGAGCGGCCAGATCGCCACGAGCCGCGTCGGCCGTGTTGGCTGCGCGGTCAGGATCGGCACTCCCTCGTAGACCTGCATCGAGTCGGCCGAGACCACCTCGCCGCCGGTGCGAACGGCCAGCGCCTCGGCGACGGCCGTCTTCCCGGACGCGGTCGGTCCAAAGATGGCCACGACCATTCCGGCCACGCCTCTCGCGGGACTCGAGCCGGGGGCCACCGCTCCTCCTCCCCGCCGTCGACGCTAGCGGTCGGAGGCGCGCCGAGGCGTGACGCGTGTGCGCCGGGAGTGCCTCAAGCTGCCACCGCGGCGTGCTGAGTCCCGCGGAGCGTCGTCGATGTGGCGCCTTCGATCGCGACGGGCACCAGGTGGCCGGGGCGGGCGCTGCCGGCGAAGTTCACCGTCGTGTTGCGGCGGGTCCGTCCCCGCAGCAGCGTTGCGTCCGTCCGGCTCGGGCCCTCGACGAGCACCTCCTCCACCCCGCCGACGCGTGCCGCATTTCGCTCGGCGGCGATCCGCTGGACGGCGTCGACAAGGCGCTCGAGCCGCGCGTGTTTGACGTCGTCGGGCACCTGGCCGGGCAGCGAGGCCGCCTCGGTGCCCTGCCGCGGCGAGAAGATGAACGTGAAGGCGCTGTCGTAGCCGACCTGCTCGACCACCTCGAGCGTCTCTTGGAACTCGTCTTCAGTCTCGCCGGGGAAGCCGACGATGATGTCGGTGCCGAGCGCGAGGTCCGGTATGGCCCCGCGCAGCCGGTCGACCAGCTCGAGATACCGCTCGCGCGAGTACGTGCGTCGCATCGCCTTCAGTACGCGCGTTGAGCCGGACTGGAGCGGCAGATGCACGTGCTCGCACACCGTCTCGCACTCGGCGACGGCGGCGATGACGGGGTCGCGAAAGTCCTTCGGATGCGGGCTCGTGAATCGCAGCCGCTCGATTCCCTCGACGGCGTCGCAGGCGCGCAGCAGCTCGCCGAACTCCGTATCGAGCGCGGGCCGCAGGTCGCGCCCCCACGAGTTGACGTTCTGGCCGAGCAGGGTGATCTCGCGCACGCCTCCCGCGGCGAGGTGCGTCACCTCGGCGACGATGTCGCCCGGGCGGCGGCTCACCTCGCGTCCCCGGACGGCCGGGACGATGCAGTAGGCGCACTTCGAGTTGCACCCCATCGAGACTTGCACCCAGGCCCGGAAGCCTCGCTCGCGGTGCGCGGGCAGCGCCGCCGAGAAGGAGCGCTCGTCAGCGATGCCGAAGTGGCCGCGGGCGACGCCCTGCCCGTTGGCGCCTATCCACTCAGCTAGGTGTGGGATCGTGCCCGGCCCGAATGCGACGTCGACGAAGGGGTACAGATCGAAGAGCCGCTCTCGCTGTGCCTCGGCGTAGCAGCCGCCGACGGCCACGATCGCCTCAGGGTTGCTGCGCTTGAGCGCCCTGGCATCGCCCATGTACGCGGCAAAGCGCGTGTCGGGCTTCTCGCGAATGGTGCAGGTGTTGAAGACGAGCAGGTCGGCCTCCTCGCGCGCAGCCGCCTCCCCGAAGCCGAGCTCCTCGAGCATGCCCTTGATGCGCTCGGAGTCGTGCGCGTTCATCTGGCAGCCGAACGTCGTGACGAAGTAGCGCCTCACGGCCCTTGATGGTAGCCCTGGTCAGGCGCGCAGCCGGTAGAAGCGCCAGAAGTCGTGCTCGATGGGCAGGATCTCGCACTCCCGGAACCCCGCGTCCAGGGCGTAGCGCCAGAAGGTGTCGGCGCGCATGGCGGTGCCGGTGGCCGCCGACGGCTGCTGCACCATGCTCGTCGGCAGGCAGTGGAGCACGCTCCAGCCGTACATGATCCGCTCGACCTCGCCCCCCGGCGCCGTGAACGAGTCGGCGACGCGCTCGTCCGCCACGAGCACGCAGCCGCCCTCGGCAAGCAGCCCGCGCGCGGCACTCAGCACCTCGACCGGCGCGGACAGGTCGTGGACGGCCTCGAAGATCGTGACCAGGTCGTAGCGTCCCGCGAGACCCGGGTCCGCAGCGTCGCGAACCGCGAAGGTGACGCGGTCGTGGACGTTGGTTCCGGCCAGGTTCTGCTGCGCCAGCTCGATCGAGGCGGGATCGAGATCGATGCCGTCCACCTGTACCTTCGGGTAGGAGGTCGCGATCGCGATGGCCGACCAGCCGGTGCCGCAGGCGACGTCCGCCACGCGCGCCGGCGGATCGCCGCGTAGCCGCGCATCGAGGTCCGCGATCGCCGGCAGCCACTCCTCGCCGAGCAGGTTGACGAACTGCGTCCGGTTCATCGCGCCCTGGCCCTCGTTGAAGTCAGGCGGATAGTCGGCGTAGGGCACGCCTGCACCGCTTCGAAAAGCCGCGATCACGGCGTCGACCGGTTTGGCCAGGCCGACCATCATGCGCGCGAACGCCGCCATGTAGTTGAGGCTGTCGCGGTCGAGCAAGACCTCGTCGTGGCCGGGCGGCAGGGTGTAGCGGCGGCGTTCCGGCGCGGCTGCCACATCGTCCACGTCGAGGATGCCGCCCACAGCCTGGTGCTCGAGCCACTCGCGTACGTAGCGCTCGGTCGTGCCAGTCGCCGCGGCGAGCTCGCCGGCGGTCGACGCTCCTCGCTCCGCGAGGGCCCCGTAGAGACCGAGACGATCGCCGATGTGGACGAGGTACACGTCGTTGAAGCCGAGCACCGCCTCGAATAGCCGCTCGACGAGCTGGTCTCGCCGTTCCTCCGTCGTGGTCGCTTCCGAGCGTGTCTGGGTCACCGGCTCCTCCTGCGTCTGCGCCGCCGGGACTCTAGCCTCCGGCCACCGAGCCTCTCCACGCCGTATTCAGATGCCGCCTGGGCCCACCTGCAGGCTCGGGTTCGATGAAAGGCTCGTGGGCCACCTCGGGCGCTTCCGCCTCCGCGCCGCGTGGCCCGCGTCGCAGCAGAACGAGGACGTACGCGTCGCTACTTCGCGAACTCCACGGCGCGCGACTCCCGGATCACCGTCACCTTGATCTGTCCCGGATACTCGAGGTGCTCCTCGATGTCACGTGCGATGTCGAGCGAGAGCAGCACGGCCTGGTCGTCGTCGATCTCGCCGGGCTTGACGATCACGCGGATCTCGCGCCCGGCCTGCAGCGCGTACACCTTCTCCACGCCCTTGTGCTTGGCCGCCAGCTCCTCGAGCGACTCGAGCCGCTTGATGTAGTTCTCGAGGCTGTCGCCGCGTGCGCCGGGTCGCGAGCCCGAGATCGCATCGGCAGCGATCAGCAGGACCGCCTCCACGGTCTGCGGCTGCACCTCGTAGTGGTGTGCCTCGATGGCGTGCACGACCGCCGGAGATTCTCCGTAGCGCTTCGCATACTGCGTGGAGATGGCGGCGTGGGAGCCCTCCACCTCGTGCGTGAGGGCCTTGCCAAGGTCGTGCAGCATGGCAGCACGCTTCGCCACCTTGACGTTGGCGCCCAGCTCGGCGGCCATGATGCCGGCCAGGTGCACGACCTCGAGCGTGTGCTTGAGGACGTTCTGCCCGTAGCTGGTGCGGTAGTGCAAGCGGCCGAGCAGCTTGACGATCTCGTCGGGAAACTCGCCGCAGTTCGCCTCGAAGACCGCCTGTTCGCCGGCCTGGCGGATGTGCTCCTCGATCTCCGCCTTCGACTGGTAGTACGTCTCCTCGATCCGCGCCGGGTGGATGCGCCCGTCCTCGATGAGCTTTTGGAGCGTCAGCTTCGCGATCTCTCGCCGGATGCCGTCGAACGACGACAGCACGACGGTCTCCGGGGTATCGTCGACGATCACGTCCACGCCGGTCAGGTGCTCGAGGGCCCGAATGTTGCGTCCCTCGCGGCCGATGATGCGGCCCTTCATGTCGTCTGACGGGAGCTCGAGGACCGATGCCGTCGTCTCGGCCGCATGGCTCGCCGCGACACGCTGCAGCGCATCGGCGACCAGGTTGCGCGCGCGCCGCCTCGCCTCCGTCTGCGCTTCCTCATCGAGCTGACGGACGCGCCGTGCGAGCTCGTGCCGGACGAGATCCTCCGAACGCTCGAGCAGCGCCGCCTTGGCCTCGTTGACGGTCATGCGCGAGATCTCCTCGAGCTTGGCGAGCTCGCGCTCCGTTGCCTCTTTGAGGTCCAGCTGGAGCTGCCGGGCGTGCAGTTCTCGGTCGCTCACGCCCTGCTCGCGGCGTTCGAGCTCCGTCAGCTTGCGCTCGATCTCGTCCTCTCTGGCGAGCACGCGCTCCTCGATCTTCTGTACGCGCATGCGGCGCTCCTGGAGCTCCTGCTCGAGCTCGGCGCGCAGCTTGACGGTCTGCTCACGTGCCTCGACCTGCGCCTCGCGGTGAATGGTCTCTGCCTGCCGCTCGGCCTCGCTGAGCAGCTCCTCACGGGTTCTGTGCGCCGTCGCGACGCGGGAGGTGCCGACGAGCTTGAGCGCGGCGACGACGGCCGCCGCTCCGAGGAGGAGACCGGCGAGTATCCCGATGATGCTGAGCACGTGGGTCTCCTGCCTTTCCCCCGAGCCTTGCTCGGAGCTCGCGTTGTCGGCGATGGACTCACCTCGCCCGGCATCGGGCCGCACAACGCGTTGGCAAAAGCGGAGCCCACAGGGGCTCGCTGACGAAACAGCTAGAAGCCGCTCAGGTGTCTACTCGAGGAACTCTCGTCGGGTAGCCGGAGGTTGAACGACATTGAGAATGAATGGTGAATGCTCGTAGGAAAACCGCGTTATGCAGGCAAAATGTCAGATGAGGTTGCCTTATCCTACAACGTCATCGGCATCCGGCGCAACGTCGGTGCCGAGGGCCTGCTCGATAGCCTCGGCGTCGAAGCCCCGGGCGGCCAGCCAGCGTGCGGTACGCGGCCCTCGGCCGCGCTGCTGGACGACACGTTCCGCGCGCGCCTGCTCGGGCTCGACGTCCTCCAACGCGCGTTCGATGTGCTCGAGGGCGATGCCGCGCCGCTCGAGGTCATCGCGGATCAACGCGTCGCCGCTGCCACGGTCGGCGAGCCACTCTGCGCGGCCGCTCGCGACCTTCGCGTCGTCGAGGTGGCCGGCGCTTGCGAGTGCGTCATGCGCATCACGACGCACACGCATACCGAAGCTACGCCGGGCCAGACGCTCGTCGACCTCGTGCTCCGAGAGGGCGCGGCGCTGCAGGGCACGAGCCGCGACCTCGACGGCCTCGGCACGCCGTCGTGCACGGGCCAGCCGCCGCGCACGCTCACGGTCGAGGTCACACCCTTCGTAGAGGCCGGCGACGGCCACGGCCGCCACCGGCAGGGAGCGCCAGGGTCGACCGTCCAGCTCCACGGCGACTCGTCCGCCGTGGGCGCTACGCAGGGCGGTTACCGTCGGCACGGCTTACTTCGCCGGAGCGACCTCCTCCTCGGCGGCCGCCTCCGCAGGCTGCTCGGCCGCCGGAGGCGTCTCGAGCCGCGCCGACACGACCTGGTCGACGCCGAGCTCGGCCTGGATGCCCCCCAGGATCTTCTGTGCGAGGTCGGGATGCTCGCGCAGGAAGGCGGTCGCGTTCTGTCGGCCCTGGCCGAGCCGCTCTTCGTCGAATGAGAAGAAAGAGCCCGACTTCTGGACGATCTTCCGCTCGATGGCCGCGTCGAGCAGAGTGCCCTCCCAGGGGATGCCGGTGCCGTAGATGATGTCGAACTCGGCCTGCTTGAACGGCGGCGCCACCTTGTTCTTGACCACCTTGACCCGCACGCGGTTGCCGATCGCCTCGACGCCTTCCTTGAGCGTCTCGATACGCCGGATGTCGAGGCGGACCGATGAGTAGAACTTGAGCGCCCGGCCGCCCGGTGT
>DAITAO010000127.1:0-5977 GCA_036824245.1 Gaiellaceae bacterium | reverse complement strand
GCCTCG
Organism: Gaiellaceae bacterium; assembly: GCA_036824245.1. Classification (GTDB taxonomy): domain Bacteria; phylum Actinomycetota; class Thermoleophilia; order Gaiellales; family Gaiellaceae; genus JACVRM01. The sequence goes on along the minus strand of DAITAO010000127.1, from coordinate 5,971 downwards.
ACCACCGACGCCGATGCGCCGATCGAGCGGGGATCCTCGGTCATCGCGTCGCGAACGCTCTTCGCCATCGTGCCTCCTCTCCTCTTCATGTGCGATCTTAGCCTTGTTGCTCTCAGATCGTGAGAGAACTCCGAAAAGCTCGACATCGCGGAACTCGAGCGCGCGGCTGCCGCCGCCTGAGGACGTCGAGCCGGGGACGGGCCGGCCGTCCCCGGCTCCTCTGTGAGCGGCTAGGCCGACGCCTTGCCCGCCGCGACACCCGTCCTCTCGGGCACGCTGGCGATCCAGCCTTCGATCGCGCCTGCGATCTCGGCCCATTTCTCGGCCGTCATCATCAGGTGAGGCCGGCCCGCGAACTCGAGGTAGTCCGTCTGCGCCGGGGACTTCTCGTACTTCTTGAACTGCTTCTTGGAGAGCGAGGCAGGAACCGTGTGGTCCTGGTCGGCGCCGATGATGAGTAGCGGTGCCCGCTCCTCGTACTTGAAGTCCAGCTCCGTGGGCGGGTGCAGATGGAAGTTCGCGAAACCCGCCTCGAAGAAGATCTGACCGGTCTCCGGGACGTAGTACTTCTCGTACGCGGCCTCTGCCTCCTCGGGCGTGAACGTGTTCGCGAAGCCGTAAGTGAACTCCCCGAGCGAGAGCGGCACGACGCCGTGCCAGCGAGACGGATGTGCCAGTGCCGACGAGGCGACTTTGAGCGACGAGAACGGCAGGACGAGGATCCCCTTCGGCGGCGCCGGGCTCATCGCGACGCCCCCCCGGGCGAGCCCGCGGTCGAGCAGGAGCTCGACGATCAGCCCGCCGAACGAGTGGCCGATCAGGATCGGCTCGTGCTCGAGCGCTCTGATCTGCGCCTCGTAGTGGTCGACGATCTCGGTCAGGCCGAGCCCCACGAGTCGGTCGCCTCGCGCAGCTCTTCGACGTCGCCCTGCTTGCGTGGCCATTCGGGGGCCGAGACGTCATAGCCCCGGGCGCGGAAGTACTCGGCGAACGGGTCCCAGCTCCGCGACGAGAGCCAGGCGCCGTGAATCAACATCAGTGGACTGCGGGTTGCGGCACCCTCCACGATGACCTCCCTGCTCGCTTGCCCTTGCACGCTACCGCTTGGGGTCGGTCCCGCTGCGAGCCAATAGAGTTCCGCTCCAGATCGGATGACGTGGAGGGCTCAACGGTAGTGTCGTGACGCACCTCCACCCGATCGGAGGTACCTGATGACTAGGTTCGTCGTCGACTGCGGGGTCGTCCTCCACCTGGCGAGTGAGGGGGTCGAGGTCCCGGCCGAGCACGAGCTTCTTGCGCCGACGCTCTTGCGCTCACAGACGCTGTCAGCTCTGCACGAGGCCGTCCAGCGGGGCGAGATCCCGGCCGACGTCGCGCGCGACCGCCTCACCCGCATCGGGCGGATGCCGATCAGGCTCCTCGGCGACGCGGTGCTCCGGCGTCGGGCCTGGGACCTGGCGGATCAGTTGGGATGGGCGACGACCTACAACGCCGAGTACGTTGCGCTCACCCAGCTGCAGGCAGACGCGTTCGTAACCCTGGACACGGAACTGGCGCGCAGCGTCGAAGGGATTGTCGAGATCGCGTCGATTGACGCGTTGCGCTAATCCTCGAGGGCGCTAAATCGAGCCGGAGAACGTGTCGCACACGGCTGGACGACCCTCTTCGTAGCCGCGCGAGAACCAGCGCCGGCGTTGCTCTGAGGAGCCGTGCGTCCACGTCTCTGGGTTCGCCTGGCCCTGCGTTTGCTCTTGGATGCGGTCGTCGCCGATCGCGCTCGCCGCGTCGAGGCCCTCGTTGATGTCGGCCTGGGTCAGCTCCTCGATCAGCCCCGTCTCGACCGCATTGGCGGCCCAGACGCCGGCGTAGCAGTCCGCTTGAAGCTCCGACCGGACTGCGCGGCTCTCTGGACCTTGCCGGTCGCCGCCGATTCTGTCGAGCACGCCGAGCTGGTTCTGCACGTGGTGGCCGTACTCGTGGGCTATCACATAGGCCTGGGCGAACGGACTACCGCCGGCGCCGAAACGCGACTGCAGCTCGTCGAAGAAGCCGAGGTCGATGTAAACCTGCTGGTCCCCCGGGCAGTAGAAGGGACCGACCTCCGAACTCGCGAAGCCGCACCGGGTCTGCACCTGGTCGGTGAAGAAAACCGTGTCGACGTACGTGTAGCGCCTGTTGCTCCGCTGGAAGACGCCGTCCCAGAACTTCTGGACGCTATTGACGACGCCAACGATGCGGCAGTCCTGCCGCTCGTTCGCGTCCTCGCCCGTGCGGCATTCCTGCGCGACCTCCCCCGGCGTGTCGCCACGGCCGACCTGCTGGTCCTCGAGCGGAGCTAGCTCGCCGAGCCCGCCGCCCCCCGAGAGCAGCGCGAACAGAAGGTAGATGACGACGCCGGCGAGGCCGAGTCCACCCCCACCCAGCGCGAGCCCGCCGGGGGCCATGCGGCGCCCGCGCACATCAGTCACCTGGCCCGGATCAAGCTCAGCGCGACGCCGAAAACGCACTACGCTTCCTTTGCCTCTACATACGCCTGTGAATCATGGTGGATGACCATCGAGGCGAATCGCGCCTGCGCCAGCCCCTCGCGTCGACATGCTCGAACCGGGCCGACGGAGGATGACGGCACTCATCGTATGGACGGTCCCCAAACTGCCTGTTAGCAGATCGCTTCACTGCGATCTAGTCGCTTTGCGAGGAGTGCAGTTTGATCGGACGTTACCGAAAGACCTGACCGCCTCGACTACCCCTTGACTCCCAGTTCGGAGGGGATCAGGATAGTTTTCAGCTCGAGGAATCGTCCCTCCCCCGCGAGGGCTCGAGCAACTGCGGCGGGAGCCGACGGGTGACTAGGGAAGCCGGCCGGGGGGAAGCCGGCTCCAACACAGGTCGGCTCCCGCACAGACATCTAGTCAACGGCGACCGCCTGGCGGCCGTGACCCCTGCCTTGCAGCCCCGGGAAGATCAGGATTCCGATCTCGCACACACCGGGAGGCCTCCCGCGTTCGGGCGCCCGCGCCTGGACGTCGCCGATCAGCTGCCCGTGGCGCTCGACGGCGAGCTCGAGAAAGCCGCCCTCGGCCAGAGTCGGGCTGCGCTCGATCTGCTTGCGCAGCCTCGCCCGAGCCTCGCCTCCGTCCGGCCGGGGGAACGATGAGGCATCGGCCTCGCGGGCCGCGATCAGAGCGTCGACGTCGACGAGCGTAAGCGGGCGGATCCGCACCTCGGTGCCGGACACATCGACCCCGGCGACGAGCGTAGCTCGTGTTGTTCGAGCGGACCGCAAGTTGGCCGGTGCACGCGCGTCTTCTCTTATGAGCCAGGACCCGGGGGAGATCCTGGTTCTCTCGTTGTTGCGGCAGGCCGCAGTGCTGACCAGACGAGCTGTGAGCCGGGGTGCGTCGGGGGGGAAGGGGCACGCACCCCGGCTCTCATGCCCTGTACAAAAGTACAGGGGACCTCGGTGAAGGTAGCACCCTTTGGCGCTTTTATCTCCTTGTACTGCGCAGTTGCCGACCCGGGCACCGCGCAGTCGGATGCGGCCGGCGGCGACCGGCGAGCAGGGCTCCCGCGCGGGGCGGGGACTTCCGCCGTTCCAGCGCCTCCCCCGAAAACGCCGCCGCGAGGCCCGCGCGCGGGTACGAGGAGTATGGAAGATCCGCTGGAGTCAGGTCAAGGGCGAGGCGGAGAGACGCCTACCGGGGGAGGTGGGGAAGACGTAGGCGCCCCTCCGCCTCGCGTCCTACGTCCACAATTGTGCCGCAAGGCACACGTGCTCCGCGGAGGCACCCGTTGCGGGGTTGACCGGATCGTGTGAAGCGTTCACGATGGACGCAAGCCTCGCGTCGGCCGCCGGGAGCGATCCCGATAAACGAGGCCGTGCGGCCCCGTGGACGAGGAAGCGGGCCGGCGCGGGGCCTACTTGGTCGGCGGCAGGTCCTCGCGCACATCGCGACGAGCGCCGAAGACCACGAGCGTGAAGTCGCGCGCCGCCGGCGTCCCTGTCGGCCGGTCGCGCGTCTCGACGATCAGCGCCGGGCTGACCGGCGACTTGCGGACCTCGGCCAGCGTCCGTCCGCTCGTGGTTACACGCAGCACCGCACGGCTCCGCGTTTCCGGCGTCAGCCCGGGCACCAGAATGCGGTAGAAGCCCGGGCCGACGGCGCGCACGACCGGCTCATCGCCGACGCGGTTCAGGTAGCGCTGCACGCGGCCGCTGGAGCCCTCCACCACGAGCCGGACGAGCACGACAGAACCGGGCGGCGGCTGAACGCTCGTGGTGGTGGGCGGGCGAGTAGTTGCTGTGGTAGTCGGGCTCGTCTGCGTGTCGGTGCCGGTGGTTGCCGTCGGCGCGGTGGTCGTGGCGCGCGTGTCCGGCGCCGCCGATTCGTCGTCGTCGACGAGCCACGTCACGACGACGACGCCGAGTGCGAAGAGCGTCGCGGCGAGCGCGCCTGCCACGAGCACGCGGGTCCACGGATCGCGGCCGCCGGTCAGGTCGCGTGCGAGTTCTCCGAGGTGGGCGCTCGGTGCTGCGCGTGCGAATGCCACGTGCAGTGCGCCCAGGAGCAGGACCGCGAGCAGCGTGACGAGCACAAAGGAAAGCGACATCCGCGGCGCGAGGTTAACGCCCGCCGCCGACGACGGTCGGCTCGGGCTAGCCCGGAATCAGATGGTCGACCAGTCCGGCGACGCCGGGCAGCACCGGTGCACCGGCCGCGAACGAGACGGCAACGACCGCCGTGATGAGCAGTCCGCGCGTCCATGCATCGCGCCCACCGGCGAGGTCGCTAAGTACCTGGCCGACGCTCGGCGTGGCCCCGGGCGGCCCATTCCGGGCGTGCTGGACGACGTGCAGTACCCCGAGCAGCCCGATTGCGACGAGCAGCACGGCGACCTGTGAGGGCGACACGGTTGTCACGCTGGGTCCGTTCAGATCGTCAGAGCAGAATGCGGACGGCGACTTCGGGAAGGCAGCCGCGCTCGATCAACTCAACCGCCGCGTGCAGGTCGACCTGCGTGTTCGCGGCGATCACCATCGCGGCGGGCCAGCTGTAGCCGGCCTTTGCGAGCTGCTCGACACGCCACCGGATTACCCGTTCCCGCTCCGTCTCGTCTGCCAGGAAAACTTGTGTAGTTGCCGCAGCCATCGGGCTCCTCATCTCGATGGGATGACCTATTCCCTCGTTGTAAGCCCGATCGCGGGTGATACCCATCCCCCATCCGGGGGAACACACACACCTCGAACGAGGGAACCTGAGTGAGCCCCCTCGCGCCGATACCTGGACGATGAGGCATTCACTGAAGCTGGCCGCGGCGGTCTCGCTCTTCGCCTACGCGGCTGGCGCGCTCACGCTCCTGCGCCGCCCGCGCGCCTGGTAACCAGCCAACGCTCTCGAAAACCACGCCGAGCGGCCCGCCCGAGAGGGTTTTTAGCCGCCTGCAGAGACAACAGCGATCCGCCGCCGCAGCCGGCCTTAGGCGCCTTCGGAGACAACGCGATTCGCCGCCGGAGCCGGGCTTGCCCCGGCGGGAGGCGCACAGCTGAGAGGCAACAATGGCGCCAACCGGCGCGCCGCCGGCTCTGTGCCCGCTGGAACCACGCGCACCCACGCAAGGGAGAGGTCCCGGGGAAACTAGGTTCCTCGTGAAGGGGCCTCCCGCCGGGCTTAGCCGCCTCCGGAAACAACAGCGATCCGCCGCCGGAGCCGGGCTTGCCCCGGCGGGAGGCTCACAGCCGAGAGGCAACAATGGCGCCAACCGGCGCGCCGCCGGCTCTGCGCACGCTGGAACCACGCGCACGCCCGCAAGGAGGGGGACACGGGGAAACCAGGGCTTCCCCCGTGAGAGGGCCTAGCGGCCTCCGGAGACAACAGCGATCCGCCGCCGGAGCCGGGCTTGTCCCGGCGGGAGGCGCACAGCCGAGAGGCAACAATGGCGCCAACCGGCGCGCCGCCGGCTCTGCGCACGC
>DAITAO010000126.1:0-6032 GCA_036824245.1 Gaiellaceae bacterium | reverse complement strand
TCGCCGTCGCGGCAGGCTCGATCTTGTACGTGGTGCAGGAGCTGATGAACGTGAACCGCAAATTCGGCTTCCCGATCCTCGTCACCTGGATGTTGCTACTCGGACTATTCCTCGGCTTCGCCACTGACTTCGTCCTCGAAGCCGCCGAGATCGCCGGCTAGCAGCTAGTGCACCGCGCGTACGACTAGCCTCAGGGTGTGACCCAGCGCTACGCCGAGGTCCAGCCGCTCGTCACGGCGCGCGCGCTCACGCGGCCGTTCACCTACCTGGTGCCGGAAGGCGTCGAGCGCGGCGCGCTCGTCGCGATGCACCTGGGCGGTTCGCGGCGTCGCGGCGTCGTGCTCGCAACGAGCAATTCGCCGCCGGAAGGCGTCCATCCAGTGCCGGTGGACGACGTCGTCGGCGCGCTCCCCCGGAGTCTCGTCGACCTGGCGATCTGGATAGCCGACTACTACGGCTCGACCGTGGGGCGCTCGCTCGCCCTCGTCGCTCCGCTCACCCGCCGGCGCAGATCAGAACGGCCCTCACCTGTGGCGCGCGAGGCGCTCCCGGGCGCGCAGGCCGAACGGCCCACGCTGACTTCGCCGCAGCGCGCGGCGCTCGACCGCGTCGAGGCAGCGCTGGTGGACGGAGGCGGCCACTTTCTGCTCTACGGCGCGACCGGCAGCGGCAAGACCGAGGTCTACCTGCGCGCCTGTGAGGCGGCGCTCGCACGCGGCCGGGGCGCGATCGTGCTAGTGCCCGAGATTGCGCTCGCGCCCCAGACGCTCGCTCGCTTCACGGCGCGTTTCGGCCAGCGCGTCGCCGTGCTTCACTCCTCGCTAGCCGAGAGCGAACGCCGTGACGAGCGGGAGCGCGTGGCAAGCGGCGCGGCGCCTATCGTCGTAGGGGCACGGTCCGCGGTCTTCGCACCGGTGCGCGACCTGGGGCTCATCTGCGTCGACGAGGAGCACGACGCTGCGTACAAGCAGGAGGCCGACCCGCGCTACGACGCGCGCACCGTGGCCGCCAAGCGCGCCGCGCTCGAGGGCGCGGTGGCGCTCTACGGCAGCGCGACACCACGCCCGGAGAGCTGGCAGACGCTCGAGCGGCTCGAACTGGGCGGACGCCTGGCGACGCGGCTCCCTTCGGTGAAGGTCGTCGACCTGCGCCGCGAGGCTGGGTACCCGCTTTCGGCACCGCTGCTGGACGCGCTCGACGGCGTGGCGCGGAGCGGAGGCAAGGCGATTCTGCTCCTGAACCGGCGCGGCGTCGCCCCCGCCCTGCACTGCCGCGCCTGCGGCGCGACGCGGCGTTGTCCCAACTGCGACATCTCGCTCGTCTTGCATCGTGACGACTGGCTGCGCTGTCACCACTGCTCGGCCAGTGAGCCGGCCGGCGATCACTGCCCTACGTGCAGCTCGCCGGAGCTTGCGCGCATCGGGGCGGGCACGCAGCGTCTCGAGCGAGAGCTCGAGCAGCGCCTGCCCGAGCTGGAACGGATTCGCCTCGACGCCGACGCCGCGTCGCGACCGGGCGCGCTCTCCAAGGCGCTTGCGCGTTTCGCCGCGACCGAGCGCGTCGTGCTGCTGGGCACCCAGATGGTGGCGAAGGGACACGACTTCCGCGGCGTGGCGCTCGCGGCGGTCGTCGATGCGGATACGGGCCTCGCATTTCCGGACTTCCGCGCTGAGGAGCGCACCTTCCAGCTCGTTACGCAGCTGGCCGGACGCAGCGGCCGCGAGGCGCCGGGCCGCGTGATCGTCCAGACCTTCCAGCCCGACTCGCCGGCGATCACGCTGGCCGCCCGCCACGACGTGGAGGGATTCCTGGCGCTCGAGCTCGAGCGGCGGCGCGAGCTGGGCTACCCGCCGTTCCGGCACCTCGTGCGGGTGCTTGTGGCCGGCCCCGAGCCGCAGCCGGTCGAGCGTGCGCTCACTGAGCTGCGTGCCGGCCTGGCCGGGACGCCGGCCGACCTGCTCGGCCCCGCTCCGCTCTTCCGGCTACGCGGCCGCCATCGCGCCCAGCTCGTCGCGAAGACAGAGAGCCCGCGGGCGGTGGCAGCGCAGGCGGCGCGCCTGCTCGCCGCTGCGGCACCCGCCATGCGCCGCGCCGGCCTCAGCGCGACGGTTGATGTCGACCCGCAGTCGCTTTAGGGATCTAAGCGGCCGGGAGACCGGATGGGGCTGGGGTTTTCTGGTACGCGACCTCGAACTCCTCGGCGCTGACCACGCTGCCGTCCGACGTGGAAGCCGCCTGGCTGCGCAACCTGCTGGCCTTCACGCGACTCGCCTCCATCGACGCACGGTTGTCCCAGAAGGTGACTGTGAGTCCCCTGCCGCTCTCGGGGTTGACGAGGTACCAGCCGCCCTTGTAACCGTCGCACTCGCTGATCTGCTCGAGCGCCTCGCGGAACGCCTGGATGCTTTCTTCACGCTGCTCCTCGGGGAACTCGTACAAGCCGGTGCGTGCGAACAACGCTCCACCCCTTTCAGGTCGCCGATTTGCAACAGCTTACGCGGCGCAACGGTCGGCATGCGGTATCCGCAGGGGGCCTGCGCCTGCAATTCCCCACACTAGACTGACCTCATGTCCGAGACACACGCCGAAGTCCGCGACGAGCATCTCGATCCCGAGCGTGAGGCACGCCGGCAGCTCGCGCTCGCCCAGTTGCGCCGCTACCCGGATGCAGTCCTGCGCATGCGCGCCCACGAAGTGGAGGATTTCGACGACGATCTGCGCCGGCTGGCCGAGCGCATGACCGCGCTCATGCAGGAGGCGAACGGCGTCGGCCTGTCCGGCAACCAGGTCGGCGTGCTGCGACGTATCTTCGTGATGCAGCCCGACGAAGAGGCGGACGCGATCACCGTCGTGAATCCCGTGATCGTGTCGCAGAGCGATGAGCGCGAATCGGACCTGGAGGGCTGCCTGTCGCTGCCCCACGTGCTCTCACCGGTCGAGCGCAGCTGCTCGCTGCGCATGGAAGGACGCGATGTGTCGGGCGCCGAGCTGGCTCTCGATCTCCAAGGCCTGGGCGCGCGCGTCGCTCAGCACGAGCTCGACCACCTGGACGGCATTCTGATCCTCGACCGCACCACGAAGGAGGCCCGCCGGGAGGCGCTGGCCACGCTGCGGCCGCGGCTCGCACTGCGCTGACGTGGCGCGGCTCGGCGTTGCCGCTACGGCTCCGTTCGGAGCCGACGTGCTCGAACGGCTCGCGGCCCGGCACGAAGTCGCCTTCCTCATCACCCGTCCGGACCGCCCGCGGGGCCGCGGGCGGCGGCTGGGCGCGCCGGCGGCGAAGGAGACTGCACTGAGGCTAGGCATCCCGGTGCACCAGCCCGAGCGGCTCGACGAGAACGTCGACGTAGACGCCGACACGATGGTGGTGGCGGCCTACGGCGCGCTGATTCCGGAGAGGCTGCTCGGGCGGGCGCTCTGGCTGAACGTCCATCCCTCTCTGCTGCCGCGCTGGCGCGGGGCGGCGCCGGTCGAGCGGGCCATCATGGCGGGCGATCGCCAGACCGGGACGACGATTCACCGGACCGAGCCGGAGCTCGATGCAGGCCCGATCGCGGCGCAGCGCGCCTTTCCGATCGAGCCGGAGGACGACGCCGGGGCGGTGTTCGACAAGGCAGCGGAGGCTGCGGACGAGCTGCTCGACGAGGTGCTGGCCGCCCCGACGTTCACGCCGCAGCCCGGCGAAGGGGTGACGTATGCGGCCAAGCTGACGGCGGCCGACCGCGAGCTCGACTGGTCCGCTGATCCGCAGCAAGTCATCGACCGCATCCGTGCGCTCTCACCCCACATCGGCGCCCGCGGCGTAGTGAACGGCGAGCCGCTGACGGTGTGGAGGGCTCGCCCGGCAGGCCCCGAGTCGGCGCTCGTCGTCGACGGCGTGGAGCTGCTCGAGGTGCAGCCTCCCGGCGGCCGTCGCATGTCGGCCGCCGAGTACCTGCGCGGCTACGGCCCGTGAGCGCGAGCCCAGCTCGGCGCGCCGCACTCCTGGTGATCCTGCGCGTGTTCGAGCACGACGCGTACGCCGATCGGGCGCTCGCCGGGGCGGTCGGCGGGCTCGAGCCGCGCGACCGAGCGCTCGCCCAGCAGCTTGCCTACGGGACCGTGCAGCGGGTCCGCACGCTCGACCATGCGATCGACACGCTGGGTAAGCGTCCGGTGCGCAAGCTCGATCCGCCCGTACGGGCGGCGCTAAGGCTCGGCGCCTACCAGCTTGGCTACCTCGACGGCATCCCGGCTCACGCCGCTGTCGACGAGTCCGTCGAGCTGGTCCGCGAGGCGGCGCTCGAGCGTGCCGTGCCCTTCACGAACGCGGTGCTACGCCGCCTCGCCGAGGGCATCCGACCGCTCGTCGAGTCGCTGGGCGACGCCACGCCTGCCGAGGCGGCTCTTCGTCACTCCTACCCGGACTGGGTGGCAGAGACGTGGTTTCGCGACCTCGGCGCTCAGGAAGCCGTCGCCGCCATGCGCGCCCAGAACGAACCGCCCGAGCGAGTCGTCCGGCTCAACCGCCGCAAGGTCGATCCGACCTTGCAACAGACTCTTGCAAGCACGTTGAGAGGGCGACCCGATCCCGACCTGCCCGACGCGCTGCACGTGGAGGCGGTCGACACGCAAGCGCTCGAGCAGGGCCTGGTCTGGCCGCAGAGCTGTGGATCGCAGCTCGCCGGCCTGGCCGTGGGCTCGAGCGAGGGCGAGCGAGTGCTGGATCTCTGCGCCGCACCCGGCGGGAAGGCAACACAGCTGGCGGGCGAGGTGGTCGCCGTGGAAAAGCATCCGGGGCGCACCCGCGAGCTGCGCGAGAACGTCGAGCGGCTGGGCGCCGTGAACGTGACGGTCGTCGAAGCCGACGCGCTCGAGCTGCCGCCGGAGCTCACCGGCTTCGACCGTGCGCTCGTGGACGCGCCGTGCTCCGGGCTTGGAGTGCTCGCCGCGCGTCCCGACCTCCGCTGGCGCAGCACACCGCTGCCCGACCTCCAGCTCAGCCTGCTGCGCGCCGCCGCGGAGCGGGTCCGGCAGGGCGGGACGATCGTCTATGCGGTGTGCACGCTCAACACAGACGAGAACGAGGCGATCGTCGACGCGTCGGGGCTCGAAGTCGATGACTCGCTCGCAGACGAATGGCCGCGCTACCGCCACCCGCGCCGCGGAGAGTTCCTGCTCACGCTCCCGCACGTCCATCGCACGTCCGGCTTCTTCGTCGCCCGCCTGCGCGTGCCGTGAGACCCGCGAATGCCCGAAGATGCGCCCATGGCGTGGGGCGACTGGGTGCGGGGTGCGGAGATCGAGCCTTCGCTCTACGCGGCCGACTTCGCACGGCTGGGCGAGGAAATCGAGCGGCAGCTCGATGCCGGTGCCCGGATCTTCCACTTCGACGTCGGGGACGGCCACTTCGTGGAGCCGATCACGATCGGGCCGATCGTGCTCCAGGCAATTGCCCCGCTCGTCCATGCGCGTGGGGCCCGGCTCGACTGCCACCTGATGGTCGACAATCCGGCCCGGCACGTCCCCCAGATCGCGAAGGCCGGCGGGGACAGCGTCACCGTTCACGTGGAAGTCGGCGGCACGGAAGAGCTGATTCGGCTCGCGCGTGAGCACGGGCTCGGGGCCGGGGTCGCGTTCAACCCCGGTACGGCCGTTGCAGACGCCGCTGCCGCCGCGGGCGGCGCCGACCTCGCACTGTGCATGAGCATCTGGCCCGGCTACTCAGGGCAGGAGTTCATGCCCGAGGCGCTCGGGCGCGTGCACGAGCTGCGTGGCCTGCTGCCTCCCTCAGTGCAGGTACAGGTGGACGGCGGCGTGGGCGCCGCGAACGTCGTCGCGCTGCGGAAGGCGGGTGCGGACCTGCTCGTCGCGGGCTCCGCCGTCTTCGGGGCCGACGATCCGGCGGAGGCGTACCGGCAGCTGGCTGCGGCGATCGCGTGACCTGGCGTCAGTCACACCCTTTGTGGCCGCGTGTCCCTCGGCCGCCGCTCGCGGTGCGGGGCCGGAGGGAACAGTATGGGTAATACGGGCCCGGAGAGCACCGTGCCGCG
>DAITAO010000059.1:0-20156 GCA_036824245.1 Gaiellaceae bacterium | reverse complement strand
ACCGTCGTCAACGGTGGCGTCGTGAACCGCGAGAGACGCAGGTCGTCGAAGCCCACGACCGAGACGTCGCCGGGCACCGAGCGCCCACCCTCCACGAGCGCGCTGATCACCCCGACGGCCGAGAGGTCGTTCGCCGCGAAGACGGCTGAGAAGTCCGAGCGCGTGAGCAGAGACCGCGCCGCCTCGTAGCCGCCCTCCTCCGAGAACGAGCCGACCGCAAGCAACGCCGCGTCGGGCTGGACGCCAGCCGCGGAGAGCGCATCGCGATACCCGTGAATGCGCTCCTCGCTGATCCGCAGCTCGTGTGCGCCGGCGACGTGCGCGATGCGCGTGTGCCCGAGCTCGAGCAGGTGACTCGTCGCCATTCGCGCCCCGAGCCGGTTGTCGACCTGGACGAGCGGCACCGACGTGGAGTCGACGTCGCGGTCGAGGCAGACGATCGGGAGGCCGTCGTGCACGAAGCGCGCGATCCGGTCGGGGGGCAGAACGAGGCCGTCGACGAGCACGCCGTCGACCTGCTTCGCACGCAGGAGGCTGAGGTACTGCTCCTCGCGCTCGGGATCGCCTTCCGTCGTGCACAGGAGCATCGTGTGGCCCGCCTCGAGCGCCCGCTCCTGGATGCCGCTCACCAGGGCTGCATAGAACGGGTTCGTGATGTCCGGAAGAAGCAGTGCAATCGTCTGGGTGGACCTCGTGACCAGACTGCGGGCCGCGGTGTTCGGGTGATAGCCGAGCTTCAGCACGGCGGCGTCGATGGCGGCGCGGGTCGCCGGCGCGATCTGTCCGGTGCCGTTGAGCGCACGCGAGACCGTCGCAGTCGAGACTCCCGCCAGGCGCGCGACGTCGTAGATCGTCGGTCGCGCGGTCGCCACGTCAAAAGGGTAACGCAAGCGCTTTCAGAAACCGCTTGCGCTTCTCGGTTGCATCGCCTTTGTGAGCTCAGTCCTGCGGTTCTTCCAGGTCCTCGCGGACGAGCCCGAAGATGACGCCGTCGACCCACTCGTCGTTGCGCCGGTAGGCCTTGCGGCGCACGCCTTCGCGCACGAAGCCGGCCCGTTCCGCATGACGGATGGCGCGCTGGTTGTAGCCGTAGCACTCGAGCTGCAGGCGGTGGTAGTCGAGGTCGAAGATCAGATGTCGCTGGAACAGACGGGCCGCGTGGTCGGCGAGCTGGCGGCCGCGGTGGGCGGGATGAACGGCCAGAGTCCCGAGATTGGCGATGCGGCTGCGGCGGTTCGCCACCTCGAAGCCCATCACGCCGGCGCGCTGCCACTCTCCGTCATGCTCGACCTCGATCACAAAGCGCCCGAACTCGCGCGGCTCGTTCTGCGAGCGCCGCACCTCCTCGAGCACCTCGTCGCGCGCCCGCGCGCGGCCGGCGGCGAGGAACGGCTCCACCTCGACGTGCGTTAGCAGCTCTGCGAGGAAGTCGAGGTCCTCCGGCTCGGCCCGCCGCAGCCGGACGCCCTCGCCGTCGACCGTCAAGGCGCCGCTATTGGCTGAGGCTCGCGCCGCCGCAGCGTCTGCACGACACCGGAACCGAGCGCGACACCCGCCAGGATGAGCCCCATGCCCGCAGCGGCGGCGAAGCTGATCTGCTCGTCGAGCAACACGGCACCGTAGACGAGCGCGATGGGCGGGACCACGTAGACGACCAGGGACGCGCGCAGCGAGCCGTACGTGCTCAGCAGGTGGAAGTAGACGAGCAGGGCGACCACGGTGCCGAGAAAAGCGAGCGCGAGCACCGATGCGATCACCTCACCGCTGGGCAGCTCGGCAGGTGCCTGCGCCGCACCGGCCGGCAGCAGGAAGAGTCCGCCGGCGAGGGTCGACCAGGTGAGGAGGGTCAAGGCGCCAGTGTGCTCCATACGGCTCTGGCCATAGAGCGCTCCGATCGCATACAGGAACGCCGCCGCGGTGCAGGACAGCGTTCCTGCGACCGCCCACCAGCCGCCCTCCGGCTGTGCACCGGCCAGCACGCCTACCCCGACTAGGCCGAGCAGCACGCCGGCCAGTCGCAGCCCGGAGACGCGTTCGCTCTCGCGGAAGCGGATGGCCAGCAGCGCGACGAAGATCGGCACGCTCGAATTCGCGATCGCCGCCACGCCCGAGTCGATGTGAGTCTCGCCCCAGGCGATCAGCGTGAAGGGGATCGCGGAGTTGAAGATGCCGAGGACGACCGCCGCCCGCCAGACGCCGCGCGCAGTTCCGAGCGCTGGCCGCAGGCCGTGCCGGACCGCCAGCACGAGGAAGAGCGGCGGCGCAGAGAGCAGCAGGCGCAGCGTCATCAGCGTGGTCGGCTCGAGCTCGTCCACGGCCACCTTGATGAACATGAAAGAGGCGCCCCAGATCGCGGCCACGAAGAGCAGCAGCGGGACGTAGCCGCGGGTCATCGCATCACACTATCCGCGCGCCTTCCCTCTACCGAAGCCCGCGCCTCAGCTCACGACCGCGAAGAGTCTCCACTCGTCGGGGACACCTTTGAGGGCGTGCACGCCGCGTTCGTTGAACTCGATTCCGGCCCCCGCGACGAGGTCGCGGACGGTGCTCGAGACGAGCACCTCGCCCGGCGCAGCTTCGGCCGCCACGCGCTGGCCGATGTGCACGGCGAGACCGCGGACGCCGCCGTTTCGCAGCTCGAGCTCGCCGGTGTGCACGCCGGCCCGAATCTCGAGTCCGAGTAGAGCGATCGCGTCCCGAACCGCGCAGGCGCACCGGACGGCCCGCGCCGGTCCGTCGAACGTGGCCAGGAACCCGTCGCCGGAGGTGTCGATCTCGCGGCCCTCGAAGTGCCGCAGCTGCTCGCGAACCGCCGTGTGGTGGGCTTCGAGCAGCGCGCCCCAGCGGCGGTCGCCGAGGCTGGCTGCCCGGTCGGTGGATCCCACGATGTCGGTGAAGAGCACCGTCGCCAGCACTCGCTCGGTTTCGAGAGCACGCGACAGGCCCTTCACGAAGGTCTCGATCTCGATGAGAAACGTCTCCGAGTTCCCGAGGAAGGCGAAGTAGTCGCTGCCGGGGATCTCAACGTATCTGGCTCCCGAGATGTGCTCGGCAAGGTACCGGCCGTGCTCGACGCGCACGTGGCTGCTGTCGCTCCGATGGAGCACGAGCGTAGGCACCTGGACGCTCGGGAGCACGTCACGCACGTCCACCTCGTTGAGCATGCGCCGGACGGCGAGGATCTTGCCCGGGCTGGTCCCGAACCGCTGGTAGCGCGCCCACCAGCGCCGGAACGTGTCGTCTCCGACGCGGCTCGGCGCCACGATGTCGAGCAGGACGCCGCGCCCCCAGCCCGTGCGCATCACGTGCATGACCTCCTCCTCGAGGGCGGCCGCTCTGCCCCACGGGTAGTCCTCGGCCCAGGCGAAGCGCGCGAAGCTGTTGACGAGCACGAGGGCGGCGGTGCGCTGCGGATGCGTGGCCGCGAACAACACGCTGAGCATCCCGCCGCCACCGAACCCGAGCAGAACGGCGCGTTCCGAGTCGGTCTCGTCCATAACGATCCGCACATCGTCCATCCACTGCTCGAGCGACGGCAGCTCGGCGACCGGGTCGGAGATGCCGGTGCCACGCTGGTCAAAGGAGATGAGCCGCCCGAACGACGCCAGGCGCTCGAGGAAGCGTGCGAAGGACGGCTCCTCCCACTGAGCCTCGATCGAGTGCCAGAACTCGGCACAGAGCACAAGATCGACCGGACCGTCGCCGAGCACCTGATACGCGATGTGGACGTCGCCGGCGCGCGCGTACTGGGTCTCCGGAGGCATCGCGGACAGCTTAAGCCGCGCCGGGTCGGCCGTCGGCAGCGGGCGTTACGATGGCTGCCTGACGTCCGTCGCCGAACAACCGCTCCATCGCACGCTCGGCCTGACGGACGGTGAGCTCGAGCGCATTTGCGAGTTGCTCGAGCGCGCGCCCAACGACTTCGAGCTGGCCGTCTTCTCGCTGCTCTGGTCAGAGCACTGCGCGTACAAGCACTCGGCGCCGCTGCTGCGGCGGCTGCCGACCGAAGGAGCACGAGTGTTGCAGGGCCCGGGCGAGAACGCCGGCGTTGTCGACCTGGGCGAGGGCCAGGCGGTCGCGTTCAAGGTGGAGAGCCACAATCACCCTTCCGCCGTCGAGCCCTTCCAGGGCGCCGCGACCGGGATCGGCGGAATCATTCGCGACATCCTGGCCATGGGCGCGCGGCCGATCGCGCTGCTGGACGGTCTGCGTTTCGGAGAGCCCGGACACCAGTTCGAGCGCGCGGTTGCCGGAATAGGCAACTACGGGAACTGCGTCGGCGTGCCGACCGTGGGAGGCGAGGCGATCTTCGACCCGGCCTACGCCGACAACTGCCTCGTGAACGCGATGTGCGTCGGTCTGCTGCCGGCCGAGCGGGTCACACGCGCGCGCGCGACGGGGACCGGCAACACCGTGGTGCTCTACGGCGCCACGACGGGCCGCGACGGCATCGGAGGCGCCAGCGTGCTGGCCAGCCAGGAGCTCGGCGACGAGGCCGGCGAGAAGCGTCCGTCCGTCCAGATCGGAGATCCATTCACGGGCAAGAAGCTGATCGAGGCATCCGTCGAGCTCGTGGAGCGCGGGCTCGTCGAGTCGCTGCAGGACTGCGGCGCAGCGGGCCTGGCCTCGTCGCTTTCCGAGATGGCGCGCGAGGCGGGAATCGACGTGCACCTCGACCGCGTGCCGTTGCGCGAGGCCGATCTCGAGCCGTGGGAGATCATGATCTCCGAGAGCCAGGAGCGCATGGTCGCCGTGGTAGAGCCGGAGCAGCTGGATGCCGTACTCGATGTCTGTCGCCGCTGGGAGCTCGAGGTCGCCGAGATCGGAGAGGTGACCGAGAGCGCGCGGCTGCGAGCGCTTTACGAGGGCGAGACATTGGCGGATATTCCCGCCGCGTTGCTCACGGAAGCGGCCCCGCGTTACGAGGTAACGGCGGAGCCGCGCCCGCCGCAGGCACCGGCGGTGGTGCCTGTCGGCCCGCCCGTCGCCGATGCCCTGCTGCAGCTGCTCGACTCGCCGAACGTACGGAGCCGTGCCTGGATCTACCGGCGCTACGACCAGCTCGTCGGCTCGCGCACCGTGCGCCGGCCCGGCCTGGACGCGGCCGTGCTGCGCCTGACGCCTTCGCATCGCGGGCTTGCCGTCTCGCTCGACGGCAGCGGCCGGGTCTGCCGTCTCGACCCGCGTATGGGCGGCGCTCGGGCGGTCTTCGAGGCAGCCCGCAACGTCGCCTGCACCGGCGGCGAGCCGCTGGCCGTCACGGATTGCCTCAACTTCGGAAATCCCGAGAAGCCGGAGATCGCGTGGGAGCTGGGCGAGGCGATCGACGGCATGGCCGAGGCCTGCGAGGCGCTCGGCATCCCGGTCGTGTCGGGCAACGTGTCGCTGTACAACGAGACGGACGGACGGCCGATCCACCCCACGCCGGTGGTCGGCTGCCTCGGTCTGGTCGCCGATGTTCGCGCGGTGCCCGCAGGCTGGCGCAAGGGCGACGTCGTCTTCGCGGCCGGAGCGCCCGGCCTGGCGCTGGACGGATCCGAGTACCAGGCGCTCTATGCCGAGCCCGGTGGGCGCCCTGCCGCGCTCGACCCGGCGGCGGAGGCAGCGCTCGTCGAGCTTCTGTGGCGGAGCGCGCCGCTCGTCTCGCTTGCGCACGACGCTGGCAACGGCGGTCTCGCCGTGTGCCTCGCCGAGGCCGCCATCTTCAGCGGCGTCGGGGTCGACCTTGAACTCGAGCAGGACACTCTGACGCTCTTCGGCGAGGGCGGCGGCCAGGCGATTCTGGCATGTGAGCCCGAGCGCGCCGAGGAGTTTGCAACAGTCTGTTACAAGGTGGGGGTGCCGCTCCGCAGGATCGGCGCAGTCGCCGGCGCATCCGTGCTGGGCGTCCCCTTGGTTGCGCTCGAGGAGGCCTGGAGAACCTAGATGGCGGTCACCTGCTGATGTGCGGAATCTTCGGCGTGTACGCACCCGACCGTGACGTCGCGCGGCTCGCGTACTTCGGGCTCTTCGCACTCCAACACCGCGGCCAGGAGTCGGCTGGGATCGCGGTCTCGGACAGCGGTCGCCTCACAGCCCTCCGCGACATGGGCCTGGTCGCCCAGGTGTTCTCCGAGGCGAAGCTCAACGGCCTGCAGGGCGATGTGGCGATCGGCCATGCGCGCTACTCGACGACCGGCTCTACGCACTGGTCGAACGCCCAGCCGCTCGTCCAGCACGGGCGCGCCCGGACGATCGCGCTCGGCCATAACGGCAACCTCACGAACACCGCCGCGCTGCGCGGGGAGCTCGAAGCGGCCGGCGTTCGGCTCATGGCGAGCTCCGATACAGAGGCGATCGCCGCCCTGATCGCCACCGACGAGCGACCGCTCGACGTGGCCGTGGCGGCGTCGATGGCCAGGCTCGAAGGGGCCTACTCGGTGGTCGCGCTCTCCGAGGGCAGGCTGATCGCCTTCCGGGACCCGCACGGCTTCCGTCCCCTCGTGCTCGGCCGGCTGGGTGACGACTGGGTTGTGGCATCGGAGACCTGCGCGCTCGATCTGGTCGGCGCGAGGGTCGAGCGGGCACTCGAGCCGGGCGAGCTCGTGCTCGTCGACGGCGAAGGGCTCAGCTCGCACCGCGCAGTGCCGCGGGCGGAACGGCCCGCGCTGTGCATCTTCGAGTACGTCTACCTGGCGCGTCCGGACACCGACCTCGACGGTGTGGAGGTCTACGGCGCGCGCGTCCGCATGGGCGAGCAGCTGGCCGCCGAGGCTCCGGTCGAGGCCGACCTGGTCATGCCGGTCCCTGACTCGGGCACGCCGGCCGCGATCGGCTATGCGCGCGCCGCCGGCATCCCCTTCGGCGAAGGCCTCATCAAGAACCGCTACGTGGGGCGCACCTTCATCCAGCCCGAGCAAGGCATGCGCGAACAGGGCGCCAAGCTCAAGTACAACCCGCTCACCGAGGTGGCCGGCAAGCGGGTCGTGGTCGTCGAGGACTCGATCGTGCGGGGCACGACCGTGCGGCGCATCACGGCGATGCTCTTCGAGGCGGGAGCGCGCGAGGTGCACGTGCGCGTCTCGTCGCCGCCGATTGTCTCGCCCTGCTTCTACGGCATCGACTTCGGCGACGACGAGCAGCTGGTCGCGGCCGGCCGCTCGGTGGACGATCTGCGGACGCTCGTGGGCGCCACGTCGCTCGCCTACCTCTCGCTCGAAGGCCTGCAAGCAGCCGTCGAGCGCGACGAGGCTGAGGTCTGCCGCGCCTGCTTCACGCGCCGCTACCCGACGCCCGCGCCGGCCGATCACCGGCTCGCGAAGTTGCGCTTCGAGGACGCAGCGGCTCAGCCCGGAGGCCGCGAGCCCGCCGGGCTGCCGCGCTAGAAGCCACCGTTCCTACTGCTCGAGAACTCTGCTCGCCTTGGCGATGCCGCGGCTGATGAAGTAGCCGAACGTCAGCGCCGTGGTAAAGGTCATCCAGGTGTTCGTGGTGACGTCCTCCCGGAACCACCACATGAACGAGAAGATGATCTCCAGCACCAGGTAGAGCGCGAACTCGGCGTTGCCGGGTATGGGCATCCGCGCGAGGTCGACGCTGACCGACGGGCGCGAGATCCCACCTGGCGTCGTCGGCTGCTCCGGCGGTGTCGTGGACATGGACCCTCCTTTCGGCTAGGCAGCCTGGCCGGGAACGTGGAGTATTTCGAGTTTCAATCCGTCGGGGTCGTAGAAAAAGACCGCGTAGTAGCCCGGGATGTAGCCGTACTCCTCCGGCCCGCTCTCGATCTCGGCGCCGTGTGCCCGCAGCCACGCGGCGCGCTCGTCGACGGCCGCGCGTGAGCCGACCTCGAAGGCGAGATGGTGGAGCCCCACCGAATAGCGGTCGTACCCGGCACCGACCTGCGACGGCTGCGCGGCACGCAGACCGACCGAGGTGCCCGGCCCGGAGAGGTACCAGATCGTCTCACCGCGCTCGCCCTCGACCTCGCCGATCCCGTGCCAGCCGAGAGGTCCGAGCAGGTCGCGGTAGAACGGCAGGCTGCGCTCGATCGATCGGACGACCAGGTCCACGTGGTGCACACCACTAGATCGCAACTCGCGTCACGTTCCGTGCGCCTCCCCGGTCTCCTGCAGGGTTTTCGGCTCCTCGGGCCGGTCGATCAGAGCTCGTTCGCCCGCCCGTAACGGACCGCCCGCCGTGCCGTCTGCGCGTCGACCCCACGCTCGATCAGCTCCTGGCGCAGCTCGCCCTCCGCAGCGAGGCGCAGGAACAGCCACGCGAGCGCGCCGATCGTGACGAGCGAGCCCTCCAGCATCATCACGGTGCCCGCCCAGCCCTGGTCCTCGAGCCTCGACACCGAGACCGGCCCGTCGCTCACGTCATACGCGTCGTAGAAGACCGTGCCCGACCAGAGGAAGACGTTGCCGAGCACTGTCTCGATCAGCCGCACGATCACGATGTAACCGAGCTTCGCAGCCGTCCCGAACCAGACGGGGCCGGGCAGCACCTCCACGACGGGCGCCCACATGAGAGCGCCGCAGGCGAAGAACAGCACATGCTGCAGGGCGTGCACCGCGTCGTGCGCGAGCGCCGCCTCGTGCACGACCGGCAGGTGCCAGACGAGCAGGTTGATGGCCCAGAGCGGCAAGGCCACCAACGGGTGGGCCAGCACTCGCAGGCGGGCCACGGGCCCCAGCGCAAGCACGGGCCGCAGGAGCGGCCCGGTGAGCGACGCGACGAGCGCAAGCGCCGCCAGGTCGCCCAGCACGACGTGCTGAATCATGTGGAAGGTGAAGAGCTCCTCCCCCCAGCCGTCGAGCGGTGACGCGAGCGCGAGTAGAAGAAGCAGGACCGACACCCAGAAGAGGGCGTGGCGCCAGCGCTCGACCGGCGCCCCCCGCCGCGAGAGGGTGCGGGCGCGCACCTCGTACATGACGGCGCCGAGCGCGATCGGCGCGATCTGCAAAAGCTCGGACACGCCGCGAGTCTAGGAGCTCCTTTCACAATGAGCCGTTGTGCCGCAGGGCCGCGCTGAGCGGCGCGAGGCGGCGTCCTCAGTCGCGCCCGTATCACACGGATACGGGCGCTCCCTGCGTCCTATGCCTCGCACTCGCCCATCGCACCCCTGCGACTAAGACCCACTGCGAAATGAGCTCAGGAGCGCGGGTGACCGCGCCCCTCACTAGACTCCTGACAACAGGGTGGAGGAGAAGACCTACGAGGCGGCCGGGGTCTCACTGACCGCCGCCGGCACGATCGTCGAGCGGCTGCGCGCCGCCGCCGAGTCGACCGGCGCCACGAACTTCGGCGCGTTCGCGGGCCTCTACGCGCTCGACGAGCGCCGTCTCCTCGCCGCGTCGACCGACTCGGTCGGGACCAAGCTCATCCTCGCGCGCGAGCGCGACGCACTCCGGGCCTGCGGCGCCGACCTCGCTGCGCATTGCATCAATGACGTGATCACCACCGGAGCGGAGCCGATCTTCTTCCTGGACTACGTGGCCGCCAACCGGCTCGATCCCGAGCAGGTCGCCGAGCTGGTCGAAGGCGCCGCGGAGGTCTGCCGCACCGCGGGCTGCGTGCTGCTGGGCGGCGAGACAGCAGAGCTCCCGGACGTCTACCGCGGCGACGAGCTCGACTTCGCCGGCAGCTGCGTGGGCCTAGTCGAACGGGAGCGCCTCGTGGACGGGTCAAGCGTGCGCGCGGGCGACGCGGTGATCGGGTTTCCCTCGTCTGGCATGCATGCGAACGGGTTCACGCTGGTCCGCCGCATCCTCGAGGAGGACGACTACGACGGCGACGACCTGCTTGCGCCGACGCGCCTGTATCTCGAAGAAGTTCGCTCCCTCGGCGGGCGCGCCAAGGCGCTCGCGCACGTGACCGGTGGCGGCATCCTCGGAAACCTCGAGCGCGTCCTGCCCGCCGGGCTGCGGGCCGAGCTCGACTGGGACGCGTGGGAGCGGCCGCCCGTGTTCGAGTGGCTGGCCCGCCACGTCGAGGAGAGCGAGCTGCGGCGCGTCTTCAACCTGGGAATCGGCTTCTGCGCCGTCGTCTCGGATCCCGAGCCGGACGAGCTGGTGATAGGCAGAGCAAGCTCGTGATCGGCGTGCTGGTTTCCGGCGAGGGCACGAACCTCCAGGCTCTCATCGACGCGGGCCTGCCGCTGGCGGCCGTCGCGTCCAACAAGCCCGGTGTGCCGGCGCTCGACCGCGCCCAGCACGCCGGCCTGGCGACCGCGGCCTTCCCACTCGAGGACTATCGCGACCGCGAGGCGCGCGACGCCGCCATGGCGGACTGGCTCGAGGAGCAGGGAGTCGACTTCGTCGTCTGCGCGGGGTACATGCACCTGCTGCGCACGACGTTCCTGTACCGCTTTCGGGGACGCATCGTCAACACGCACTCTGCGCCGCTCCCCGACTTCCCGGGACCACACCCGATCGAGGACGTGATCGCGGCGGGCGTGTCGGAGACGGCGGCGACGGTTCACTACGTCGACGAGGGCGTCGACACGGGGCCCGTGATCCGAGCAGAGCGCGTGCCGGTGCTGGAGGGCGATACAGTCGACACTCTGCGCGCGCGTGTGCAGGCGGTCGAGCACAGGCTGCTGCCCCGAGTGGTCAAGGAGCTCATCCCGTGACGGTTCAACGTGCTCTCATCTCCGTCTTCGAGAAGGAAGGCCTCGAGAACTTCGCGCGGGGGCTGGTCGAGCTCGACGTGGACATCGTGGCGAGCGGCGGCACCGCGCTGACGCTGGAGGAGGCGGGCCTCCAAGTCGCCAGGGTCGAGGACGTGACGCGGGTCCCCGAGCTGCTCGGCGGCCGGGTCAAGACGCTGCACCCGCACATCCACGCGGCCATCCTGGCGCGCCGCGGCGACGAGCGGGATGTCGCCGCCCTCGAGGAGCAGGACATCCTTCCGTTCGACCTCGTGTGCGTCAACCTGTACCCGTTTCAGGACATTGCCGGCGGTTACGGCGTTCGCGAGGAGGAGGCCGTCGAGATGATCGACATCGGCGGCCCGTCCATGCTGCGGGCCGCGGCGAAGAACTTCGCCCACGTGGTGCCGGTCTGCCGGCCGGAGCAGTACGAAGAAGTGCTCGCCGAGCTGCGCGAGAGCGGCGAGGTGTCGGGCCCCACGCGCCGCCGGCTCGCGGCCGAGGCCTTCTCGGTCACCGCCGCCTACGAGGCGGCCATCTCCGTCTGGTTCTCGGGGCGCGAATCCTTTCCCGACCGGTTGACGCCGACGTACGTGAAGGTGAAGGAGCTCGCGTACGGCGAGAACCCGCACCAGCGCGCCGCCTACTACGCCGAGGCGGGAGCGCGCACGCATCTGCTCTCGAACGTCAGCCAGCTGCACGGTCGCGGGCTGTCGCTGATCAACCTCTACGACCTCTCGGCGGCGCGGCTGCTGCTACGCGAGTTCGCCGTGCCGGCCTGCGCGATCATCAAGCACGGGAACCCCTGCGGGGTGGCCGTAGGCGGCTCGATCGAGGAGGCCTACGCCCGCGCGCTGGAGGCAGATCCCGTGTCGGCCTTCGGGATGCTCGTCGCGGTCAACCGCCCGATCGGCGGTGAGCTCGGCGAGCGGCTCGCGGAGCGCTTCGTCGACGTGCTCTTCTCCACCGGCTACGACCAGGCGGCGCTCGCAGCGCTGACCAAGAAGGAAGCCATTCGCATCCTGCTCGACCGCGAGCGGCGGCGTGTCGATCCCGCCGAGAAGGACTTCAAGCGTGTCCCGGGCGGGATGCTCGTGCAGGACCGCGACCTCGACACCGAGGACCGCGAGCAGATGGAGGTGGTGTGTGGCTCACCCGAGGAGGGCTGCTGGGGCGACCTTCAGTTCGCCTGGCGCGTCTGCAAGCACGTCTCGTCGAACGCCGTCGTGATCGCCAAGGATCTCCAGACGCTCGGCATCGGCGCCGGCCAGACGAGCCGCATCGACGCTGTGCGCATCGCACTCATGAAAGCGCACGACCACGGCCACGACATCGAGGGCGCCGTGCTTGCCTCCGACGCGTTCTTCCCCTTCCCGGACGGGCCCGAGCTGGCAATCGAGGCCGGCATGACCGCGATCATCCAGCCGGGCGGCTCGAAGCGCGACGACGAGGTGATCGCCGCCGTGCAAGAGGCCGGCGCCATCATGGTCTTCACCGGCCGCCGCCACTTCCGGCATTAGTGACCCCCTCCGGGAGGAGATTTGACGCGACTCCGCGAGGTGTGGCTCCGGCGGGATGAACCCGCCTCCGCCGGTCGGCGGCTCGTCGCGGGCGACCTCCCCACGAGGCGGGCGCAATGATCTCGCGTGTAAGTCCGTTTCTTTAGTCCACTACCCTTCTTCAATCGCACGCGAGTACCCGACCGTGCTCGACCTGATCGGCGACACGCCGCTCGTCAGGCTGCAGACCGTCGGCGCGGAGACGGGGGCGACGATCCTCGCCAAGCTCGAGTACATGAACCCGGGCGGCTCCGTCAAGGACCGCATCGGCCTGCGCATGATCGAGCAGGCCGAGCGCGAGGGGAAGCTCACGCCGGGTGGCACGATCGTGGAGCCCACCTCGGGCAACACGGGCGTCGGGCTCGCCATGGCGGCTGCCATCAAGGGCTACCGGATGATCTTCGTGATGCCCGACAAGATGAGCCAGGAGAAGATCTCGCTGCTGCGCGCGTTCGGCGCCGAGGTGGTCATCTGCCCGACCGCCGTCGAGCCGGAGTCGCCGGAGAGCTACTACTCCGTCTCCGACCGGCTCGCCGAGGAGGTGCCCGGCGCCTACAAGCCGGACCAGTACTCGAACGAGGCCAACCCGCAGGCGCACTACGAGACGACCGGCCCCGAGATCTGGGAGCAGACCGGCGGCGAGCTGGACGCGCTCGTCATCGCCGTCGGAACGGGCGGCACGATCTCAGGCGCTGCGCGCTACCTGCGCGAGCAGAAGCCCGACCTGCTGGTCGTGGGCGCCGACCCAGAGGGCTCGATCTACTCGTCTGAGCGGGTTCATCCCTACCTCGTGGAGGGCATCGGCGAGGACTTCTGGCCGACCACGTACGACCCCGCGCTCGTGGACGAGTACATCACCGTCTCGGACCGCGACTCGTTCCTGACCGCCCGCCGGCTGGCCCGCGAGGAAGCACTGCTGGTCGGTGGCTCAGGCGGAACCGCCGTCCACGCGGCGGTCGTCACTGCGCGCAAGCTGGGCGCCGGCTCGACGGTGGTGACACTGCTGCCCGACGGCGGCCGCGCCTACCTGTCGAAGTTCTACGACGACAACTGGATGCTCGAATACGGCTTCCTGGAGCGGAAGGCGCCCGTGCCGACCGTGGCAGAGGTGCTGCGCTCGAAACGGCTCGAGGAGCCGGGCGTGCCCGCGCTCGTCACGGTCGCGTCGCACCAGAAGATCGGGATGGCGATCGAGCTCATGCAGCGCTACTCGATCTCCCAGCTCCCGGTCGTGCGTCACGAGCAGCCCGACTCCCTTGCAGACTTCGTCGGATCCCTCGGCGAGCGAGGCCTGCTCGAGCGCATCTTCAAGAATCCGGATGCGCTGAACGACGAGGTTGCGGCGGCCATGCAGCCGCCGCTCGCGGCTGTGGACGCGGACGAGTCGATCGACGAGGTCTTCTCGCGCCTCGACGGCAGCCCTGCCGTCGTCGTGGCCGAACAGGGCCGGCCGGCCGGCATGCTCACGCGCTCCGACCTGCTCGAGTTCCTCGCTCACCACCGCTCCGATGCAATCCGCTGATCACGTCGACCCGTAGCTAATGGTGATGACCCGGCTCCTTGCCCTGCTGATAGCCGTGCTCGCGTTCGGGCTGGCCGCCTGCGGCGGCGACGACGAGGACGGGGCGGCGGAGCCGAGTGGGACACCGCTCGAGACGATCCAGATCAGCGAGACCGACTTCAAGCTGGAACCGGCGACGGTCGACGTCGACGAGGCGGGGCTCTACACGTTCCGCGTCGTCAACGACGGGCAGGCGACTCACGCCCTGGAGATCGAGGGCTCCGGGATCGAGGAGGAGACGGACGACCTCGGGCCGGGCGAGTCGGCAGAGCTGACCGTGGAGCTGGAGGCCGGCGAGTATGAGCTCTACTGCCCGGTGGGCGACCACAAGGACCGCGGCATGACGGGTAGCCTGAAGGTCGGTGGGGGCGGGTCAGGTGCGGGAACGGAGGAGGAAGAGACCTCGTCCGGGTACGGGTACTGACCGACCCCGGCTGATCCTCGACGAAGCGAGCCCCGCCCATCTGGCGGGCGGCGCTTACCTAAGACTGTGGGAACCGTGCTTGTGCCTAGACTCTGAACATGGATTTCGAGACGCGCGCCATTCACGAAGGGCAGCAGCCCGATCCGGCCACCGGCGCGCTCACCGTGCCGATCTACCAGACCTCCACGTTCGTTCAAGACGAAGTCGGCGTCCACAAGGGCTACGACTACTCGCGCGGCGCCAACCCCACACGCACGGCCCTGCAGCTCTGTCTCGCCTCGCTTGAGAACGCCGAGCACGGCGTCGCCTTCTCCTCGGGGCTCGGCGCGACCACCACGCTCATGCACCTCGTCTCGCCCGGCGAGCGCGTCGTCTGCGTCAACGATGTCTACGGCGGCGTCTATCGCATGTTCACGCAGGTCTACGAGCCCAAGGGCTACGAGTTCACGTTCCTGTCCGCCGACACGATCAGCTCCGGCCTCGCCGAGCACCTGGACGAGCGAACTCGCATCGTGTGGCTGGAGACACCGACCAATCCGATGCTCAACATCGTCGACATTCGCGCGGCCGCCGAGGCGGCCCACGCCGGCGGGGCGCTGGTCGTGGTGGACAACACGTTCGCGAGCCCCTACCTCCAGCAGCCCCTCGAGCTGGGCGCCGATGTCGTGCTCCACTCGACGACGAAATACCTTGGCGGGCACTCGGACCTGATTGGAGGGTTCCTCGCGACGAGCGACCCGACCGTCGCCGAGCGCCTGTATTTCCTGCAGAAGTCGCTAGGGGCGGTGCCGGGACCCTTCGACTCCTGGCTCGTACTGCGAGGCCTGAAGACGCTGGCCGTACGCATGCGCCAGCACTGCGAGAACGCGCGTCTCGTCGCCGAGTTCCTGGCCGGGCATCCCGCCGTCGAGCGAGTGCTCTACCCCGGGTTGCCCGACCACCCCGGCCACGAGATCGCCCGACGGCAGATGCGCGACTTCGGCGGCATGATCTCGTTCCTGGCCGCCTCCGAGGAGGAAGCCGTCGAGCTCGTCGCGCGCACGAAGATCTGGAAGCTGGCCGAGAGCCTTGGCGGCGTCGAGAGCCTCATCGAGCACCCCGCGCGCATGACGCACGCGTCGACGGCGGACGCGCCCTTCGCGGCGGCGCCCAACCTCGTGCGGCTGTCCGCAGGGCTCGAGTCGGCAGGCGACCTGATCGAGGATCTCGAGGCGGCGCTCGTTCGCTCTGCCGCCGCCGCCGGCGCGTAGCTGACGGTCGCCTCCGCGGATCCGTTAGGGACAAAGCTGACGGGACAGTCCCCGCGGGGACAGTCCCTGCGACGTCCGTAAGATCGCTCTCATGCTCGGCGAGCCGTTGGATCTCCTCCATCTCGGGAATCAGCGCGCGATCGGCTGCTACCTGCTGGAGACCGATGACGGCCCCGCGCTCTTCGATTGCGGACCGGGTTCCACCGCCGCGACGCTCACGCAGAGGCTCGCCGAGCGCGGTCTGGCGCTGACCGATGTCCGCCACCTGCTGCTCTCCCACATCCATCTCGACCATGCCGGTGCGGCAGGTGTGCTCGTGCGGGACCACCCCAACCTGACCGTGCACGTCTCGGCGATCGGTGCGCCGCACGTCGTCGACCCCACACGGCTCGAGCGCAGCGCACGCCGCCTCTACGGCGACTCGTTCGATGAACTCTGGGGAGAGGTCGTGCCCGTCCCAGAGCGGAACGTGGCGGTCGTCGGTGACCGCGTGCTCGGGCTCGAATGCTTCCCTTCACCCGGCCACGCGTCGCACCACGTCTGCTACCTCGAACGCGACGGCACGCTCCTCGCGGGTGATGCGACCGGCGTACGCATCCAGCCCAGCACACACGTGTTGCCGCCTACGCCCCCGCCCGAGTTCGACCTGGAAGCCTGGCTGCTCACGCTCGACGAGATCGAGCGGCGCGCGCCGGACCGCCTGGCCCTCATCCACTTCGGTGTCGCGCACGACCCCAAGCCGCACGTCGCCCAGCTCCGCGAGCGCCTGACGACGTGGAGCGAGGAGGTGGTGGGCGGCACGAGCGAGGAGGCGTTCGTGGCAGCGCGCGAAGCAGAGATCGCCGGCCTCTCGGCCGAGGACGCCGCCGCGTATGAGCACGCGATCCCGCTCTGGCAGTCATACCTCGGGCTCAGACGCTACGCAGATAAGCAGCGCGAGGCCGCGTGAGGCTGGGCGACAGGCTCGGCCCGCTCGTCGAGCGGGACTTCCGCCTGCTCTTCCTGGGGCGCACGGCATCGCTGCTCGGAAGCGCCTTCGCGCCCGTGGCGCTCGCGTTCGCGGTCATCGACGACCTGGACGGCACGGCGTCGCAGCTCGGGCTCGTGCTCGCGGCCATCTGGGTCCCACAGGTGGTGTTCATCCTGGTCGGCGGGGTCTGGGCCGACCGCCTGCCGCGCAACGTGGTGATGCTCTCCACCGATGTGCTGATGGCGGCGGCGCAAGGGGCGGTCGCCCTGCTGCTGCTGACGGACACCGCCGAGCTGTGGCATCTCATCGCGCTCCAGGTACTGCGCGGCGCCGCGAACGCGTTCTTCTTCCCGGCGTCGACGGGCCTCGTGCCGAGCGTCGTCGCCCCGGAGCGGCTCCAGCAGGCGAACGCGCTCCTGCGGCTCTCGCAGAGCGCCACCGCGATCGTGGGAGCTGCGCTCGGCGGGCTGGCCGTGGCAGCGATCGGCTCGGGCTCGGCCCTGGCCTTCGACGCCGTCACGTTCCTCGTCAGCGCGGCCTTTCTGGCACGCATCCGCCTGCCGCGCGGCCGCATCGAGTCACGCGACTTCCTCCACGAGCTGCGCGCCGGATGGGGCGAGTTCTCGTCGCGCACGTGGCTATGGGCAATCGTCGTCCAGTTCCTGTTCATCAACGGGTTCGCCAACGGGACCTTCTTCGTGCTGGGTCCGATCGTCGCGGGCGAGGAGCTGGGCGGCGCTTCCGCCTGGGGGCTGATCCTGGCCGCCGAGGCCGCCGGGATGGTCGCGGGCGGCCTGCTCGTACTGCGGGCGAAACCCGACCGGCTCCTGCTCGTCGCGACCCTGGCCATCTTCCTGATGGCGCCCATCTACTGGCTGCTGGCCGTTCCCGTCGCGCTGCCGCTGATCGCCCTGGGCGCGCTCGCGGTGGGTTTCGGCGTCGAGATCTTCGGCGTGCTCTGGGACACCGCCCTCCAGCAGCAGATTCCGCACGACCGGCTTTCGCGAGTCAGCTCGTACGACGCGCTCGGCTCGTTCGTGTGCATCCCGATCGGGATGTCGATCGCCGGCCCGATCGCCGACGCGATCGGCGTAGAGGCGACGCTCTCTCTGGCCGGCGCCGTCGTGGTGGTCGCCACGCTCGCCGTGCTTCTGTCGAGCGACGTGCGTACCCTGCGGCGCACCGATCCGGCGGCGGCACTCGTCGAGCCGGAGCCGAGGCTTCTGGCCGA
Organism: Gaiellaceae bacterium; assembly: GCA_036824245.1. Taxonomy (GTDB): domain Bacteria; phylum Actinomycetota; class Thermoleophilia; order Gaiellales; family Gaiellaceae; genus JACVRM01. The sequence goes on along the minus strand of DAITAO010000059.1, from coordinate 2,528 downwards.
GCCCTCTTAGTGGTAGACCGATGCGGCAGCAGGCAGCGCGGGCAGATCCTCGCCCACGTGGCGCTCGAGCAGCTCGGCGAACTCCTCGGGCGGAACGGGCCGGCCGATCAGGTAGCCCTGCGCGATGTCGCAGCCCAGCACACGGAGCTCGTGTTTCGCCTCCTCGGTCTCGACTCCCTCGGCCACCACGCGGAGACCGAGGCTGTGCGCCAGCTCGATCGTGGCCCGGACGATCGAGCGATCGCTGTTCGAGTCGGCCAGCCCGATGACGAACGAGCGGTCGATCTTGAGCGTGTCGACGGGCAGGCTCTTGAGATACGCGAGGGACGAGTAGCCGGTGCCGAAGTCGTCAATGGCAAGGGCGAGGCCCAGCTTGCTCAGCTCCTCGAGCACGCGGCGCACCCGCTCGGGCTCCGACATCATCGCCGACTCCGTGATCTCGACGGTGAGATCCTCGGGCTTCGCGCCCTCGCGCTCTAGCAGCTCCGCAATGTCGTTTGGCAGGCCCTCGTCGAGCAGGTCGAGCATCGTCAGGTTGACCGCGAGCGGCAGCTCCAGGCCCTGCGCCCGCCAGGCGGCGGCCTGTCGCACGACCTTCACGAGCACGGCCGACGTGAGCGGCCGCATGAGCCCTGTGTACTGGGCGAGCGGCACGAACTCGCTCGGCGCGAGCAGGCCTCGTTCGGGATGCTGCCAGCGGACCAGCGCCTCGGCCCCGATGATCGTGCCGCCCCAGAGGTCGAGCTTCGGCTGGTAGTGGACGACGAGCTCGTCCTGCTCGATCGCGCGGCGCAGCTCGTTCATGAGCGCCAGGCGCGAGAGGTCGTTCGGATCGAGCTCGGCGTCGTAACGCGCCACGCCGGAGAGCTTTTCCTTGGCGGCGTACATCGCCACCTCGGCTCGTCGCAGCACGGACTCGGCGTCGTCACCGTCCTCCGGAGCCAGCGCCAGGCCCACGCTTGCGCCACAGCCGAGCGGCACTCCGTTCAGCTCGAACGGCTTGCTCAGCACAGCGTGGATCTGCTCGCCGAGCGCGAGCGCCTCGGTGTCCCCCGCGCCGGCGGCCAGCACGGCGAACTCGTCCCCACCCAGCCGGGCGAGCATCGTCCCGTCCTCGAGCGCGTCGCGGAGGCGCGCGGCAACCTCGCGCAGAAGCTCGTCGCCGGCTCCATGGCCGAGCGTGTCGTTGACGTCCTTGAAGCGGTCGAGGTCGACGACGAGCACTGCGGCGGCGGCGCCCCGGGCAAGGGCTCGCTCGACCGCCGTCCGGAAGAGGAAGCGGTTCGGCAGACCGGTCAGCTCGTCGTGGTAGGCCTGGTGCCTGATGCGCTCGGTCTGGCGCTGCATGCGTCTCGAAACGCGTGCGAGGATCGGCACGAGCAGTACGTAGAGCAGCAGTAGCACTACCTCGAGGATCCCGGCTACCGGCAGGAACGCCTTCTCGGCGGCGGCGGCGATGGACTCATAATCCTGGTCGACGAGCGCCACGCGCCGCTCCGCGCCGAGGGCCACGGGCACATAGGAGCGCAGCAACTTCGCCGAAGCTCCGTCCGAGCCCTCCGGCTCGCGGACGATCTGGCTCGTCACCGTGTCGTCGAGGGCCTCGCCGATGCGCGCGTCGGCGACGTGCAGCTGCCCGATGCGTGCATGGTCGGTCGAATACGTCACCAGCCCGTCGGCCCGCACCAGGGTGACTGCAACAGCCGCACGGCTTGCGAACACACGTTGGCGGAAGAGCTGGTCCAGCTCGTTCCTGCGCGTGCCCGTCACGGGTGCCGAGAAGTCGCCGGCAGTGAGCTCGGGCGCGAGGACGGAGTGAGTGAGGAGACGGGCCTGTTGCGCGGCGCTGCGCTCGGCCTGCGCGGTGTGCAGGTGGCGCGTCGTCAGCAGGATCGCCGCGGCGGCCACGCCAAGGCAGACGGCGGTGATGAGCGCGAAGCGGAGGACGAGGCGCGGGGCGCGCTCCGGCCCGGGCATTAGGGCTTCTTCTTGCCCAGGATCGGGAGGTTCACCGGCGGCAACGTAACCGGCGGCAGCGTCACCGACGGGGTGCTCACCGACGGCACCGTTACGGGCGGCGTCTGCACCGGCCCCACGTTCACCGGCGGCACCGTCACCGAAGGCGTGCTCACGGGCGGCACGGTCACTGGCGGAGTGGTCACCGGCGGAACCGGCGGAGGATTCGGCGGCGTCACGGGCGGAGCGGGCGGGTCCGGCTTCGGGTCGGTCCGGTTGTCCGGCGGCGGGTTAGAGCGACCCTGGCCGGCTGTCGGCACCGACTGCGCCTCCTTCGTAGCCGCGTTGGAGGCGGTGGCCTGCACCGTTCCGGAGGAACCGCTCGACTGCGCCTGGCCGGCGGGTGCCGAAGCGGGTGGTGTCTTCTTGACGACGGGCGCGGTCCGCACGGGGCCGCCACGTGCCCGGCCGGGTGCCGGACGCGCGGTGTCCGCTCGCGGGCTGGCGCCCGCAGCGGCGGCGTCGCTCAGGGGGATGTAGACCTCCTCTTGGCCGGCCTCCTCGGTGGTTGC
>DAITAO010000125.1:0-6092 GCA_036824245.1 Gaiellaceae bacterium | reverse complement strand
CCGCACGCGTCGTAGTAGAACGGCGCGAGATGTTCGTCAAAATCCACCTCCATCCACTCGCACCCCGTCTCCTTCGCGTGCTTGGCAGCGATGCGGACGAGTTCGGTGCCGATGCCCTGCCGCTGGTGATCCGGGCGCACCTTCGTATCGATCAGGAATGCGTGGTCGCCACCATCCCAGGCGACGTTGACGAATCCGATGAGTGTCCCGTCACTGCTTCGCGCTGTTACCCGGCCGAGGCTGTATGGGCCCTCTGCGACTCGATGGGCTCTTCGTCTCCCTCTCGCACTTGAATCCACGGCAGCCAGAGCCCGCGCCGCTCGACATCGTCCGTGCCCTCCGCGTGCGCTAGGGGCGGAGGGGCGCGGCGCCGCCGCGCCCCTCCCATCTCCGGTTAACGCGATCGGAAGATCTCGTAGATCGCGCCGTGCGAGAGTGAGACGACGAAGAGGTTGCCGTTCGGGCCGGTCTGGATGTCCGTGCCGACGCCGAAGTTCCTGCCGAAGAGCAGGCTCTCGCTCTCGGTGATCTCCCACTTGTTCAGGTTGTCGGCGACCCGGTCTCTGAGCCGCCGGTCGTCCACGTCGATCCTCGTGCGACGTCCGTTTAGCTCGAGACGGAAGATGTGCCCGCCTTCGAGCAGATCCCGGGCGGCGCCCACGAAGAGGTCGTTCTTGTAGCGGGAGCCGAGCTTGCCGCCGTCGAGGAAGCCGATGCCGCCGGGCGCGACCTCGAACTTCCAGCTCATTTCCGGCGCGCTGTACTCGGCGCCGGGCAGCATGAACATTCTCGATAGGCCCTCGTCGGGCGTGATGCCGATGAAGGTCGGAGCCCAGCGAAGCTGCTGCAGTCCGAAGTAGCCAGCGGGGGTGAAGGGCCGCGGCACAGTTGTGTCGGTCTCGATCGCCTTGAACTGGTTGATGCGCTCGGGCGGCCCCATGATCTGCACCCAGCCCGAGTTCATGCCGGGCTCGGCCCGGTTGACCTCGCTGAAGCTGTCGTCACCGTTCTCCTGCTCCCACAGATCGCCCGACTTCGGGTCGAAGGCCATGCCGAAGCTGTTGCGCAGGCCGTAGGCGAAGATCTTCTGGATGTTCGCCCCCACCTCGCCGCCCAGCGCCGCACCGGCGGCGAAGAACGGGTTGTCGGCGGGCGTCGCGCCGTCGTCGTTGAGGCGCAGGATCACGCCGGTCAGATGCGCGTCGTCGGGCTCGGGACCACCGAACTGGTCGTCGGGCGTGAGCGTGCCCGGGCACGCGGGCGCAGTCGGCCCGCAGGGCAGGTTCTGCAGCTGTCCGCGCCGGCCCGTGTCGCCGACGATCGCATAGAGCTTTCCGTCGGGCCCGAACCTGAGCACGCCGCCGTCGTGGTTGCCGCGCGGCGGCTGGGTGGAGTCGTTCTGGCCGGGAGGATCAGGGGCGGCATCGTTCTGGAACGACCGCAGCATGATCAGGTTGCGATCGAACGTAAGCGTCGAGCCGTTCCACACGAACCGGTCGATCCGGTTGCCGAGCAGGGGCACGCCGAGCAAGTCGGTGAGCTCGGAATCGGCCCCGAGCATGTTGTCGTCCGAGCAACGCTCCTGCTCCGGGAAGAACGGGTCAGCATCAGCCGGTACGGAGCTCCGGCAGCTCCAGAAGAGGTAGACGAAGCCGTTCGTGTAGAAGCGCGGATGCAGCGCGATGCCGAGCAGGCCGCGCTCGGATGCGTTGTTGACGGCGAGGTCGAGCACGGTGCTCTGCACCGCTCCGTTGACGACACGCTTCACCATGCCCGTGTTCTTCTCGAGCACGAGCATGTCGTCCCGCCCGAGAAAGGCGATGCTGATCGGTGTGACGAGTCCGCTCGCCGCGGTGCGTACGGCCAGCTTGGGGTCGAGCACCGAGGGCGTGGGCGTCTCTTGCGCTTGCGCCTGGGGCGCCAGCATGAGTGAGGCAAGCAGCGACAGGATGATCGTGCGCTGAATAGGTCGCATGAGTCGATTCACGGACGAACCTCCGAGGTTGGTTACGACGTCCGGTTGCCGACGGCGAATGGGGGCGGCCCGCGCGGGGACACGGCTTCAGGGGATACGAGCCGTCGGCCGCGGCGGATTTGTCGCTTGCCGGATGCTCGGTAGTGCTAGACCCGCAACGCGCGCTCGGCGTCGAGCGTGGCAGGTGAGGAGCTTCTCCCAGTTGATCTTATCGACCGGGTGGATGCCGAGCACGCGGCACTCCTGCCTGAGCTCCGCGGTGAGGTACGCGGAGAAGAGCACGATCGGCGCCGGTAGGCCTGCGCGCCCCAGGATGAGAGAGGCCCCGATGCCCGTCATGCCGGGCATGGCGTGGTCGAACACGACCACGTCGGGCACGCTGTCCTCGAAGAGGAGGAACGCCTCGGCCATCGGCCTGGACTGCAGGCCGTCCCCGTCTGTTGGAGTGCCGGGGGAGGGAGTCGAACCCTCACGCCCCGTAGAGGGGCACCTGATTTTAAGCTCGAAAGAGGCGTCGGCCTGGCTAGGTCAGCGGTCGCAGAACGGCTTGGTTGAGCCATCGGCCCGAAAGGCGTTGTGGCCCGCTGGGTCAGGGTTGGTCAGCGGAATCTGACACGGAACCTGACATACCGAGCAGGCAGTTAGCCGATCGGACGCCGTTGAAGCCTCGTCTCCAGCGTCCGCAGCCGCTTCGTGATCTCCCGCACCTCACGGAGCACGTCCTCCTCAGCCATCTGCACGGTCTCCTCAACCGCCTCAACCTCGGCTCGCACCTCGCCCGCGACGAAGCGCTCCGCGATGGCGCCGGTGAGCACAGCCACGAAGCCGATGCCCACCACCATGAGCAGCATGGCGAGCACCCGGCCGCCGTCGGTGTGCGGGTAGAGGTCGCCGTAGCCCACGGTGGTCATCGTGCTGACCGCCCACCAGACGCCGTCCCATGTATCCGCGTTGTCCTCGATGGACGCGAAGGCAGCCCCGCCGCCCAGTGCGGTGATGAGCGCGAGCACGGCGGCGTAGCGCAGCCCGACCAGCGAGAACGAGCGGCGCGCAACCTGTGCGAGTCGCAGGAGCCGCAGGAGCCGCAAGACGCGGATGACGCGTAGCGCCTGCAGGCTCGCCGGCAGGAACGGCGGCGTCAGCACCACGACTACAACCTCGAGCGGATGCGTGAGCAGCCAGCGCAGGCGGTCGGGCACGACCACGAGCATCGCCACCAACTCGGCGGCGAAGACCAACCAGATGACCCAGTTCGTGATCGTCGCCAGCGTCGTCCACGGATCGCCGGCACTCGACTCCTCGACCACGATCACCGGAATGACGAGCAACGCGGCCACGATCACGGGCCAGGTGAAGAAGCGCTCCACGTGCTCGACGCGTTCGTCCATGGCGCCCCGTTTACTTCGACGGCGTCGCGGCGATACCCGCTGGCTAGACTCGTCGCTCGTGGAAGAGCACGCCCTCAGCGGTCGTCAGCTGCGTGGAGAGCCGCTTCGCTGTCCCGTCGACGGCTCGCGCCTGATCCAGACCGAGCGCAGCGAGATCCTGATCGACGCCTGTCCCGAGTGCCGTGGCGTGTGGCTCGACCGTGGCGAGCTTGACCGCATCCTCGTGAAGGAGCGCCAGTGGGCCTCAGGTGACGCCGACGAGGACTTCTTCGGGGAAGTCGAGGGGCGACGCGGCCGTGATCGTGACCGGGACGATGAGCGCGACCGCTACGACGACGAGCGCGGCGGTAAGCGTAAGAGGCGGCGCGGCGGGTTCCTGGACGATCTCTTCGAAGGGTTCGGGGACTAGAAAAGCGTCTCCCGCTCCGATCCCCTCCAGTACCTACGGAACCGCAGCAACACCAGCGGCACGAGGATCACGAAGAGGAACAGACCGGTAGCCCAGTGGAGGAGCCACGCGGCCAGCAGCGCGAAGAGAACGGCCAGGTAGGCGCCCACCTTGAGGGCCGTGAGGGCGGCGTCGCGTTCCATGACCCTACGAAGGCTCAGGCCACGGATCGCCGTTGTTGACGATGCCGCGCAAGATGGCGAGCCCCGCCTCGGCTGCGTCCGCCACCGAGGTCGAATAGGTGAGGAAGCGCCCGACTGACGTTCGCTCGTACCCGAGATCCCGAGCCGCGTGCGCCATGTGCGTGATGGGCGTCGCCATGTTCGGAGCCTCGTCGACCAGGAGCATATAGCCGAGGCTGTGGGCCTGATCGCGGGCGGCTGCGATGCGCGCTTGATCCTCGTCAGAAGACATTCAGATCGACCGCTTCTGCAGCCTCACCGCGCGGCTGGTAGGGCACGCGCACCAGCAGGTCGGTACCCATCTGAATGCCATACGCGTTGAGGAGCACGGCCGCGCTCTCCTGGAGCGCGCCGTTGAGTGCCGGCGGCCAGAAGACTGTCAGCGACACGCTCTCGACCGGCACCGTGCGCTTGATCGTCATCAGCCAGCCGCGCGCCGGTTGCTCTCCGAGCACCATCGCGCGTACCTCATCGAGTCTCGGATCGAATACGTCGCGGCCGTGCTCAAGGTAGAGCATTCCGAGCGCGATCTTCCAGAGTCCCCGTGTCACCCGCGCGGTGTATTCGGGCGTGGCCCGGCGCGCCGACTTGAGGCTGAACTTGAACTCCTGGTAGCCGTCCGGGCGAGGCTGCCCCACTGTGCGGAACGCTTTCTTGCTGTTCGTTCTCATGTGCAGGTGCCCCTCGCTCGGGATCGTCACCACAGCGTTGCCCCACCTGGAGGACGGGAACTTGCCGGCCTTCGTCCTGACGGCGTTCAGGGTGCGCACGAGCGAGATCGGCGGGAAGTCCAGAAATGCCTTGTCCACGTCGGAGAGCGGCCCGCTGTTACAGCGGTCGCAGACGATGCCGGGCTCGAGCACGTACTCCTCGTTGCCGAGGCTCTCGGGAAAGGGATGCTCGCAGCTGCGGAAGCCACCATCGTGGCGGCGGCAGAAGAGGCAGCCCTCCGCGTTGAGCGCGGTGGAGTGGTCGGTGATGGTCACGTCCTCCAGACTAGCCGCCGCTGTGGCCGTGTCCGTAACAGCCATCTGGCGCCCAACGCGCTGGCGGCGTACGGTCACACCGAGCCGGGGTGCGCGAGCAAGCGTGTGGCGTTCGGCAAGCCACCCGGCCCCCTCGCCTACACTCGAGGCATGAAGTGTCCGCACTGCAACGTCGTCGTCCACCTCAGCTTCAGCCCCCAGGGGCTCGGTCGTACCGGCAACGGCAGCCACTGGGTGGCCCACTTCGGCGTGTGCCCCAACTGCGACGAAGCGATCATCAACCTGCTTCGGTTCCCGCAAACCGGCGACAACACGCCGAACCTCACCGTACGGGGCTACCCCCGCGGCGCAGTACGACCGGTGGCTGTCGAAGTTGACGCCCGGTACGCCGATGGTTTCAAGGAAGCGTCACGGGTACTTGCCGACAGCCCGAAGGCGAGCGCCGCGGTGAGCCGCCGCCTGCTCCAGGACGTCATCCGGGAGAAGGCGGGCATCAAAGAGCGCGACCTCGACACTGAGATTCAGAAGCTCGTCGCCTCGAAGGCGCTCCCTTCCCATCTGGCTGAGAACCTGGATGCTGTCCGCGTAGTCGGCAACTTCGCGGCACACCCAATCAAGAGCCAGCAGAGCGGCGCCGTGGTCGAGGTGGAAGAAGGGGAGGCCGAGTGGCTGCTCGATGTGTTGGACGGGATGTTCGACTTCTACTTCGTGTTGCCAGAGCAGCAGAAGGCGAAGAGGGCCGCCATCAACGCCAAGCTGCAGGAGGCCGGGAAGCCGCCGCTCAAGACGACCTAGATGTTCAAGAGAATCCGCGAGAACAAGGCCCGTCTTCGCGCCTCGCCCGGAACGTTTTCGGGTCGACCAGGTAGCCGAAGAGAGGATGGGAGATCGCCCCGTGCGACTTCGATAGCTGAGTCGACCACGGGTCGGAGTCTGATGGGAGCCGCCGACAGGCGGCTCTCGTCGTTCTCGGCAACCCGAACCTGACAAAACCTGACGTGTGGCCGCTGGGCGGATTCGCAACAGCGCGCGCAATCGCCGTAAGCCCGCTTGGTTCCTAGTGCCGGGGGAGGGAGTCGAACCCTCACGCCCCGTAGAGGGGCACCTGATTTT
>DAITAO010000124.1:0-6148 GCA_036824245.1 Gaiellaceae bacterium | reverse complement strand
GCTTGTTTTGGCGCTTTCCGCGGCGGGGCGATTTGCCACTGATTGCCACTGGTTGCGCCTGCTGGGCTCCATAAACGCTCCATCCGGGGGTCAGTTAGTTCGGGGCGGCGGAGCCGGTCCAGCGTCGATCCCAGGCCGCTCGGGCGAGAGGACGCTCGCGCAAGTCACGCCCGCTCCCCCTGAGCCCTAAGCTCAGGTCTGTCTCATGCCCGCAGCTCCAGGAGGAGCTCCTCGATCCCGTCGTCGCCCGCGTGCTCGCCAACCTTGACGAACCCGCACTTCTCGAGCACGCGGATCGAGGCGACGTTGCTCTTCGCCACGTATGCGTGCAGCGGGCGCGCGTCGACGACGTCGAGGAGTTCCGCGAGGGCCTGCGTCGCGAGCCCGCGGCCCCAGAACTCTCGCCCGATCCAGTACCCGACGAGCCTGCGTCCGTCGTTCTCCCAGCAGCCGATGTTGCCGGCGACCGCGCCGTCGGAGACGACCGTCCAAGTCAGGGCCGAGTCGTTCGCGAGCGTCTTCGCCCAGTGCGCCATGAACGCGTCGCGTTCGCGCGGCGGGAACGCAGCCATCGCCGCCGCTTCCCGGTCGCGCTGGTGCTCGTAGAAGACCGGCAGATCCGCCTCGAAGACCTCGCGCAAGACGCCCACGCAACGAGCGTACCGCCGTCGCTACGGTCGACGATTGGCGAGGCTTTCGCCGGAGTCACGCTGGCCTGTGCCGGCTGCTTCGATCGCATGAGAAGCGTTGAACTGGCGCCCGCGTCCTCCATTCCGGGCGAGCGACACCTAGATCACCGTCAGGGTGTACTCCCGCGCACTCGCGCAGCCGAGCGGAGGCGCCGATTAGCTTGTCTCGGCGCTGGGGGTAAGGAGCTTCCAGTGGCCCTCGGAGACGACTTCGACGGTGCCGTCGGTCACTTTTATGGCGGTGTCGTCGTCGATGGCATAGGCCGGATTCGGGATCGTGGTCGCCCATCGCTCTGCCTCGGCCATCGTGTTTTCCGGCAGGTCCGGGTGGTCGACGTGCGGGAAGATCGAGAAGTCGACAACGCCGAGCGTCTCGTCGCCTCCGCTCGGCGACTTCCACTCGACGAAGTCCTCGCCGATCCGGGGAGTCATCACCATGCTCCCGCCGCTCAGCCCCACCCAGAGCGTGTCCGGGAGGTTCGGCAGGAGCTCCGCGAGCCCCGACTCCCGCATCCAGTGGCCGAGGTACAGGGCGTCACCGCCGCCCACGAGCAGGACGTCGGTTTCCTCGACCAGGGGCACCCAGCGCTCGCGGTCAAGGCTCGGCAGCGCGGTCAGCTCCAGCACGCCGAGCGACTTCCAGCCCAGCTCGACCATGGGCGTCGAGGACTTCCCGTTGATGAACCGCCAGGCCCCGGCGAAGTTGTGGTGGCCGTAGCTCCCAGTGGGGATGCAGAGGGCGCTCGCCTCCTCGGTCGACTTCCCCAGGAGCTCGACGAGCGCCGAGTGGATGCTCGCGTTCTTGATGCCAGCGGACGTCAAAAGAAGCCTCATGCTGCCTCCGGAGTCGTTACTGCAGGTCAGAACTTCTAGCGCTCACGTTTGCGTGCGCGAGTAGAGACTGAAGGAGCACCGAAAACTGATCGGCTCCGGCCATACTCAGTCCTGAAGTCGTCAGGCGTCATTCCGGAACGCTGCGCAGGCGAGGGGATGGACGTTGTGCCGGTGCTGCGTACGATCCGAAGCGTGGCACCGCATAACGTCGAGGACGGCCAGCGGATCGAGATCGCGCGCATGCAGCAGCTGCTCGCCGAGCGCGACTAGGGCTCGGCGAGGAACGCCTCCAGACGCCCTGCCTCGTCCTCGATCTCGCGCCGCGCCGCGGCTGAAAGAGGCTCGAACGGCTCCAGCACGACACCGCCGTCGTCGACGCGCCAGATCCCGGCGACGAATCCGTCGACCAGGAACGTCTGCGCGACGTCGCCGTTCATCTTGATCACCGTCTTCCGGTAGGCCTCCGGGAGCACGCGCGTGCGGTCGGCCCAGGCGAGCAGGACGTTGTCCCACTTCGGCAGGAAGCGTACGGGCGCCGGGGTCTCGGCGTCCGGCAGCGGCGCTCGTGGGACGTCGAGGAGCTCGCGGCCCTGCTCGTCGCGGAAGCGGCGCAGCGGCTCGAGCAGCTCCAGTGCAGCGTCGATCTCGGCCACGCGGATCATGCTCCACGCGCCGATGTCGCGGCGCGTCGAGGGGCCGAAGGCCGCGAGGTAGCGGCGGAAGATCTCGGCGCGCGCCTCGACCGGGACGTGCGCCTCCGGTTCCTCGATCGCGACAAACCGTTGCTCGTTGCGCGGCTGCCAGAGCGCTGTCTCGTGGTGGCGGACGATGTGGGCTGCGAGGCGCGCCATCTGCCAGGCGCGGCGCGCATCGACCCCGGCGAGGCCGAACTCGCTCTCCAGGTGGGCGAGCGCCTCCGCCGACGTGACGGGTCCCCCGGCTGCGAGCGCGCGCACCGACGGGGCGAGCTGCTTCGCCCGCTTCGTCTCCCAGGGGAAGGCCGCCCGGAGGAGCGCATAGTCGCGCGGCGTGACGAGGTGCAGCGTCTGCCGCGTCGCCGTCGCCCTGACGATCGCGGACTGCCGAAGCAGTCGCTCGAGCGACCCGCGCCGGAACCCCGTCGTGCGCGTCCAGATACCGACGTACGGAGCCTGCGGCGACTGCGCCTGCATCCCGACGAGGCGCTCGATCACCGCCGTTGGCGAGAGTCGCGTGCGCTGGAGGAGGAGCTGCCGCGCGAGTGTCGCGCGGTTCAGTTCTCGCAGCGTGAGGACTCGTTCGGCCACAGGCCCGAGGCACTCTAATCCGCCGACGGAGCGGCGAATCCAGTCGCGCGATCGTTCGTAGTCCCGGGAGACATTGCCGCCAATGCTTCCGCGGAATAGAGCACCCAGAGTAAGGCTGGCGCGGCGTACCCACCTGCTCTCCGCCACGCGGCCCGTGCTCGCTTGACGAAAAACCGAGCGCCCTGTCAGCGATGAACCGTGGCGACCTGCCGCCTCGCTAGCTCGTCAGCGCCCGGACGGTTGCTTTCGTCGCCTCGACGACGACCGTTCGGCCGGCTGCCCGAATTGCTTCTCGTGAAAGCGCCTTCACGAAGCGGGAAGCCCGGCGTGCGTTCTCTGCTTCCTCAGGCGTGGGAGCTTCATCCGCGAGCTGCTCGAGGAGTGCGGCGAGCGTCGCTGGAGATGGGTCTCCGAACAGTGGCCACTCGCCGAGCGCTTACTGTCCGGCGCCGGTGACACGGAGCTTGGTGAAGAAGGCGCTGTTGCTGGTCTCCGGGTTCAGGTCACCCGTGAGGTAGTCCGCGTCTCCCAGGACGAGTACGGACGTGTAGATCTCCTCATCGGACAGCTGCAGGCCGAGGCGCCCGCCTGCCTGCCCGCCACCCAACTGCAGAAAACCGTGGAGGAGATCGTCGTCGTCGGAATCGGCGATCGCACGCAGAACGGGATAGTCGCGGGTCTCCCAGAGGCTCACTCCATCACCTCGTTGGTCGCGTCCGCCGCGAGCTCGCCGATCGCGTCACGGATCACCTCGCTCGCCGTGCGCCCGACGAGGCCGGCGGCGCCCTTCAAAGCTCCTTGCTCTGCCTGAGCGTCGCGGTTGGCATCTGTCGAAATGAAGGTCGGTGACCTTGGAAAGAAGGGGATGACCAACGACTGCTGTGGTCTATGCGGCTACAGAGGGAAGCTCTCGAGGACGCACATCCCGCCGAGGGCAGCCGGCAACCAAGGCCGAGCTCGCCGCCTTCTCGAGCTCATCGACGAGCACGCGAGGCTAGAGCAATGCACGCGCTTCCTCGAGTGCGCGTCGCCGGACCCTCGCACCTGCACCTGAAGCACGCCGGGACGGGCGGAGGTGGCTGGGGGCGTTGGCTGTGCGAGGACTGCAACCGCAAGACCGGCGAGTGGGACGAGGAGTACGGGAACTGGTCAAGGAACCTCGTTCTCGGGTTACACGATGGCGGCGTGCAGCACGGGCGGGAACTACGTATGCACCGACGAGCGGTTCCGGAATGCTGCTGAGATGGGCTGTGCGGGCCGTCCGTCGCGAAGCGATCAGGCTTGCCGGGCTCGGTAAGGGGGCTTCCCTGCGCGCGCTTCGGACGAACCTAAGATAAGTCTCGTCCAGAGCAGAGTCGACTCAGCGACGGAGCGTCCGAACCTGAAAGCTCCATAAACGGCTCCATATCATGCGCAAACTGAAGCTTGTGCAAGACAATCCGAAAGGGAAAGGGCCGATTTCCTGGCCTTTCGCAGAGCCCTCTGCCCGGACTCGAACCGTCGACCCCCTCCTTACCATTTAAGGGTCGCGGCAACTGGTGGCAACCCAGTGCAAAGGATTTCGCTTGTTTTCGCGGCCTTCGCCGCCCGGCGATTTGCCGCTGATTGCCGCTGGTTGCGCCTGCTGGGCTCCATAAACGCTCCATCCCTCTGAGTGCCGGTCGTTCACTTTGTTGGCAAATCGCACCAGGGATCGCAGTCACGATGTGAATCCTTGACCCTTGAGCGAAAGGGCGATGAACCCCGGAGCGTCCGCATCCGGAGATGAGCTGGCCGGTTCGATCCCAGTTCGCTCCAATCTGTTGCCAATTGACAACATGCTGCGTATTGGAAGAGCCGGCCTCCGGTGAAGTAGAGGAGCTGATCGAGACGGTCTGAGAAGCGCTTCGGCGAGCCGCGGCGGCCGTTGTCGCGGGGGGATGCGGTCTAGTCTCCTGCCGTGTTGGTCTGCGCGAGCTGCGGCCACGAGAACAGCGAGGCCGCCAGGTTCTGCGAGGCGTGTGCCGCGCCGCTCGCTGGTGGCTCGGTCGAGCGCCGCAAGGTGGTGACGGTGCTGTTCTGCGATGTGGTCGGTTCGACGGCGCTGGGGGAGTCGACGGATCCGGAGGCGCTGCGGGCGCTGCTGGCCCGCTACTTCGAGCGCATGAGGGGGGTGGTCGAGGAGCACGGCGGCTCGGTGGAGAAGTTCATCGGCGATGCGGTGATGGCGGTTTTCGGGGTGCCGGCGGTGCACGAAGACGATGCGCTACGCGCCTGCCGGGCGGCGGTGGAGATGCGGGCGGCGCTGCCGGGGCTGGGGATCGAGGGGCGGATCGGGCTCTCGACGGGTGAGGTGGTGACGGGGACGGAGGAGCGCCTCGCGACCGGTGACGCGCTGAACGTGGCCGCCCGCTTGCAGCAGGCGGCCCAGCCGGGCGAGGTCCTGCTCGCCGAGGCGACGCTCGCGCTCGTTCGTGAGGCGGTCGATGTGGAGCCGGTCGAGCCGCTGCTGTTGAAGGGGAAGAGCGAGCCGCTTCCCGCCTACCGGCTGCTCGCTGCCCGCCAGGCGTCCGAGCGCCGGCACGAGACGGTCTTCGTCGGCCGCGAGCGCGAGCTGGCGCTGCTCGCCGAAGCCTGGGCACGGGCCCTAGCGGAGCGGCGTTGCGAGCTGGTCACGATCGTCGCCGATGCGGGTCTGGGCAAGTCGCGGCTGGCGGCCGAGGCGCTGTCGGTGATCGAGGCGCGGGTCGTTCGCGGCCGCTGTCTGCCCTACGGGGTCGGGATCACCTACTGGCCGGTCGTCGAGGTGCTGAAGCAGCTCGACGCGACGCCGTCCGATCCGGCCGCGGCGGCGGCGATCGGTTCGCTGTTGGGGGAGTCGGAGGCGGGGACGTCGGCGGAGGAGATCGCCTGGGCGTTCCGCAAGCTGCTCGAGGAGCAGGCACCGCTCGTCCTCCTCTTCGACGACATCCAGTGGGGCGAAGAGACGTTCCTCGACGCGGTCGAGCATCTGGTGCTGCTCTCCAGCGGCGCCCCGCTGCTGGTCGTCTGCATCGCCCGCCCGGAGCTGCTCGAGAGCCGCCCCGCCTGGCCAGTGACGGTGCGGCTGGAGCCGCTCGGCAGCGAGGACGCGGCCAGCATGATCGGAACGGCCGTGGGGGAGGAGCTGCGGGCGAGGATCGCCGCTGCGGCCGCCGGCAACCCGCTCTTCATCGCCGAGATGCTGGCCATGAGCGAGGAGGCGGGAGCCGGGGTCGAGGTGCCGCCGAGCCTGCGCTTGCTGCTCGCCGCCCGCCTCGACCAGCTCGACGCGGGCGAGCGGCGGGTGCTCGAGCGCGGCGCGGTCGAGGGCGAGGTCTT
>DAITAO010000058.1:0-20228 GCA_036824245.1 Gaiellaceae bacterium | reverse complement strand
GGGCGGCGGGCCGTAGCCGGCCCCGCCGCCCGGGCGCCTGTCAGCTGACGCTTCCGGGGCGAACCAGCCCGCACTCGTAGGCGAGCACGACCGCCTGCACGCGGTCACGCAGGTCGAGCTTGCGGAGCACGTGGGCGACGTGCGTCTTCACGGTGTGCTCGCTGACCACGAGCTCGGCGGCAATCTCGGTGTTGGACAGTCCGCGCGCCAACATGCGCAGCACCTCGAGCTCGCGCGCCGTGAGCTCGTCGAGCGCCGGCGGAGCCGGCGTGTCAACGCCCGCGGCGAAGCGCTCGATGAGCCGGCGCGTGATCGACGGAGCGAACATGGAGCCGCCCTCGGCGGCGACTCTGATGGCGGCGCCGAGCTGCTCCTCCGGCGCGTCCTTGAGTAGAAAGCCGCTCGCGCCGGCGCGCAGAGCTGCGAAGACGTACTCGTCGAGGTCGAACGTGGTCAGCACGAGGACGCGTGGGCGTGGCTCGGTTCCGGCGAGGATGAGCCGCGTCGCCTCGATGCCGTCGAGCTTGGGCATGCGGACGTCCATGAGCACGACGTCGGGCCGCAGCTCACCGGCAAGCGCCACGGCTTCCTCGCCGTCTCCGGCCTCGCCCACCACGTCGAGATCGGGATCATCGCGGAGGATCATGCGGAATCCCGAGCGGACGAGCCGCTGGTCGTCTGCCAGCAGGACGCGAATCACAGCGGCAGTCTGGCGCGAACCGCGTACCCACCCTCGCTGCGGGGGCCGCTCTCCAGCTCGCCGCCGAAGACGGCGACGCGCTCGCGCATGCCGGCGAGGCCATGTCCGCTGCCGACGCCGTTCGCGCCCGCGCCCGTGTCTGCAACTTCGAGCTCGAGGACGTTCTCGCCGTACCGAACGAGCACGCGCGCGCGGGCGGGCCCGGCGTGCTTGAGCGCATTCGTGAGCGCCTCCTGCACGATCCGGTACGCCGAGAGATCGACGCCCGGCGCCAGCTCCCGCGGCGTGCCCTCGATGTGCACCTCGACCGGCAGCCCGGCGTCGCGGACGTGCGTGACGAGCGTGTCGAGGTGCGTCAGCGAAGGCTGCGGCGCGAGCGCCACCGCTTCGTCGTCCGCCCGGAGCATCCCGAGCAGTCGGCGCATCTCCCGCAGTGCTTGAGTCGCCGTCTGTTCGATCGCGTCGATCGCCCCGCGGGCATCCTCGGGCTCGGCGTCGAGCGCATGCCGCGCGCCGCGGGCCTGGAGCACGATCACGCTGATCGCGTGCGCCACGACGTCGTGCAGCTCGCGTGCGATGCGCGTGCGCTCCTCGAGCACTGCGAGGCGCGCCTTCTCTTCCCGCTCGAGAATCAGGTCGCGTTCGCGTCCGCGCCGGCGGCGGATTGCCCGGCCGGCGAGCCACGTGCCACCGAAGATGCCGGCGAAGAACGTGAGGTTGCCGACCAGGTCGAGGAACGACCCCTGGTTCCAGTCAACGGCGGTCGCGAGCAGGGCGATCGCCGCCACCAGCCCCGCGCCGACCGCCGCACGCCGGGCCCGGGTGTGCGCGCCCACGGAGTACACGGCGACTGCCAGCGTGATGGCGAGCGTCAGCGGGTCCTCGTTGGCGGGTGTGAAGAGGTCCACGAGGACCCAGGCGGCGATGTTCACCGCCAGCACGGCCAGCGGGTAGCGCACACGCCAGATCAGCGCCAACGGCACCAGCAGCGTGACCGGCACGAACAGCGAGCGCTCGTAGTCGAGATGGAGGAGGAACAGCTCCAGCTCCGCCACGCTCGCCAGCCCCACGCCGAGGACGACGTCGCCATGCCTGTGCAGGAGCGACCGCATCACATGGAGCGTAAGCGAGCGCATCCAGCCCGGCATCAGCCGCAGGAGCGATCGATGATCGCTCGCCCGAGCGAGGCAAGATCGCCGGCGCGGCGGACGACGCCGCGCGCCGCGCTTTCTACGGTCGAAGCACACGACCAGGGAGGCACCGATGCGCACGTTGATCCCACTCGCCGCGATCGCTCTTTTGCTGACGGCCTGCGGCGGAAACGAATCGAAGACCAACGCCGTCGAGCTCCGCGGCGACGAATACGCATTCGTCATGCCGGAGAGGATCGAGGGCGGCTGGACGACCCTCGATTTCGCGAACACCGGCCGGGAGAGCCACGAGTTCGCGCTCGCGAAGCTGGGCTCCGGCAAGACGATCGCCGACGTGCGGCGCTACCTCGCCGACCCGGAGGCCCAGCGGCAACCGCCGCCCGACTGGGTGCAGATTCGCGCCGGCATCCCCACGCTCGACGCCGGCGAGGCAGCGGCGCTCACGCAGAGACTCGAGCCGGGGCGCTACGTGCTCCTCTGCTTCCTCGACGCGCCTGACGGCAAGTCGCACATCGAGCACGGCATGCTGCGCACCTTCGAGGTCGAGGACGACGCCGGGGCCGCCACGCCGGAGGCGGACGCGACGGTCGCGCTGGGCGCGGGCCTCGCGGCACCGCAGATCGAGGCAGGCGACCGAACGATCGAGCTCCGAAACGACAACGACCGTCCGAGCTCCGTGTTTCTGACCGCGTTCGAGCCCGGCAAGACGGAGCGGGACCTGACGCGCTGGGAGGAGGGCGGGATGCGTGGCCGGGCGCCGGCGCGCTTCCTGGGCGGGGCGATCGACGTGCCCCCACACACGTCCGTCTACTACTCCGTCACGCTCGCGGCCGGCCGTGAGTACACGCTCCTCGACGACGAGCATGGCCTGCAGAAGACCTTTACGCCGAGCTAGCGGACGCAGCGTGAGGAGGGCCAGCCCCCGCCGGCGTACGGTCGGCGGTGGCGCCGCCCTAGGCGCCCGACGCCGTCGCTTCTTCGCCTGCCGGCTCGTACACGAGGATGGCCACGCCGTCACCGACCATTCTCGACTCGACTAGGCGCAGAGTTTTCTTGTCGCTCGTCTCGCCGAAGATCCGCTTTCCGCTTCCCAGCACGACCGGGAAGATCATCAGCCGGAGCTCGTCGACGAGGTCGTGCTCGAGCAGCGCCTGCACGAGCCGGGCGCTGCCGTGGACCACGATGTCACCGTCTTGCTCCTGCCTCAGCTTCGCGACCTCGTCTACCACGTCCCCCTTCAGCACGGTCGTGTTGTTCCACTCGGGCTGCTCCAGGGTCGAGGAGAGGACGTATTTGGGCATGGAATTGAACTTGTCGGCGAACTCGCCTTCCCGGGGCGGCCACGCCTCGGCGAAGCCCTCGTATGTCACGCGGCCGAGCAGCAGGGCCTCGGACGAGCGGGTTTCCTCGAGCTTGAAGTTGTCGCCTTCGTCTCCACGGTTGATCTCGAAGCTCCAACCCGAGTGCCTGAAGTTCTCGCTCCCGCCGGGGTCCTCCATGACGCCGTCCAGCGACACGAACTCCGTCACCACGATCCTTCCCACTTGATCCTCCTTCGTTGTCGAGGTGCGGCGATACCATAATCAACAATCAAGTTGATAAACCGATTGGACGAATAAGAGTGGCGGTCGACCAGCTCACAGACACATTCGCCGCGCTTGCGGATCCCACGCGGCGCGCGATCCTGGCGCGCCTCACGGAGGGCGAGGCAACCGTGAACGAGCTCGCCGAGCCCTTCCCGATCAGCGTTCAGGCGGTTTCCAAGCACCTCAAGGTGCTCGAGCGCGCTGGGCTGATCACCCGCGGCCGCTCGGCTCAGCTTCGGCCCTCGCGGCTCGACGGTGAGCCGCTGAAGGAGGCGGTCGAGTGGCTCGAGAAGTACCGCCCTTTCTGGCAGGGAAGCTTCGACCGCCTCGACGAGCGCCTGCAAGCAGACGAGCATGGTTGAGCCGCCGACTCCGCAGGGTGGGATCAGGATCACCCGCGTCTTCGAGGCGCCGCGCGACCGCGTCTGGAAGGAGTGGACCGAGCCCGAGCCCTTCGCGGACTGGTTCGGCGGCAGCGACTGCGTGGTGCCGCTGGACACCGTTTCGATGGACGTGAGGGCCGGTGGCTCGTGGCGGGCGACGATGTTCTGCGAACCGGGGCGCCGACAGATCCAGTGGAAGGGTGAATATCGCGAGGTGGTGGAGCCCGAGCGGCTCGTGTTCACCATTTCCGACCAGCCGGGGGAGGACGCCTACGAGCTGATCACGGTCGTCCTTGCCGACCTCGGCGACGGCCGCACCGAGATGCTCTTCCAGCAGCAAGGGCGGCTGTCCGACGAGCAGTACGAGCGCGCCGGCGAAGGCTGGTCGTCCTTCTTCGACCACATCGCGGCGCGCCTGACGGACGCCTGACGCCGGCATGTCCGGCGGTCAGGCGCGCGGCGCGTAGCGGTGGTGGAGCATGAGCGCGTTCCCGTCCGGGTCCTCGAAGTTGGCGATGTGGCAGACGCCGCTGTCGATCGTGTCGGCGGGGAAGGTGACGCCGCGTGACTCGAGCTCCGCGCGTGCGGCCGCGACGTCCTGGACGTGCAGCGCGATCGGGTGCGTGTGCGGCTGGAACTCGAGGCCGAATGCGTCCGACTGCATGACGGCGATCGTCAAGGTGCCGGTCTCGAACTCACCGGCCGGCATGCGTCCCCAGCGCGTCGAGCACGGGAGGCCGAGCACGGTGCCGTAGAACTCGCTGGCTTTCTCGAAGTCACGAGTGGGCACCGTGATGAAGTCGACGCCGGTGACGAGGGACGTCTGGGTGGTCATGGGCGGCTCCTCGGTTGTGGTTCGCGCCAAATGGTGCACGTATCGCATCCCTCGTACGTGATCTCTCCCCAGATACGACCGCGCGCGGGGGCAAGACTCATCGTTGGCCTCGGCCTCCTCGCCCACATGCACAGCGGACCGCCAGTGCAGCCGCGAAGATGCGGTGGTGCGTCACGATGCAGCGAGAGATGGTCTGCTCACGACGGTCGTCGGCAGCTATCCCCAGCCGAACTGGCTGATCGACCGCGAGCGGCTCGGTGAGCGGCTGCCGCCGCGCGTGCGAGCGCGTGAGCTCTGGCGGGTGCCGGAGCCGCTCCTCGAGGAGGCCCAGGACGACGCAACACGCCTCGCTGTCCGGGACATGGAACGGGCCGGCGTCGACGTGATCACCGACGGCGAGATGCGGAGGGAGAGCTACTCCAATCGGTTCGCGACCGCGCTCGACGGGGTCGACCTGGACGATCCTGGCGTCGCCCTCGATCGCACGGGTCACGAGAATCCCGTCCCGAAGGTCGTCGGCCCCATCCGCCGGACGCGTCCGGTCGAGATCCGCGATGTCGAGTTTCTCCGCTCGATCACCGACCACCGGATCAAGATCACCGTGCCGGGGCCGTTCACGATGGCGCACCAAGCCCAGAACGACCACTACGGCGACGATCGAAGTCTGGCGCTCGCGTATGCGGAAGCCGTCAACGAGGAGCTTCGGGATCTCAAGACGGCCGGAGCCGACGTCGTCCAGATCGACGAGCCGTATCTCCAGGCGCGCCCCGAGCCGGCGCGGGAGTACGCGATCGAAGCGATCAACCGCGCGCTGGACGGCATCGAGGGCGAGACAGTGCTCCACACCTGCTTCGGCTACGCGCACATCGTCAAGAACCGACTAACCGGCTACCCGTTCCTCCGCGAGCTCGGTGACTGCCTTGCTACCCACGTGTCGCTCGAGGCCGCACAGCCGCAGCTCGACCCGGAAGTGCTGCGCGACGTCCCCGACAAGACGATCATCCTGGGAGTCCTCGACCTGGGGTCAAGCGAGGTCGAGACGCCGGACGCCGTCGCAGACCGGATCCGCAAGGCCCTCGGGGTGGTGCCGCCGGAACGGCTCGTCGTTGCTCCCGACTGCGGAATGAAGTACCTGCCGCGGGAGCGGGCATTCCGCAAGCTCGAGGCGATGGTTGCCGGTGCGCGCCTCGTCGGAAAAGATCTCGAACTCTGAGTGGAGAAGCGCGTTAGCCACATCAGCCAGGCCTACCCGGACAGAGTCGAGGTGCGCGGACGCGATCTCGCCGGCGACCTGATGGGCAGGGTGAGCTTCACCGAGCACTTCCACCTGCTGCTCACCGGCCGCGAGCCGACCGAGGAGCAGCATTTCTTCCTCGACCTGCTCCTCGTCGCGATCGCCGAGCACGGCATGATGCCCACCAACATCGCCGCGCGCATGACGCTGGCCGCTGACCCAGGATCGCTCCACGGCGCCGTTGCGGCTGGGATCCTGGGCTGCGGCCCGGTCGTCCTCGGTACGTCTGACGAGTGCGCGCGGCTCCTGGAAGACACGCAGGAAAAGGTGACGGCCGGTGGCGTCCCCGACGCCGTCGCCGAGGACACGGCGGGCGCGATTCACGCTTCCGGCGGCAAGGTGCCGGGTTTCGGCCATCCGGTCCACCGGCCGCTCGACCCTCGCGCCGAGCGGATTCTCGAGCTCGCGGACGCCCGCGGAGTGAGTGGGGCCCACGTTCTGCTCGCGCGCTGCTTCCGCGACGCCGTGACCAACGCCTGGGGCAAGCCGCTCACGATGAACGTCGCCATGCCAATCGCGGCGGTGATGCTCGATCTGGGCTTTCCGTCCGCCGCAGTGAAGGCCGTTCCGATCCTCGCGCGCACAGCCGGCCTGCTCGGTCATCTCGCCGAGGAGCAACAGGAGCCGCTCGGCTTCCTCATGGCGGCCAGAGCAGAGGAAGCGATCACGTACGAGCGCCCGGGGGACGGGCTCGACTGATGCTCGAGCCCGAGATCGAAAGCCGCCCCTGGGCAGAGCAGCTGGCCGCCGACGATGCGAGCTATCGCACCCAGCTCGCCTACCTCTTCGACCGCTCGGCCTTCTACCGCGAGAAGCTGGGGGCGGCAGGATTCGGGTCAGACGGAGCGGCCGGCGGGCTGTCGGACATCGCGAAGCTCCCTCTGACCGACAAAAGCGAGATCAGGGCCACGTGCACTCCCGACAACCCGATCGGCACGCACCTCTGCGCGGCGCCGTCCGAGATCGTTCGGATCTACTCGACGAGCGGCACCACCGGCGCGCCCAGCTACGTCCCGCTCACGGCGGGCGATCTCGACAACTGGGTAACCGCCTCGGCACGCAGCTACTCGGCCTCGGGCATCGCCGCCGGTGAGCGCATCGTGTCCACCTACAACGCCGGCCCGTTCGTCGCAGGTGCTGCGCTGGCCGCCTTCGACCGCATCGGCCTCTGTCACATTCCCCTCGGCACGGGGAACACCGAGCGTCTGATGCTGTCAATCGAGTCTCTCGAGCCGGAGGCGGCGGTGCTCACGCCCTCCTATGCGGCCCATCTCGTCGAATGGGCCGCGGAGCGGAACGTCGATCTCCGGGGGTCGAGCGTCAAGCGCGTTCTCGTCGCGGGCGAGCCGGGCGGCGGCGAGCCGGCCTTCCGTGCGAGCCTCGAAGAGGGCTGGGGCGCGAGGGTGACCGAGGCGATGGGAATCGGCGACATCGGCGTGTCGCTCTGGGGAGAGTGCGAAGAGCAGGACGGCATGCACCTGGGCGCGCGCGGCTTCGTCCACGCCGAGCTGATCGAGCCCGAGACAGGCGTCGCCCAGGAGATGGACGACGGCGCCACAGGCGAGCTCGTGTTGACGCATCTTCGGCATCGTGCGACACCGCTCCTCCGCTTCCGCACCCGCGATCACGTCCAGGTCCGGACGAGCGCCTGCCGATGTGGCCGCACCGGCCCGCGCGTGCGGTGCATCGGGCGAACCGACGACATGCTCATCGTCCGCGGCGTCAACGTCTTCCCCTCGGCCGTCCGCGAGGTGGTGAGCGCATTCGCGCCCGAGGTCAGCGGCCACATCGTCGTCAAGCCACAGGCGGCGGGCGTGAAGCAGGAGCCGCCGCTCCCCGTGAGCGTCGAGCTTGCGCAGGGCGTGGCGGCCGATGCGGCGCTCGCGGAAGCGATCCGCGAGAGACTGCGCAACGTACTCGTCGTGCAGACGCGCGTGGAGCTCGTGCCGTGGGGGAGCCTGCGGCGCAGCGAATACAAGTCGAGACTCGTCGAGCATTAGGGGTCTGTCCGGGAGGTGGCCACGGTGGATGACAGGCGACAGGTGGTGCGAGGCAAGGACGCAGGGAGCGTCGATATGTGGACATATCGGCGCGACCGAGGACGCGGCCTCGCGCCGCATGGCGCCCGTCAGGCGCCCTGTTTCATCTCCCGGACAGGCCCCTGAGGTCAAGGGTCGATGCGAAAGCTGCAGAGCCAGGGTGTCCACCACATCACGATCGTCGGGGCCAACCGGCAGACGTCGATCGCCTTCTGGGAAGGCGTGCTCGGCATGCCCTTCGTCTTCGAGCAGCCGAACCTCGACAACGAGTCGGAGAGCCATCTCTACTTCGATCCGGGTGACGGGCGCCTCATCACCGTGTTCACTAACGAGGATCGCAAGCCCGATCCGAGCCGCACGTCGACCGAAATCGGCTGTGTGCATCACATCGCGTTCTCGGTCTCGCAAGCAACCTTCCAGCAGGCGGTCGAGCGACTCGACGAGCGTGGGGTCAGGCACAGCGGAGTCAAGGACCGCGGCTTCATGGACTCGATCTACTTCGAGGATCCGCTCGTCCTCCTGATCGAGCTCTCGTCCTATCGCTTCGAGCCGCCGGGCGGCTACACGCACGCCGAGGTGCTGCTGGAGGCGCATCAGATCCGCGTGCAGCGCGGCGACTACAACATCGCCCAGGAGCACCTGGCGGATGCCGTCGAGACGCTCGTCAGGCGATCACGGACGTCGCTCTCGGAAGACCGATCGCCCAAGAATCCCTACGACTAGCGAGGAGGATCACGTGGCTACAAACACGCTGAGCATCCTGACGCCGAGCGTCAACAACCTGACCGTTCGTATCTTCGTGCGAGCCGCCGGCCTCGACTTCGAAGAGGTGGATGTGTGGGGGAAGACGACGGCGCCGGAGTACCTGGAGAAGTACCCAGCTCACTTGACCCCCATGCTCGAGGAGGAGGGGCTGCCAAAGGGATCGCTCGGGGAGAGCTGCGCGATCATGGCCTACCTGTGCAACAAGCACGGCCTCACCCAGTTCTATCCCGAAGATCCGGGCAAGCGGGCGATGGTCGACAACGCGATGTTCTACTTGATCGGCACGTTCTATCCGCTCCTCACGCGTGCGACTTACCCGACGCTGGGCTTCCCGCAATACCCCGGCGAGGTTGCGACATCCGAGGCCGACGATGCCATGAAGGCGAAGGCGCAGAAGGACGCGGAGGCCGCGCTCGCGGAGCCGCTCGACGTTTTCCGTGCCTTCTTCATGGACGACGAGCCCTTCATCGGCGGCGACTCTCCGTCCATCGCGGACATTCGCCTGGCAGCGACGCTCGAGTTCTTGCGGGCCATCGACTACGACTTCCCAGCGTGGGCCGACGAGTACATGACCCGCATGGAGGAGGCCCTCGGCGATGCCTACTCAGAACCGGCGGGGGACGTGCGCGGCTACGTCGAGCACGTGAAGTCGCAGCGTCAGTGATCGGCTGTCCGCGCGGCCATCAGTCGATGTCCGCGCGGCGGTAGCGCACAGTTGCCAGGAGCCAGCCGGCGACCGCGACCGCCGGCAGGACGACTAACGCCGCTGCGGCGGATCCCTCGCCGAGCGGGACGTCGGTCTGTGGTGCGGTCTCGAGGATCGAGCGGGCCCATTCGGAGACCGTGAAGCGGGCCGGGCCCTCGGCGGAGTACGCGACGACGTTCTCCCAGAGCAGCACGAAGGCGAGGCCCCACCACACGGCGCGCCGGAACCAAAGCCCGGCGGCGACGAATAGCCCGGTGTACGCCAGCGCCGCGAGCGTCGCGGCAGCGAAGGCCGCGAGTGCCACTTCTCCCGCGCCCGCGATCAGCGCCGAGGCGGCGACCGGTAACGCCGTCAGCGGCACGACGACGCTGAAGGTCGCGAGTACCGCCGCCGCCGGAAGCTGCCAGCGTGCGACGGGCTTCAGCCACAGGTAGACGAGCAGGCGATCCTCCACGAGGTCGCCGAGGACCGACGTGCCGAGCCAGAGTGCCGCTAGGGGGACGAGCATGCCGAGCCCGTACGTCGCGGCGACGTCTGCGGCGGCTCGCGCGGGGTCGTCGTCCGCGCGTGAGAGCGCGCCGAGGAGGATCGACAACGCGCCGAGCGCCGCGACACCAAGCAGGCGCGCGAGGGTGATCTGGGTGCGGAAGAGCAGCTGGAAGAGCGCGACGAGCGATGTCGTCGGGCGCGGTCCGCGGTCGGAGACGACCGTGCTCATTTCTGAACCAGGTAGCGAAAGACGCCTTCGAGGTCAGCGTCGAGCGGGCTGACCTCCAACAGGCGCGCATCCCGTTCACGTGCGACCGGTGCGAGCGCGCGCGCGAGCCGCCGGGCGTCGGTCGTGTCGAGCTCTAGCACCTCGCCGCCGTCGACGCGCGCGCCCACGGCCACCCCGGCCTCCAGCAGTGCCCCGGCGAGCTGCTGCGGCCGGTTCGAGCGCACGCGGACGCGCATGGGCCGGTCGTCCATGAGCGCGCGCAGTTCCCGGAAGTCGCCGGCGGCGGCGAGCCTGCCCTGCGACATGACCAGGATCCGCGAACCAAGACGCTCGACCTCGTCGAGGACGTGGCTCGATACGAGCACGCAGCGTCCCTCGCTCCCCAGCCGCTGGAACAGAGCGATCATGTCGGCTCGCTGCCGCGGGTCGAGCCCGGTCAGCGGCTCGTCGAGGAAGAGCACGGAGGGGTCGTGCACGATCCCCTGCGCCACCTTTACGCGCTGCCGCATCCCCTTCGAGTACGCCGGCAGCCGGCGTAGGTCGGAAGGGTCGAGCGCGACCCTCTCGAGCGCCTGCACTGCTGCCGCGTCCGGGACCGGCAACCCGTGTAGGGCGGCCGTGAGGCGGACGAACTCGCGTGCCGTGAGCCGCTCGAACACGCTCTCCTGCTGGGGCACGAGCCCGACGAGCCGGGAGACGCCGACGTCGGCGCGCGGATCCCGGCCGAGGACGCGTACCGTGCCGCGCGAGGGCCGCGCGAGCCCGCAGAGCATTCGCAGCATCGTGGACTTGCCGGCACCGTTCGGCCCGAGGAGCGCGGTCACTCCCGGGCCGATGTCGAAGCTCACGTCCGAGACGGCGACCAGCGGGCCGAACCATTTCGAGACGCCCTCCGCCACGACGCGCGATTCGCCTGGACCGGGCCGCGCGTCGCTCACCGAAACCCCTCGATGCGCCGGTAGCGGAGCCAGCACACGAACGCCCCCGCCAGGACGAACGCCGATAGTGCCGCGGCGATGAGCCAGGTCGAGACTTCCGTGACCGGCGGGCCGTCCTCGGCCGTCTCGCCGAAGATCCGGATCGAGAGCTCCGCCGCCACGAACGGGAAGCTCACGAGATCGAGCTCGTTTGGCGCGTCGGCGCTCTCGATCGCCGAGCTGGAGACGATCGGCGGCACGAACAACAGCAGGACGATTGCAACCGCAGCCGCTGCGCGCCGCGTCGTGAAGCTCGCGACCGCCAGCGACAGGGCGGCGTAGAGCAACGCCGTCGTGAGCCCGACCGCGAGGATCCGCAGCAGGAGCAGCGGCGTCTCGCCCGCGGAGGGCCCGAATCCTGCGACGACGAACGCCGCGAGCATGAACAGGAGGGGGCCAAGGGTGATGGCGAGCATGACGACGAGGACGGCTGCGCCTTTTGCGACGAGATAACGGTTGCGGTCGAGAGGCCCCGCGAGGTAGAGCCCGAGCATTCCGGAGCGCTGGTCGGGACACAGGGCCTCGGGCGCGACGAGCGCGGCAAACAGCGCGAGCGCGCTCCCGATGAAGAATGTGTAGTCGCCGTAGGAGATCAGATCCTCGGCGACGACTTCGTCGACGAGCGCCGCGATTCCGACGGATACGAGAGCCGGCAGGTACGCGATGGTGAGCGTTATCGCGGGCAACACCTTCTGTCGTGCGCCGCGCCCGAGCCCCAGCACGCGCCTGATCGTGAAGACGGCGAGCGTGACGATCGCCCACACGGGCTCGCGGCGCGGGCCGTCGTATCGCCGGTAGCCCAGGCCGAAGAGCCGGGCGTCCTGCGCCTCACTCACAGTCCGGCCCCCAGGTAGACGTCCTCGAGCGTGCGCCCGCGCGGTCCCAGGCGGCGCAATCCGACCTGGAGCTCGGCGACGGCGTCACGCACCGCGTCGTGCACGCCGTCCGCGGGGTCGACGAGCAGCAGGGCGTCGGCGACGGTCACGTCGTAGCCGCGCCCGATGAGCACCCGTGCGAGCTCCTCTGCGCGCTCGTCGACCTCGACCACAAGCCCTTCCGGGCCTCGCCGGATGTCGGCGAGCCTTCCGGCGTGCACGACCTCGCCGCCCTCGATGATCACGACCGCGTCGCAGATCCGCTCTACCTCCTCGAGGTGATGTGAGGAGACGACGATGTGCATCCCGAACTCCGATCCGATCCGGCGGATGAGATCGAGCATCTCAGTCCGCTGCATCGGATCGAGACCATCCGTCGGCTCGTCGAGGAGGACGAGCTCCGGGTCGTGCGCGATCGCCGCAGCCAGCTTCACCCGCTGGCGTTGCCCGGTCGACATCGAGCCGACGTGCCGGAAGCGTTCCTCGCCGAGCCCTACCAGCCAGAGCGCGTCGTTCGCCCTCTGCATCGCGGCGCGGGGAGGAAGCAGATGGATCTCGGTGAGGTGTCGCACGAAATCGGCCGCGGGGAGCTCGGCCGGCAGGTCGTGGTGCTCCGGCGCGTATCCGATGCGAGCCCGCACGCCGATGCCAGCAGTCGCCGGGTCTTCGCCGAGCACTTTCAGGTCCCCTTCCTCGCGCGAGCGGAGCCCGAGCATCAGGGAGATGAACGTCGTCTTGCCTGCCCCGTTCGATCCAAGCAGGCCGGTGATACCAGGGTCGATGTCAGCGTCGAGACCTGCCAGCGCGACGGTCCTGCCGTAGCGCTTGACGACCCCGCGCGCCGATACGACGCTTGGCGCGCGGGCGTCCGTGTACGTAGAGTGGGGGTCACGGGTGCTCATCGTGTGGCCGGCGTTCCGGATCTAGTCGGGAAGCCAGCCGTCGCGGTACCGAGCGGGTTCGCGTGGGGGGAAGCGTGCGTATGCCTCATTCGCGTCCGTCGTCTCCTGCTCGACGCCGGCACCGTGGCGCAGCGCGAACTCGTCCACGCTGTAGGCGCCCCAGGCCTGACCGGTCGAGCGGTCGCGGGCGCCGACCGCGAGCACCAGGCACGGCGCGTCTCCCGCGCCGAGAATCACATGCTTGGTCCCGGCGGGGCAATGCACGAAGTCCCACTGGCGGAGCGGGCGCTTTTCACCCTCGACGATCAGCAGCGCTTCGCCGGCGAGCACGAGGAAGTCCTCCTGATCGGCCTCCCAGTGGTACATCGCCATCGGGTCACCCGGCGCCAGGGCGACGATGTGGATCCCCAACTGCGAAAACTCCGGCTCTCCTTCGAAGATGCAGTAGGCGCCTCGCCCCTCTCCCGGCCGCCAGCGCGCGTCGCGCGCGTTGAGGACGAACCAACCGTCCCCGCTGGGGACGAGTCCGTGCTCGGTCGAGTCCAGCTGTGCCTCAGGAACCAACATCGGCAGCCTGCCGCAGGGCCACTCTCTGCGCAACACTTGTCGCCCGGCGCCGACCGCGCGGCCAACCGCTCATCGCTCCAGTAGCTCCTTCAACGCCGCCACCCGGTCTCGCCAAAAGGCCTTCATCCGTTCTGCCTCCGAGCCGTCGGCGAGCCGCTCGTGCTCGAGCGCCGCGGTGCTCTTCACCTGTCCCTTCGCAATGAAGGTGACGTTGACCCTGCTCTCGCCGTCGCCCCAGTCGAAGCGGGCCGACCTCGGCTTGGAGGCGGTGCGCTCGCGAAGCTCGCCCTCGGGCAGCCAGCGCTCGCGCAGCGACTCGTCGACGAACGCCTCGTACAGCCGATCGACCGGCACCGCCACGGTCTTCGAGGCGGTGACCGTGAAGCCGTCGGGGCGCTCGCCGACGGCGCGCAGGCCGCGGGCGCGCTCGTAGCCGACGGTCACCGCCTGCGCGCTCCAGCCCCCGATCCCGTGCTCCTCGCCGACCCAGCGCGCGATCTCCTTGTGGGATCGCCCGGACGCTCCCCACTCGTCGAGCAGGTCGAACCACTCCTCCCATCCCCGCCCGGTCCTGCGCCGGATCGCCTCGTTCGACATCGGCAGCGCGGGCCCCTCGGTTGCGTTCGGCTCCTGCGCGGCCAACAGCGCCGCCCGCGCTGCGGTGTAGCTCTCGCCCGTCTTTTGCATGCGCGCACGGACGAGGCGCTTGAACGACTTCTGCCTGGTCATCTGGTGCTGCTCCCCTCGCGGCGGCGGCCCCGCGACTCACGCTCACGACGCCCCGCCGGAAAGGGCAGCTTGCGACCGGCGTCCCGACGGCTTGCGGGCCCCCTTTGCCCCCGCTGAGCCGGCGGCGTGAGCGCCGGAATCGGGGGTTGGGCGCGGGACGGCGCCGGCGGCAAGATATCAATCGTCAGATCAGCCGCGATGACGGCGTGGCCGGTTGGCCCCGTGCGTTCATTGCCTTTCGCGCCACTGGGCCTGGTCAGGCGTCGACGATGACGTCGAAGCCGCCGTAGATCATGCGCTTTCCGTCGAAGGGCATGGTCTTCGAGTCCATCTGGTCGGCGAGGCGCGGGTCCTGAATCACTTTGGCGTTGACGCGGTCCCGGTGCGCACGCGACTTGAACACGATCCACGAGAACACGACGGTCTCGCCTCGCTTGAGCTGGACGCTGCGTGGGAAGGACGTGACCTCTCCCATCTCTACGTCGTCGGCGACGCATTCCCGGTACTCGAGCGCGCCGTGCTCGAGCCAGATCTTGCCGGCCTTGCGCGCCATGCGGCGGTACGCGTCGAGATTGCGCTTCGGAAGCGGTAGGACGAATCCATCGACGTACTGGGCCATGTGAATCTCCTCGGGTTGGTGGGTTGCAGACGTGTCGAGGCGCCGCTGCGACGATTCTTATCGGCCTGAGCTTTCGCGCGCAGGCTTCCTGCCTGTAGGACTGCGGCCGGCAGCAGGACTCATCGGTGTCTCCGCAGCGTCTTCGTGCTACACGGTCACCGGCTCGCGACGGTCGTCTTCGTAGAGGACATAGAGATCCGTCGCGACGGCTCGGTAGAGACGCACGCGTGCGGGCGACTGGACGTTCTCTAGCGTCCATTCGTGTCCCCCGTGTGCCAGCGACCGGCGCGAGAAGACCTCGATCGCGTCCGCGCGCTCGTCACCGATGAGCTCTCGAGCGTCAGCCGAGATGTAAACGCCTCTCCCTGTGGAGATCGGAACTGACGAGTCGAAGATGACGATGCTTACCTCGCCGCGCGTTTCGATGTTCCGGGAGTGTCTCGTGTCAGGCGACGAGACCCAGAAGAACTCGCGGTATGCCGCCGGGGCGAAGTACACGGGCGACACCCAGGGCCGTCCGTCCTGATCGGCGGTCCCGATCACCATGTACAGGTTGGAGTCGATGATCGCTCTCGCGATAGCCACGGGATCGTCCTTTTCGGTCATCCGTGCTCCTTCCGTGTGAGCGCTCCGGGCGGCTCGGCGTAATCGGCTCCGCCTCTCAGCGCGTAAAGGGGGTTCGGAGACGACCATACGCGTGGCGACGCAATGCACAACGAGCTCGCGGCCCTCGCCTCCGGAGTCCGGATCCGATCCGAAGTTGACGGAGCGCGGCTCGCGCGCCGGCTGGTAGAAGACGAGCGATGGCGATGTTTCTCGTCGTGCTCCGCCGCTCTGGCCCCGAGTGGGACCCGTCGCGGCCGCTGGAAGAGCAATCCGGCTGGCCCGCGCACGCGTCCTTCATGAACGGCCTCGAGGACGCGGGCTTCATCGTCCTCGGCGGGCCGCTCTCCGACGAGCACCGCGTCGTGCACGCCGTCGAGGCTGAGTCGGATGAAGCCGTCCGTGCCACGTTCGCGCGCGATCCGTGGAGCGAGACGCACCTCCGGGTGGACACGATCGACCCCTGGACGATCCGGCTCGACGGGCGGCGGCGCGCCTAGCTGAGGCACTCCCGCTGTTCGCTCTGGACTGCACGCGGACGGTCGTAGCCGTCTCGGGGGGCTGCATCCAAACGCCGGCGGCTAGCAGTACATCGGATAGACGCCTCCAGCGTCGCCGTCTCTCACGTCCTGGTGCGGTAGTGGAGGTGAACGACGCCATTGCCGAAACGGCGTTCGTCCAGCAGTTCGAGCTTGAGGCGGACATTGTTGGGTAAGGACCGTTTGCCGCTTCCCACGACGATGGGCGTGAGGAACAGGTGGAACTCGTCGACCAACCCGGCCTTGATCGCCTGGGCGGCCAGGTCGGCACCGCCGACCGTGATGTCACGTCCCGCTGACGCCTTCAGCTGCCGGATCGCTTCGGGGTCGAAGTCTCGCTCGATCCGCGTCCTCTTGCTGGATACCGTCTCCAGCATCCTGGAGTACACGATTTTGTCGGCCGCCCGCCAGATCTCGGCAAAGTCCCGCATGAAAGGCGGCTGGTCGGCGAGGGGCAGGGTCTCCCAGACGGCCATCACCTCGTATATCCGGCGCCCGTAGAGGTAGGTGCCCACCGGCCGCTCGAGGTCGTTGAAGAAGGCGTGCACCTCCTCGTCCGGCGCAGCCCAGTCGAAGTTGCCGTCCTCGTCCGCTACGTAGCCGTCGAGCGACGTGATCGCCGAATAGATCAGCTTGGCCATGGTGGGCCTTGCAACTCTAAGAGCGCTTCATCGCGGAGCTACGAGTTTGGGGAGACAAGCCCTGGCCGTCGATCCGCGATCAAGCTGCCAGACGACGAGCGGGGTCGGCCGCCTAAGAGAGGGTCTATCCAGCCGCCGGCTGACCGTCAGGGCGTCGTCCGGGCCGTGCTCGACGGCCTGTGCTTTACTCCCCGTCACAGCGCTGATTGACCCGAGGAGCGGAAGATGCGCGCAGCGTTCATGTCCATCGAGAAGGGCTTTTCGACTTATTCGGAGGGTATGACGCTTGCACCGCAGAACGCTGAACTTGGGGATCCTGGCGCATGTAGACGCCGGTAAGACAACGCTCACGGAGCGGCTGCTGTACGGGGCCTTGTCGATCTCCGCCGTGGAGGGTGCACTGCTCCTCGTCGCTCATGCGTCTCATGAGCGGTGGCGTCACCGGCGTCCCCCGACTGACCAGTGAGCGGGGGCCCGGACCTCGTCGCGGTGTTCCTGAGGTGGATCTGGTGGCGGGCAGTGCTCCACAACGGCTGGTGGCTGGTCACCAGCGTCTACTTGGTCGTCGACGCAGACCTGTCGCCGTCCCAGCTCGTTGTGATCGGCGTAGGGCAGGGGATCATCGCGCTCGTGTTCGAGGTCCCGGCCGGCGTCGTCGCCGACACCATCAGCCGGAAGTGGTCGCTGGTCGTCTCCCACTTTCTGATGGGCACCGCGATGATCGCCACGGGTCTCGTGACCGATTTCGGGCCGCTCGTCGCCACGCAGATGCTGTGGGGGCTGTCGTGGACGTTCGCGAGCGGCGCTGACGTCGCCTGGATCACCGACGAGCTCGATGAGCCGGCGCGCATCTCCGTCGTGTTGATGCGGTCGGGGCGGGCCCAGCTGACGGGCGCCGCGGCCGGCCTGGTGGGCGTTGGCGCTCTCGCGTCACTGATGCAACGGAGCACGGCGATCGTGCTCGCGGGAGTGGCCATGATGCTGCTCGGCCTGTACGTCGTGTTTCGCTTCCGCGAGCAGCGGTTCGTACCCGCCTCCACGAGGCGGTGGTCGGCCTCCTGGTCGATCCTCAGGCGCGGGTCGGCCCTCGTGCGTCGCAGCCGCCCGATCCTGCTCATGTTCGCGGCGACGTTCCTGGTCACCGGCGCGGCAGGTGCCGGCGGTCGACTGCAGCCAAGGCGGCTCGTCGACATCGGGCTTCCCTCGGATCCCGTCGCGTGGTTCGCTGGCCTCGGCGTCCTGAGCCTGCTTGTGGGCGCGACCGCTTTTCGCGTCGTGGAGCGCCATATCGACGAGGTGCACACCGCGCTGCGAGGCTACGTCTTCGCCTGTGCAGCCGGAGCGGTCGGATTCGTCGTCCTGGCCGGAGCCCCCGAGGAAGCGAGTGGCAGCGCGGCCGTGCTGCTCGTCGCCGGGATCGCGAAGCCGCTGACACGCACCCTCGGCACGATCTGGGTGAACCGGCAGACGAGCGGCGACGTCAGAGCGACCGTGCACTCGTTCCTCGCCCAGGCCGAGTATGTCGGCGCGATCGTATGTGGGCTCACCATCGCCTTGGTCGCCCGGTTCGCGGGCCTGGCTCTGGCACTCGTGACCTGCGGTGCGCTGTTCGCGATCGCGATCGTTCTGATCCAGCGCCCCGGCACTTCACGAACCGCAAGAGCTCCCTGAGTGCGCGGCCGCCGCGCCCTCGGGTGGTCGTATCATCACGTGGTGGTTTCCGAAGCCAATCTGAAGCAGACCGATGCCGGTCTCGTGCCCGCGGGCGCGGGCTGGTTCGTGATGAACGTTCGGGACGCGCGTTGGTTCCGGAAGCCGGGGCAGGGGCACAGCACACCGTTGACCGGCAACGACGAGTTCGAGGCCGAGTCGTACTTCCCGATGCTCGGAATGGCCATACGCGTCGTCGACCCCGGTGAGCCGAGCGGGACATATCACTGGGAGACCGAGCAGGAGGACTTCCTGGTGCTCTCAGGCGATGGCCTGCTCATCGTCGAAGGGCAGGAGCGGGAGCTGCGGCAGTGGGACTTCGTCCATTGTCCGCCGGAGACGCGGCACGTCTTCGTCGGCGCCGGTGAGAGACCGTGCGTGATCCTCGCGGCGTCCTCGCGGCAGTTCCAGAAGGACGGGCCGTGGGGCTACTACTGCGTCGACGAGACAGCCGCGCGGTACAACGCCTCCTCGCCCCAGGAGACGCAGGATGGGAGCATCGCGTATGCGCGGTTTCCGCCACAGGAGGAGATCCGCTACCCCGGCGGACTGCTTCCGGGCGACTAGATGCGGCCGATGACCGGCCGTCGTGGTATCTGACCTCCGGCTCAGGCTTGCAAGCACTGCTGTCCGGTGCCGGCACCACAGACCACCGCGTTCTTGTCGCCCGCGGCCGCTCTCGCCTTGTGCGTCACGCTGTCGATGTCGTCGGTGACGAAGGCGAGCTGCGCCCACTTCGCAGACGAGCTACGGAAGGAAGTGCATCGTGAGCCTCACTCAGTACTACACGGCAACCACTCTCGACGGGTTCATCGCCGACCCCGACAATTCGCTGGACTGGCTGTTCACCCGTAAACGTGAGGACGACGGCCCGTTGAACTACGGCGAGTTCATCGCCGGCGTCGGTGCGATGGCGATGGGGGCGACGACGTACGAATGGGTTCTCGACCACGAGTTCGCGGACAAGGACCCGGCGGAGTGGAAGTGGCCGTACGACCTCCCGTGCTGGGTCTTCACGCACCGACAGCTGCCGGTCGTCCGCGACGCGCGAATCGAGTTCACCAGCGCGGAGATCGCAACCGTGCACGAGGAGATGGTTGCCGCCGCGGCCGGCCGCAACGTGTGGATCGTCGGCGGCGGCGACCTGGCCGGTCAGTTCGCCGACGTGGGGCTGCTGGACGAGGTCGTCGTGTCGATCGCGCCGGTCACGCTCGGTGGCGGTGCGCCTCTGCTGCCACGCCGGATCGAGTTGCGTCTGGACGAGCTGGGACGGAACGGCGACTTCGCCAGTGCCAGGTTCTCCGTCGTGCGCCCACCCGGCTGAGGGACTGTCCGAGATGAGCACTTTTGTGTTGATCCACGGCGCGGGAGACGTTGGTTGGTACTGGCACCTGGTGGAGGCCGAGTTGCGCACCCGGGGGCACGACGTGGTGGCCCCCGACCTTCCGGGCGATGACGACTCGGCGGGGCTGAACGAGTACGCCGACACTGTGGTCGAGGCCGTCGGTGGCAGGAAGGATCTGGTCGTCGTGGGTCAGTCGTTCGGCGCGTTCACCGCGTCCCTGGTTGCTGACCGGCTCGCGGTTGATGTGCTGGTTCTAGTAGCCGGGATGATCCCGTCCCCCGGTGAGGCTCCAGGGGACTGGTGGGCTAACACCGGCTACCGAAACGCCGTTCGGGAGCAAGCTGCGCGTGATGGCGGCAAGACCGGCAACGAGGACCCGTACGTCAGCTTCTATCACGACGTGCCGCGCAAGCTGGCCGAAGAAGCGCTGAGCAAAGAGCGCGTGCATCCGTCCGAAGCATCCATGGATTCGCCGTGGCCACTAGACGCGTGGCCGAACGTGCCGACGAAATTCGTGCTGTGCACCGAGGATCGCTTCTTCCCG
>DAITAO010000057.1:0-20246 GCA_036824245.1 Gaiellaceae bacterium | reverse complement strand
CCGGTAGCGTCCGATCCGACGATGGATTCGGCTCGCGCGGGAGCGCTCGAGTCCGACGAAAGGAGATGAGATGCCTGAACACAAGATCGGAACCCGCGAGGAATGGCAGGCGGCCCGTGACGAGCTCGCCAAGCTCGAGGCGGAGCAGGCGGAGCGAAACGAGGAGATCAAGAGCAAGCGTCTCGATCTCCCCTGGGTCCCGGTGGAGAAGGAGTACGAGTTCGACACCGAGGACGGCAAGAAGACCCTCGCCGAGCTCTTCGACGGCCGCTCACAGCTGCTCGCCTACAACATCATGTTCGGCCCCGACTACACGCTAGGCGCCTGTCCCGGCTGCACCAACCTGGGCGACGGGCTCGACGGCTCGCTCGTCCACTTGAACCACCGCGACGTGACGCTGCTCTGCTTCTCACGCGCGCCGATCGAGCGGCTGACCGCCTACAAACGGCGGATGGGCTGGGAGTTCCCCTACGTCTCCACCTACAACACCGACTTCGCCTTCGACTTCGGCCTTGCGATCACCGAGGAGCAGGCGCAGCAGATTCCCGAGGTCAAGGAGATGATCGACGACCCGCCCGACTGGCTCCAGGATTGGTCACGCCAGATCGGCGCCGACCTCGAGGACGGGCTGCGCGAGAGCCCGAGCTGGATCGCCTTCGCGCGCGAGAACGGGGCCGTCTACCACACTTACACGGTGATGGCGCCCGACCCGTTCGTCGTGCCGTACTACAGCTTCCTGCTCGAGCGAACGCCGAAAGCCCAATCCCCCGAGCCGCGTACTTGGCGGAAGGACGAGTATCCGGACTGACGCCGATCGGGTCGGTTCGCGGCTCATTTGTCGTCACCGACGCCGTCGACGTTCGAGCGGTCTTCCTGCGCGAAGTACAGCCGTGTTGAGCTCGACGAACGTGCAGCGATCCACGCGTCGGATGCGTCGACGTCCGGTCACCGCCCGCGCGCCAGCCTACCCGCCGCGCGGGCCGACGAGCCGCCAGGTGTCAACCGCGCCCTTGCCCTTCACGTCGACGAGGCCTAACGGCTCGACCACGAAGTCGTCGCGCAGGAGCTCCCAGGTCGAGCGAGTGATCTGGATGCAGTCGGGGGTCCCGTGCGATTCCATCCTGCTCGCCATGTTCACCGTGTCGCCCCACAGGTCGTAGAGGAAACGGCGGCGCCCGATCACGCCTGCCACGACCGGTCCCGAGCTGATGCCGATGCGGAGCCGCAAGCCGTGGCCGGCGTCGGGGAGGCAGGTCTTCGCACATTCGCGCATTTCGAGCGCGAGCCCCGCAAGCGCGTGTGCATGATCCGGCCGTTGCGTGGGGACGCCCGCCGCGACCATGTAGCAGTCGCCGATCGTCTTGATCTTCTCGACCTCGTAGCGATCGACCAGCTCGTCGAAGCTCGTGAAGAGCCGATCGAGGAGCCCTACCACCTCGCGCGCGTCGAGTCGGCTCGAGAGCGGGGTGAAGTCGACGACGTCCGCGAACAGGATGCTCGTGTCGTCGAAGTGGTCGGCGATCGAATTCGGATCGGACTGCAGCCGCTGCGCAACGTCGGCCGGGAGGACGTTGAGCAGCAGCGTCTCGACGCGCGCCTGCGCGGCGTCGCGTCCTCGCGCGAAGGTCACGAGCAACAGCATCGCGACGGACGAGACGACGACGATGTTGAGAACATCGAAGGTGCGGACGAAGGCGTCCGGCAGATCGGCGCCGTCCGGCCGAACGACTTCGGAGAGAGCAAGTGCGATCAGGATCACGGCAACGAAGGTCGCAAACCACGGCCAGGCGCGGCCGGGGCGGTCGAACGCGACTGCCCCGAGCGGCGCGAACAGCGACCACAGAATCACCGAGCTCGACTCGTCAAGGCCACCGAGCATGACCATCCCCGCCGCGGGGGCGACGAGAATCAGAAGCTGCTGCGCCGTCCGCAGATGCGCGAGGTTCCTGGTCCGTGCGAAGACGACGAGGCTGGTCGTCGATCCGGCGACGTAGGCCCACGGCGTCAGCGCAACCTCGTGCTCACCCACGGCCCAGTACAGGCAGCCCCACAGGAATCCGAACGGCAGGATGACGAGCGCCACGCCGACCAGCAGCCGCTTCCGGAAGCGCTCGTCGGCTGTGTCGCGCGGATCCGCTCCGATGGAGAGAACGCGATCTCGAAGCGCCGCGGTCATGACCGGCGAGCGTAGACGACGGCGTGCTTTGACGAGAAAAGGCCCGCATGGCGGGCCTTTTCGAGATAGGCAAGATTGCGGTTTTCAGGGCGCTGCCGTTGCCAGTCCGACCTCCGACTCTTCCGGGAGGGGCGTGCCGACGACGCGCTTGCCGGCGGGCATCAGCGGATCGTCGAAGACGCTGACGACGGTGCCGCTGGAGAAGAAGCCGACCACGCGCACCGTTTCCTCCCCGATGTTGCGGACGTCGTGCGGGACGAGCGCCGGAACGAGACCGAGTCCGCCTGCGGAGAGCTCGCCGCGCTCGTCACCGACGGTCGCCTCCGCCCTTCCCGAGAGGATGAGGACGATCTCCTCGGCGCTGTCAGTGTGCATCCCGGTGTGCTCGCCGGGCTCGAGCTCGAAGTAGACGACAGCTGTGCTCGCAGCGCCCGCGACGCTCGAGATCGGGAAATCGACGCGCATCCGACGCGTCTCGTCTATCTCCGACGAGATATCGACGAGGTCCCGCTCTTCCAGTTGAATTGCAAGCATGTCCGCTCCTTTCGCTTTACGTCACTGTCAATCGATTCTGCTAGCCTACGGATCATCTACAGTGATGTCAAGCGAAATGTCGACCACGCGAACCTACGAGCTGAAGCGGCGGGCCGAGCGCCAGCAAGAGACCCGGCAACGGATCGTCGAAGCAGCCGTCGAGCTCCACTCAACCCTCGGTCCTTCTCGGACGGCGGTGAAGGCGATCGCCGAGCGGGCGGGCGTGACACGCCCGACCGTGTACGCACACTTCCCCGACGACCGCTCACTCTTGCAGGCCTGCTCGGGGCACGTGCGCGAGACGGTACCGCCGCCGGATCCGACCGCCTGGTGCTCGATCTCCGATCCCGGCGAGCGCCTACAGACTGCCCTGCGTGATCTGTACGGCTACTACGAGTGCCTCGAGCCGCTGCTCGAGAACGTGCAGCGCGACGCAGCCGTGATGCCGATCGTCGCCGAGATGAACGCCTACCGCGTTCATTACCTCGAGGAGATCCGCGACCTTCTCCTCGAGGCATGGACGACGCGCGGCGGAGCAAGAGCCGGCCTGCGGCGAGCGATCGGTCACGCGCTCGAGTTCCGCACCTGGCAGTCGCTCGTCCGCCGTCAAGGGTGCCGGACCAACGACGCGGTTCAGCTCATGCTCGCGTTCGTCCGCGCGACCGCGGCAGGTGAGGCCGGCGCAATGAAGAAGGCCCGCTCGTGACGGGCCTCGAGAAGCAGCGGGGCCGGATTTGACCTGTTTCTGAGCTGCCCTCGACCTGGTCGAGCTTCTTACTCGGCGCCAACCTTCACGAAACCTTGGCGAACGGCCCAGAGCGCTGCTTGTGTGCGCGAGGCGAGATCGAGCTTGCCCAGGATGTTCGAGACGTGCGTACGCGCCGTTCGCTCGCTGATCTGCAGCTCGGCGGCGATCTCCTTGTTGGTCTTGCCCGCTCCGAGGAGGCGGAGGACCTCGAGCTCACGCGTCGTCAGCTCCGCGTCCGGCCGGTCGAGTGACTTTGCGCGGAGAGACACTGTCAGGCGGCGGGCGATTGCGGGATCGAGCGGGAGCTCCCCCCGGTGCGCGGCCCGGATAGCCGCCGAGACTTCGTCCGCGTCCGAGTCCTTGAGCAGATACCCGGAAGCGCCGGCCTCGAGGGCCGCGTGAACGCGCTCCTCCTCGCCAAAGGAAGTCAACGCCACCACCTCGACCTCGGAGTAGCGAGCGCGGATCTGGCGAGTCGACTCGATGCCGTCGAGCGGCTCCATTTGGAGGTCCATGACGACTACGTGCGGTCGCCGCCCCTCGGAGGCCAGGCGGGCGAGCAGCTCCAGGGCCTGCGCGCCGCCCGCGGCGTCGCCGACGACCTCCAGATCGGGTTCGCTGTCGAGGAAGGCCAACAGCCCTCGGCGGACGACCGCGTGGTCGTCCACGACCAGCACGCGGATCCTGCCCCCCGGTTCAGGCACCGTCCGAGGCTCCTTCCGTGCCGGCCCTTGCTTCCACCCGGACGACGGTGCCGGCTCCAGGCGCGCTCGAAATCGTCAGCACCCCGCCGAGCTCGGCCGCGCGGCTGTGCATCGACTGGAGGCCGAAGTGGCCGGGGTGGCGGGCAGCAGGGTCAAAACCAGATCCGTCGTCGCGAATCTCGACGAGAACGCCCTCCGAGCGAGCCTCGACGTAAACCGACGCCCTGTTCGCGCCGGCGTGCTTGACGACGTTGGCGAGTGCTTCGCGCCCGATGCCGAAGAGTTCCGTCTGAGCGCGGGGGGAGAGCGCGAGGCGCTCGGGCCCCTGAACGTCGATGTCCAACCCATGTCGCGTGCGGAGCACTGACGCGTGCCTGGCGAGGGCCGCGACGAGCCCGTCCTCGACCGCATCATGGCCAAGCTCAAAGATGAGAGCACGCATCTCGCTCTGCGCGCCCCTCGTCAGCTCTCCGATTGCGTCGAGAGACTGCTCTAGCGGGCCTGACGGGTTCAGGCCTTCATGCTTGAGCGCCTTCTGAGCGGTACGGGTGTGCAGGACCGTCGAGAACAGAGCCTGGGACACCGAGTCGTGCAGATCGCGTGCGATGCGGTGACGCTCCTTCATGGCCCGGTCGTCCTCACGCCGTTTGGCTTCGGCCAGCTCGGCGGCGGAGCGTTCGCGCTCGGTGACTACCGCGCTCAGAAAGAGCGTTGTGAGGGCTGCTACGACGATGTAGACCTGCGTGCTCAGCGTCCTGAGGTCGATGAGTTGCGTGGAGAACGGACCGACCTCGTTGGCGGTGAATCCAACCGCTACCGCTGCAGCGATAGCGGTCGAGAGCGTGGCGCCTGCCGGCCCGAATCGGAACGCAGCCCAGATCAGCGCCGGAAAGACGATGTACGCAACCGGCCCTTCGATGGAGAACGCCAGCACCCCGAGCCCAGCGGTCGCGGCGATCATGAGAGCGCCCTGCCATGTGCGGATGCGCCGCCCCGCCGCGGCGGGCTCCGGGACCCATGCAAGCGCCAGCGGCAGCACGACCAGCGCCCCCGCCGTATCGCCAAGCCACCACGTCCGCCAGAACGTCGGCGCTTCGGAGCCCTCGATGACGCCGCCGGCGAGCATCGATACCGCGCCTACTGTTGCGCTGACCGCTGTCGCGATCCCGAGCGCTACCAGCAGACCGCCGACCTGTTGGGTCCGATCCAAAGCCGCTCGGGGGCCGATCAGCCGACGAAGGAGCACCGCTCCTACGACGATCTCAGCCATGTTGCCTGTCTGCTGACCGAGCAGACTCCCGAGTGGTAACGCGTTCTCACCGACGAGCAGCTCTCCGTTGACAACGAGCTCTGCGAGGAATACGCCCGGCCACCAGCGGAGTCCCCACAGGTAGAGCGCCGCGATACCGACTCCGGCCGGGGGCCAGATGGCAGCGACGGAGGCGGTGTAGCGCAGGGACTGGCCTAGCTTCGCCGCCCCGTAGTAGGCGGCCGCCAAGGCGAGCACACCCGCGACATACCTGCCGGATCGCGATCGAACGGCAACTGACGCCGCCCGGCGAAGCGCCGGCTGGGGATAGGAGAGCCCGACTTGGGTGGTTATCGACGCCTCCTCAGGGACGGAGGCTTGCGGCCAGCTGTGTGACGTTATCGCCCACGAACGCTGTACGCCAAATGTCGTACCGCTTCGTGCGCAGATGTCTCGGTCAGAACCGGCCGTCCGTCCGATGTGCTCGGGCGGCCTTCGCGAGATCATCACCATACGGTCCCGAGACGGGAGGAGGTGGGCTGGGACGGACTGGAGCCGTCCCGCAAACATGCTGTACCGACGCGACGCCGAGCAGCGACGCCGCTTCCGCGCTTGCGGGACCGACCTTTGCGCAAGGGCCGCCCACAACTCAGTGCTGTTCACCTCACGAGATCAAGGCTGAACCCCGTCCACCAACAACCGAGGTCGTCATGAGCAGCACCGCCGAGACCGCTGTCGAGATCCGCCCCTTCGAGGTCAACGTCCCCGAGGCGGAGCTCGAAGACCTGCGCCGACGCATCGCGGCGACGCGGTGGCCCGAGAAGGAGACCGTCGCAGACGAGTCACAGGGCGTGCAGCTCGCCACGATGCAGGAGCTCGTGCGCTACTGGGGCACCGAGTACGACTTCCGGAGGTTCGAGGCGAGGCTGAACGCGCTGCCTCAGTTCATCACGGAGATCGACAGCCTCGACATCCACTTCATCCACGTGCGCTCGCAGCACGACGACGCCTTGCCGCTCATCATCAATCACGGGTGGCCGGGCTCGATCATCGAGCAGCTGAAGATCATCGATCGACTGACCGATCCCACGGCGCACGGCGGGAGCGCGGCGGACGCGTTCGACGTGGTGATTCCGTCGATGCCGGGCTACGGGTTCTCGGGCAAGCCCACCAGCACCGGTTGGGGGCCTGAGCGCATGGGTCGAGCCTGGGCAGAGCTGATGCAGCGCCTCGGCTACAGCCGCTACGTCGCCCAGGGCGGCGACTGGGGTGCGTTCGTCGTCGATCAGATGGGCCTGGAGGCACCTGCGGGACTGCTCGCCATCCACACCAACATGCCTGCCACCGTTCCAGCCGACGTCGACAAGGCTTCCCTGGCCGCCGACCCGCCGCCGTCCGGTCTCTCAGCCGAGGAACGACGCGCATACGAGCAGTTGATCAGGACGTACGCGCAGGTCGAGTACGCCAGGATGATGGCGACGCGCCCGCAAACCTTGTACGGCATCGCGGACTCGCCCGTCGGCCTGGCCGCCTGGCTCCTCGACCACAACGATGCCGACGGGCAGCCGGCCGCCGCGGTCGTCTCCGCTCTCGACCGGACGACGAGCGACACGGGCGAACTGACCCGTGACGAGATCCTCGACAACATCACGCTCTACTGGCTGACGAACACGGGGGTCTCCGCGTCTCGCCTCTACTGGGAGTACAAGGGTGGCTTCTTCAACGCCAAGGGCGTGTCCATCCCGGTTGCCGTGACCGTCTTTCCCGGCGAGCAGTATCAGGCGCCGCGCAGCTGGGCTGAGCAGGCCTACCCCAAGCTCATCTACTTCAACGAAGTCGACAGAGGCGGCCACTTCGCCGCCTGGGAGCAGCCGCAGCTCTTCACCGAGGAGCTCCGCGCGGCGTTCCGCTCACTGCGTTAGCAAAAGGAGGTCGTCATGAGTAGCGCCGTCGAGACCGCAACCGAGGTCCGTCCCTTCCACTTCGAGACTCCAGACGAGCAGATGGACGACTTGCGGCGGCGCATCGCGGCGACGCGCTGGCCCAGCAAGGAGCTCGTCGCCGATCGGTCGCAGGGCATCCAGCTGGCGACGCTCCAGGAGCTCGCGCGCTACTGGGCAACCGACTACGACTGGCGCAAGGCCGAGGCGAAGCTCAACGCGCTCCCGCAGTTCACGACCGAGATCGACGGGGTCGAGATCCACTTCATCCACGTGAGGTCGCGTTACGAGAACGCGTTGCCGCTGATCATGACGCACGGCTGGCC
The DNA here is from genome assembly GCA_036824245.1 of Gaiellaceae bacterium. Taxonomy (GTDB): domain Bacteria; phylum Actinomycetota; class Thermoleophilia; order Gaiellales; family Gaiellaceae; genus JACVRM01. The sequence continues at coordinate 12,569 of DAITAO010000057.1, read as the reverse complement.
CGGCTCGGTCATAGAGCTGCTCGAGGTCGTCGGCCCGCTCACCGACCCGACCGCGCACGGCGGAGACGCCGAGGACGCGTTCGACCTCGTGCTGCCGTCCCTGCCCGGCTACGGCTTCTCCAGCGAGCCGACGGAGCTCGGCTGGAATGCCGGCCGCGTCGCGGTGGCGTGGGCGGAGCTGATGCGCCGCCTCGGCTACACCCGCTACGTCGCCCAGGGCGGCGACGTGGGCGCCGCCGTCACCGACGCGATGGGACGCCAGGCACCCGAGGGGCTGCTCGGCATCCACATGAACTTGCTCGTGACGATCCTGGCCGGCGGCCCCATGCCGTCGGAATCCGAGGAGGAACGCGCGGCGCTCGACGCGATCAACACCTTCAAGACGAGCGGCTTTGGCTACTTCCTGGAGCAGGCCACGCGGCCGCAGACGATCGGCTACGCCCTGCTGGACTCACCCGTCGCCCTGGCGGCCTGGCTGCTCGACCACGACACGGATTCCTACTACAAGATCTCCAGCGCCTTTGTCGACGGGCAGCCCGCGGGCAATCTCACTCGGGACCGGATCGTCGACAACATCACGCTGTATTGGTTGACCGGCACCGGTGCCTCGGCAGCGCGGTCGTACTGGGAGGACGGACGCGCCGCAGCTCTTGCGGCCGGCCAGGCTCCTCCGGACGTCTCGGTCCCGGTCGGCTTCACGACGTTCCCGGGCGAGATCTGGCGGACCCCGCGCAGCTGGGTCGAGCAGTCGTACCCCAACGTGATCTACTTCAACGAGGTCGACAGGGGCGGGCACTTCGCCGCCTGGGAAGAGCCGGAGCTCTTCAGCGAAGAGGTCCGTGCCGCGTTCGAGTCGATTCGCTAGATGACCGTATTCCAACGTGTGCGCATGCCCTCGCTCGGCGGCGCGACCGGGTGGCTCAACTCCGAGCCACTCGGCCCCGCCGAGCTGCGCGGCCACGTCGTGCTCGTGAACTTCTGGACGCTGACCTGCATCAACTGGCTGCGCCAGGAGCCGTACGTCCGCTCATGGTCGCAGGTCTACCGAGATGAGGGGCTCATCGTTATCGGCGTGCATACGCCCGAGTTCTCGTTCGAGCACGAGCTCGACCGCGTGAGGCAAGCGACGAAGGACATGGCGATCGACTACCCGGTCGCCGCCGACAACGACTACGAGATCTGGAGCGCCTTCGACAACCACTACTGGCCGGCGCTCTACTTCGTCGACGCGGAGGGGATCATCCGCGACCAGCACTTCGGCGAAGGCCGCTACGAGCAATCGGAGCGCGTCATCCAGAAGCTGCTCGGTGTCGAGCGCGAGCTCGTCTCCGTCGAAGGGCTTGGCGTGGAGGCGGAGGCCGACTGGGACCACCTGCGGACCCCCGAGACGTATCTCGGCTACGGTCGCAGCGAGCACTTCGCGTCACCTGACGGCGCCGCGTTCGACGAACGCCAGGCCTACGAGCTCCCCGAGCGCCTGCGCTTCAACCGCTGGGCCCTCGCCGGCGAGTGGACGATCGGGCGCGAGAAGGTCGTGCTCGAGCAGGCGGGCGGGAGCATCGCCTACCGCTTCCACGCGCGCGACACGCATCTCGTGCTCTCTCCCGGAGCGCGCGAGCCGATCCCCTGCCGCGTGCTCCTCGACGGCGAGGCTCCGGGCCTGTCACACGGCGTGGACGTCGACGAGGACGGGAACGGGCTGCTCCGGGACGGCCGCCTCTACCAGCTCGTGCGCGAGCACGACGCGGTCCGCGAGCGGACGCTGGAGATCACCTTCCTCGCCCCCGGCGTCGAGGCATACGTGTTCACGTTCGGGTAGCCGTAGATGGCGGCAGACCTGATCAACCATCTCCGCGTCCCCGGTGGCGTCCCGAAGTCGGAGGGGCTCGAGAACCTCAAGCGACGTTCGAGCTCTGCGGCGCGCATGCCTGACGAGAAGCGAAGGAACACGAGAGGAGCTCTCGATGGCTAGCGAACCACTCCGCCCGAGCGTCGGCGGCGGTGCAGCGAAGCGCGAGGAGCGCACGATGGACGGGAACCTCACGATCGGACGCTTCGGCGGCGTCGAGGTCCGGCTCCACTGGAGCCTGCTCGCCGTCTTCGCCCTGATCGTCTGGTCACTGGCTGACGGCGTCTTCCCGTCGCAGAACCCCGGCCTGTCGGGCGGCACCTACCTCGGGATCGCAATCGTCGCGGCCCTGCTGTTCTTGGCGTCGATCCTGCTCCACGAGCTCGGGCACTCGTGGGTGGCCCGCCGCGAGGGGATCGAGGTCGACTCGATCACCCTCTGGCTGTTCGGCGGCGTGGCGGAGTTCAAGGATCGGTTCTCGAGCGCCGGCGCCGAGTTCCGAGTGGCCCTCTCCGGGCCGCTCGTCTCGATCGGCCTGGGCGTCCTCTTCGTGTTGATCGCGCTTGCAGGCTTGCCGTCCGCCGTCGACGCGGTCGCGGCCTGGCTCGGCTACATCAACCTCATCCTGGCCGCCTTTAACCTCCTTCCAGCGTCGCCGCTGGACGGCGGCCGCGTGTTGCACGCCGCGCTGTGGCGAGCCAAGAGGGATTACGCCTGGGCGACCCGGGTCGCGTCAGAGATCGGACAGGGCTTCGGCTACTTGTTCATCGCGCTCGGCCTCGTGATGTTCGTCTTCCAGGGCTCGTTCAGCGGCGCCTGGCTCGCCTTCATCGGTTGGTACCTCCTTCAGGGCGCCAGGGCGGAGGCTCGGTACGTTGCGACGGAGCAAGCGCTCGGCGGATTGCGCGTTCGCGACCTGATGGTGCGCCGTCCCGTTACCGTCGATGCCGACTCGACGATCGGGCGCTTCATGGACGACGTCGCCTGGTCGCAGCGGTTCACCACCTACCCGGTCCTCGATGGAGGCAGTCCGGTCGGCCTCCTCGCCTTCGCCTCGGTCGCCGCGGTACCCCGCTCGGAATGGGATACGCGACGCGTGCGGGACACGATGATCCCGCTCGATCAGGTCCCACTGCTCACCGAGGACGAGCGGGCCGTGGACGCCCTCATCGAGCTTTCCGAGCCGAGGGCGAACCGGGCGCTCGTGGTCGACAACGGACACCTGGCCGGGCTTTTGTCAATCACCGATCTCGCGCGAGCGCTCGAAGTTGGTCGGAGGCCGGCCCAAACACAGGGCGCTCGAGGCTGATCGCCGTCTCGGCGCGCCGTTCGGTCAGCGACGGGCGGCGGGGAAACCCCAGACCTGCCCCCGACCGTGGTGGCCCACAGGGTGACGCTCTCCATGGCTCACGCCTCGCCGAGCGTCGTCAGCAGCACACCGGAGCCTGGCCGGACGTCATTCAGCGCACGGGTGACGGTCCCACTGCCGTTGCTGGTCCGCGAGCGCTGCTCGTCCCACCTCGGCCCGAGACACGGGCTGCTCAGCCGTCGTGCTGCTCGCCTGATGTCGGAGCGCCTGTGATGAGTCGGGCTCCGCGACCGTGGGTCGTGAAGCTGAACGACCAACGGATGAGAACGAGCAGCCGATTCTGGAAGCCAATTAGGTACCACAGGTGGACGACCAGCCAGGCTGCCCAGGCGAGAAAGCCGCTGAGCCGGACGCCTTTGATGTCGGCGACTGCTGCCGCTCGGCCGATCGTGGCCAGGTTGCCCTTGTCGCGGTAGCGGAAGGCGCCGTGCTCGCGCCCTCGCAGCCGCGCGCGGACGACGCTCGCCGCGTACCGCCCTTGCTGCATCGCGACCGGTGCGACGCCCGGCAGCACGACGGGCTCGCCGTTGACATCACGGACGCGGACCATGTCGCCGATCGCGAACACCTCCGCATGCCCGGGAAGGGTCAGATCGGATTCGACCGTGACGCGGCCGGCGCGGTCACGCTCGGCTGCCGTCAGCTCGGCAAGCCTGCCGGCGAGGCCGGACGCGGTGACGCCGGCAGCCCAGACGACCGCGCGGCTGGCGATGCGCTCCGCGCCACCGTCTTGGCCCTCTAGTGTCACGCCGGCGGCGTCGATTCCGATCACGGCGCGCCCTGTCAGCACGGTTACGCCGAGGCGCTGCAGCGACCGCTCGGCCTTCGCCGACAGCGAGGGTGGGAAGCTCGTCAGTACACGATCGGCGGCCTCTACCAGCAGGATGCGGGCGCGGCGCGGATCGACGGTGCGGAAGTCACGCCGCAGCGTGTCCCGCGCCAGCTCCGCAATCTGGCCGGCCATCTCGACGCCGGTGGCGCCGGCGCCGACCACGACGAACGTGAGCCACGCGTCGCGTGCGTCAGCGTTCGGCTCTGCTTCGGCGGCCTCGAAGGCGGCGAGGAGGCGGCTGCGAACGGCGAGCGCACTCTCGAGCGACTTGACCTCGGCCGCGTGCATGCGCCACTCCTCGTGGCCGAAGTACGAGTAGTGCGAGCCGCCGGCCACGATCAGGGTGTCGTAGCCGAGCCGTTCCGGCGCCGGCACCGCCGAGACGGAGCGCAGGTGCAGCTCGCGCGCGTCCAGGTCGAAGTCGGCTACCTCAGCCAGCAGGACGCGGACGTTGGGGTAGCGCTTGAAGATCGCGCGGAGCGGATAGGCGATCTCGCCGGGCGAGAGCGCTCCGGTCGCGACCTGGTAGGTGAGCGGCTGGAAGAGATGGAAGTTGCGGCGGTCGACGAGCGTGACCTCGACCGGCGCACGTCGTAGTTTCGAGACCGCCTGTAGCCCGCCGAAACCTCCGCCGACGACGACGATCCGGTGCCGTGACCCGGACGGCGCCAGAGTGCTGCTGGGGGGTTGGCGGAGTTGACGCAAGCTTCTGATCAGGCGCGGTCGCGACGCGGTTCGCTGCTGTCGCTTCCCGTCAGCGAAATAGAGTGAAGCAGCCGTGCGCAGGCGCTGCCGGTCGGTCCTCACCATTGCCGCCGTTGTGTGAGTGCGGTGGTTGACGCCAGGAAGCCTCCGCAGTCGCTCGACGACCTGCCGCGGGTGACGCCCCCGCGCCGATGGATCAGCTAAAGGCGAACAGTGGTGGGAGGATGACCACGACCGCGGCGGCCCAGAGGGCGAAGACGGGAAGGTAGGTGGTCTGCCAGCGCTCGAGTCGGTGGAGCCTGCTGCGTCGTGTGAGGAATCGGGCGGATAGCAAGGCGGCCCCGGCCAGGTTGACGAGTAGGACGAGGTTGAGGCCGAGCGCTGCCGTTCGGTTCGGAGTGAACCCGAATTCGCCGATCCGCGCGATCATCGCGCCGAGCACCATCACGTCGAGCACGAGGGCGCTGACGACGGCGACGAATTGGATGCGGTCCATCCAGTCCGGCGACGTGGACGGGTCCCGCGCGGAAATGCCGTACAGCACGAGCCCGAGGACAACCAGCAGCAGGGCGTCGAAGACGCTGAGGAGCTCGCGATCGAACGCGCCGCCAAGCCCGGTCACGGCGTAGACGACGGCGGCGCCGGCCAACATCACCGCGAACAGCGGCGTGAAGAGCATGGAGAGCACCGGCGCCATGTTCTCCACGACCCGTTGCTTCCACTCGACGAGCCATGCGGCCACGATGACGCCACCCGCCGCTCCCGAGGGCAGCACCCACTCGGCGATCCGGTCGACGTCGACCCCCGTGGGTTCGAGGATCGCCGCGGTCAAACCCATGAGCACGCCGCCCCCGAGCGCGATGAGCACGTAGTAGATGAACCATTCGCCTGTGAAGCGGACGAAATCCATGCGCCGCTCGTGCGATCGGACCGTGCCGCCCATGTACGGGTACGCGACGGCGAACCACAGCACGACGGGCAGATGGAGCGCGACGAGGACTTCGGTCGCCGAGTCCGCGTCGTACGGGTAGAGGTTGACCACGAGCGCCGCGAGTACGAACGGCGCCGCCGTCAGCACCCATCCCCGCATGTCGAGCTGCCGCCGGCGGGCGAAGTACCCGGCGAGAAACGGCAACACGAACAGACTGGCGCTCCGCGCCAACCAGGTCGGTTCCTCGTCGGGGAAGCCGGCAGCGAGGCGTGCAACCTGGACCACGACGGCCGCAGCCGCGGCGAAGACGAGCGTGTCCAACCAGCCGCTGGACGTGCGCGCCGGCTCGTCGTCATCTCTCAGGATGAGCTGTTTCCACAGTCGGCCGCTGTGCTCGCGTGCGAACTCTCGGGACAGGCTGTCGAGGTCGCCCATCCGTTTCACGGCGACGAGGAATGCCTCATCGGCCGCGAGCCCGGCCGCGTTCAGATCGGCGATCTGGTGGCGGAGATGATCCTCCAGCTCATCGACGTCGTGGCCGTTGACGCCCGGGGCCGTTGCGACGTAGGCCCGCCACTCTGCGATCTGTGATTCCACGCTCTCCATGGCTCACGCCTCGCCGTGCGCCGTCAGCAGCACACCGGAGCCCGGCCAGACGTCATTCAGCGCACGGGTGACGGTCGCCCACTGCCGTCGCTGGTCCGCGAGCACTGCTCGCCCGTCGTCGGTGAGCATGTAGTACTGGCGGCGACGCCCTGCCGGCGGCGTTCGCCACTCCGTCGTCACGTACCCGAGCCGACGGAGGCGATGGAGCAGTGGGTAGAGCATCCCGTCGGTCCACTCGAGCTCGCCCCCGGAGAGCGCACGTACACGCTTGAGGATCGCGTAGCCGTAGCTCTCGCCCTCCGCCAGGATTGCGAGCACGAGCGGTGTCGCCGAGGCCGCGACTAGGTCCTTGTCGATGTGCACGGGCGCCCTTCATGGCTCACAGTACTATGCATAGAAGTACATAGTACATAGAGCCGCAAGGCATTGTGCTGGCCGCTAGCGGCCCCGGCCGAGGAGGCGGCGCTCGCGGTCGAGGTGCGACGGCCACTCGGCGCGGTCGGCGGCCGCGAAGCGCAGGTACGCGTCCAACGCATCGTGCATCGCATCGACGAACCGGTCGGCACGCTTCGGCTCGAATCCCTCCTCCCACCAGAGCCCGAGCACCTTCACGCGCCCGGCCGCGCGGTCGATCCGCGGCTCGATGCGGCCGACGAATCGGTCGCGGAAGAAGATCGGGAGCACGTACCAACCGAAACGCCGTTTCGCGGGCGGGTGGAAGAGATCCCAGACATAGTCGAACCCGAACAAGGACGCAAGTAGCGCTCGGTCCCAGACGAGGGGGTCGAACGGCGAGAGGAACGCAACGGACGGCGGGGGTTCCGGCGGCGCCTCGAGCAGCTGAACCTCGTCCGCGAGCACGTAGCGCTTCCCGCGAACGCCCTCGACGTCGACGGGGACGAGCGCTCCGCTCTCGATGAGTTCCTCGCGCAACGCCGTTCGACCGGGGTGACCCGGCCAGTCGGCGGTCGGCCTCGCTGGGCCGAGGCCGCCGAAGATGTCGCCGCCTGCGCTGGCGCCGAGCAGGCCGTGCGAGCGGTAGCGCGAGTGCATCTTGTGCCGGAGCTGCTCCGCGAGCGGGACGTCGCGCGCCAGTGCGGTCGCCGGAAGGAGCCGATCCAGGAGGTCGTAGTACCGGCGGGTGCCGTCGCGTCGTGCGAGCCCGAGGACGCCGGTGTACGCGAGCGCCTCGAGCGCCTCCCGGACGACGTTCGCCGGCGCGCCGAACCAGTCGGTCAGCGTGCCGCGGCGGCGCTCGAAATCGAGCGACGACAGCGGCCCCTCCGCGCGGATCCGTTCGAGCACGTGCTCTGCGACCTCGGGGTGCTCATCGAGGGCGCGCCGCGCCTTCCGGCCCCACGGCGCCCGGAACCACGGATACTCGCTCGTCGCGACGAACGAGAGGCCCTTGTTCACCGCCTCGAAGATCTCGCGGCGCTCGTAGAGCGTGTCGCACCACGCCGGGTCGTAGTCGGCGATGCGCGCGTGCAGGACGAGGTCGTGGCTGCGCCCCGCCACCGCGATGGGGTCGAACTGGAGCGAGCCGAACCTCGCAAAGAACCGGCGCACAGCGTCGATGCCGCCGGCAAGCGACCGAGCGGGCGCGAGCAGGTGCCGCGCGACGAGGAAGCGGCGGGCCGTTTCGGCCGAGACCTGCACCTACCTCGCTCGCTCGTAGATCAGAACCAGCACGCCGTCAGGCCCGACCGGCTTCGCCTCGGTGAGCCGCCAGTCCGTCTTCTCCGTCGTCGCACCGAACAGGCGCCGCCCGGTTCCGAGGATCACCGGGAACACCATCAGGTGGAGCTCGTCGACCAGATCATGCTCCAGCAGCGTTTGCACGAGCCGGAGGCTCCCCGGCGTCTGGACGATCCCGTCGATCTGCTCCTTCAGCTTCGTGGCCTCGTCGACGGCGTCGCCTCTGAGGACCGTGGTGTTGTTCCACTCCGGATCTTCGAGCGTCGACGAGACGACGTACTTTTGCATCGTGTTGAACTTGTCGGCGAATTCGCCTTCGCGTTTCGGCCACGCGCCGGCGAAGCTCTCGTACGTCACGCGTCCGATCAGCAACGCCTCGGTCTCCAGCGTCTCGTCGAGCTTGAACTGATTTCCGTCCTCGCCGCGGTCGAATGCGAAGCTCCAGCCCGGATACTTGAAGTCCTCGCCGCCGGGCGCCTCCATGACGCCGTCGAGCGACACGAACTCGGTTACGACCAGCTTGCCCATCGGGTCTCCTTTGTTGTGGGTTCGGCCCTAGGACCCTCGCAGCGAGTCGAACTCATCGCCTTGTCGCCTGATCGTGTCGAGGAACTCCAGCACGCGCTCGGTGAGCAACGCGGCAGCGGCGGCGTCGTACGCCGGGAGCGAGGAGTCGGCGAAGAGGTGCTCCTCCCCCGGGTAGAGGAACAGCTCGGCCCGGTCGGTCGATTCGACGAGGGCCTGCGCGGCTTCGAGGTCCTCGGCGAAGAACGGGTCGCCGTCCTTGCCGTGCACCTGGACCGGGACACCCTCCGGCCACGCGTCCCCGAACTCCGAGACCGGAAGGCACGAGTACATGAGCAAGGCCCCGCGGGCGCCGGGCCGGGTCTGCGCGAGCTGCTGGGCGACCGCGACCCCGAAGGAGAAGCCGGCGTAGACGGCGTCGAGGCTGATCCCCTCGGCGGCGGCCACCCCGCGCTGGGCCAGCGCGCCGAACCCGGCTTCGCGCGCGAAGGCCATGCCCTCCTCGATCGTGTCGAACGTGCGCCCGTCGAACAGGTCGGGCGTGTGCACGGTGTGGCCCACCTGCCGCAACTCGTCGGCGAACGACCGCACTCCCTCGGTCAGCCCCTGTACGTGGTGGTACAGCGCAACGTCGGTCATCCCCGATCCTCCTTTGCGGTTGATCCATAAAACCGGAACATTCGGCAACGCTAGTCTATTCGGTCGTGGCTGGCAACCCGTCTCCCCCCGACTACGACCTCGTCGACCGGATCGCGCTCACCCGGCCCTCCCAGGTGAAGGCGATCAGCCATCCCCTCCGTACCACGATCCTGGGCCTGCTCCACGAGCGGGCGGCGACGGTGACCGAGCTGGCGGTCGCGCTGCAGCGGCCGAAGAGCACGGTCGCCCACCACGTCAAGGTGCTCACCGAGGCCGGACTGGTGCAGGTGGTGAAGACCCGGCGGGTGCGGGCGATCGAGGAGAGGTTCTACGGCCGCACGGCACGGATGTTCTACGTCGGGGTCGAGCGGAGCCCGGACGGCGACGACCTGCCTCGGGACTTCAACGACTTCGAGGTCGCCGCCCAGGAGTCGGCCGCGGCGTACCGGGCTGGGAAGTTGTGGGGTTTCATCCGGCACGCCCGCATCTCGGAGGCGCAGGCGTCGGAGTTCTGGGAGCGGATGGCGGAGCTGGTGGCGGAGTTCGACCAGCTTCCGCGGTCGGGTGAGACGGTGTATGGATTCGCGGTCGGCGTCTATCCCACAGACCACCCGACCCTTCCGGACAGCCGCGATAAGACGCCGCCTGGCTGGCGATCGGACCACAGTGGCCGCGAGCAGCCGCGTTGAGGGCGCACGTGGGTACCGAGGACAGCTGACTCAAGCGGCGCCGGTGCCGCCGAAGTTCTGCCAGAGGCCGAGAGATCTTCGGCAGTTTCAGCCCCCCACTTGCCGACGCCGCGGTATTGCATCAGCACCGCGAGTAGCTATAGTGAACCTAATGGTTCAGGATTACACGACCGTCGACCGGGCCTTCGCAGCCCTCGCCGACCCGACCCGCCGCGCCGTCCTCGAACGGCTCGGCTTTGGCAGCGCGACGATCAGCGAGCTCGCTGAGCCCTTCGGCATGTCGCTGACCGGAATGAAGAAGCACGTCCGGCTGCTCGAGGAGGCGCAGCTCGTCACGACGGAGAAGGTCGGCCGTGTCCGCAGGTGCACGCTCGTGCCCTATGCCTTCGCGGGTATCAGCACGTGGCTGCAACGGCTCGACCGCTTCGCGCAGGTCGTCGAACGCACGAAAGGAGACCGATGAACCCCACCACTGTCACCACCCCGAACGAGCTCGAGATCCGCGTCGAGCGGATCTTCGACGCACCGCGCGCGCACGTCTTCTCCGTCTGGACCGACCCCAAGCTGATCCCGGAATGGTGGGGCGACGGCACGGTCGTCGAGCAGATGGACGTCCGTCCCGGCGGCACGTACCGCTTCCGCACCGCCTTCGGCGTCGTCGAGGGCGAGTTCCGCGAGGTCGACCCGCCCGAGCGGCTCGTGCAGACGTTCCAGAACCACCTGCAGACGCTCGAGTTCGAGGATCTGGGCGACCGGACGAAGCTGACGCAGACGATGCGCTTCGCCACGACCGAGGAGCGCGACACGACGATGCAGTACGGCGTCGAGGAAGGAGCGAAGGGCGGCTTCGCGCGCGTGGACGAACTGCTGGAGCGGCTAATGGAGACCCGATCAGTGCGCCAGCCGACGTAGCTTCGGATCAAGAAGGCCTGGGCCTCGTGGCTCTCGTGGTCCGTGCCCTTGTGACAGAAGTGGCGCAGCGCGTTGAGCTGGGCCTACAGCCCCCGAGGCCCGCGGCGTGGGCCTCTAGTCACCCTCCTCGGAGCTCCACGGCGGCTGCGGTGGCGCCGCCGCGAATGCCTTTCGAAGGAGCGTGGCCAGCTGGCGGCGCTCGGCGGGCGACAGGCCCTGAAGCACGTCGCCTTCGACCTCCTCCGCCAGCTCGCGCGCCCGTTTCAGGGTCCGCCGCCCCTTTGGCGTGATCAGGACCTCGCGGGCACGGCGATCCTGCCGATGCGGCCGCCGCTTCGCCAGCCCGGCGCGCTCGAGCTGGTCGACCAGCGAGACCATCGTGCTCGGGTCGATCCGCATCGCCGAGCCGATTTGCTGCTGGATCGCGCTCTCGTTCGCCCGCAGGTAGTTGAGCACCGCGAAGAGCGGCGGCGTCAGGCCGATCGCTTGCAACGCCGCGGCGGTCTGGGTGTGTGAGGCCCGCCAGAGCCGGAAGAACAGCTGGCCGGCGAACTCGGCGACCTCGATTTCGGTGGACGGATCAGGGGGCATCGCGTGTGATCTTCGCACAACTACTTCGCGCAGGAAATCATTTGTGGTACAAATTATATCGCCCATGCCTGACAAACCTGCAGAGGAGGGACGATGAGCGCAAAGAGGGCCACGCAGAAGTCCGCCAAGAGCACCACCGCGGTCAACAGGAAGTCCAACGGATTCACGAAAGAGGAACGAGCTGCGATGAGGGAGCGCGCCCAAGAACTGAAGGCGGAAGCGCGCAAGGCGGATGGGGAAAGCGCGCTGCTCGCGAAGATCGCCGAGATGCAGGGACAGGATCGCGCCCTGGGCGAGCGGCTCCATGAGATCATCAAGGCCACCGCGCCGGCCCTCTCGCCGAAGACCTGGTACGGGATGCCCGCGTATGCCAAGGACGGCGGCAAGGTCGTCTGCTACTTCCAAAGCGCGCAGAAGTTCAACTCGAGGTACGCGACGTTCGGTTTCAGCGCCGAGGCGAACCTCGACGAAGGCGCCATGTGGCCTACCTCCTTCGCGCTGAAGGAGTTGACCTCCGCCGAAGAGGCAAGGATCGTCGCGCTCGTGAAGAAAGCGGTGAGCTGACAGAGCTTCTGAACGAGCACTGCCCGCTTCACCGTCGGCACAACGACCGACGCCAACGCGCTGCTGCGCCTCCTGCGGCTGGCCGAACGCGTCCTGCGCGGGCGCGATCACCGTCGGGAACGCTGTCCGTCGGCGAGGCGCAGCGTACGTCCGACACCTCGGGTCGGCCGCGCGCAGCGAGGGGCTCCTAGGCCTGAAGTTCGTCTCCGGGCCACGTGTCGGCGACGACGTATCCCTGCGGGAAGGGGTCCGTGTCGTCGACCATCACCTGCGTCACGCCCGTGATCCACGCGCTGCCGCGGACGGCGGGCACGATCGCCGCGCGGCCGTCGACGCTGGTCTCGGAGACGATCCGGCCGTCGAAGGTCGAGCCGATCACGGACTCGGCCGTCATCGCGTCGCCCGCGCGCATCCGGCCGCGTGCGTTCAGCGCCGCCATCCGCGCCGAGAGCCCGGTGCCGGTCGCGGAGCGGTCGAGCCGCCCCGGCGCGATCACCACCGCGTTCCGCGAGGTCGCGCCGACGCCGCACCACGGGCCGGCGATCTGGACGATGCTGACGCCTGCGATCGCGGCGTTCTGCGGGTGAGCGCACGGCAGCTGCTCCCGCGCGGCGACGCGGATGCGCTCGCCGGCGGCGCACAGCTCGCGCGCCTCGTGC
>DAITAO010000012.1:551-52847 GCA_036824245.1 Gaiellaceae bacterium | reverse complement strand
ATCCTGTTTGCTCCCCACGCTTTCGCGTCTCAGCGTCAGTACCGTCCCAGAGAGCCGCCTTCGCCACGGGTGTTCTTCCCGATATCTGCGCATTTCACCGCTACACCGGGAATTCCACTCTCCTCTTCCGGACTCTAGCCAGATGGTTTCCGCCGACGTCTCGGGGTTGAGCCCCGAGTTTTCACAGCAGACCTACCTGGCCGCCTACACGCTCTTTACGCCCAATAAATCCGGACAACGCTAGCCCCCTACGTATTACCGCGGCTGCTGGCACGTAGTTAGCCGGGGCTTCTTCTGGAGGTACCGTCACCCTCTGGGCTATTAACCCGAGTGGCTTCGTCCCTCCTGAAAGCGGTTTACAACCCGAAGGCCTTCTTCCCGCACGCGGCGTCGCTGCGTCAGGCTTTCGCCCATTGCGCAAGATTCCCCACTGCTGCCTCCCGTAGGAGTCTGGGCCGTGTCTCAGTCCCAGTGTGGCTGGTCATGCTCTCACACCAGCTACAGATCGTCGCCTTGGTGAGCCTTTACCTCACCAACAAGCTAATCTGCCGCGGGCTCCTCCTCGGCCGGAGGCCGAAGCTACCTTTTCTCACGAGCCCAAGAGCTCGAGAGGCCATCCGGTATTAATCCGGGTTTCCCCGGGCTATCCCAGTGCCGAGGGCAGATTACCCACGTGATACTCACCCGTTCGCCGCTGTCCCCGGTCCCGAAGGACCGGTTCTCGCTCGACTTGCATGTGTTAAGCGCGCCGCCAGCGTTCGTCCTGAGCCAGGATCAAACTCTCCGTGAAGAAAGGTGTGTCACTTCGGCTCCGCAGAACGGAGCCGGCTGGACAGCTTTCTAACATTGAGCTTGAGCTCAAAGTCAGTCCCCGAAGGGACCGACGGGTTCCTACTCAGCCTCTTCCGCGCCTGCAAGCAGGAACGGTCGAGGTCTCGACGTTTCACGCTGTTGAGTTTTCAAAGACCGCGCTTCCTGGCCGGCTGCGTAAAAAAGCCTCCGACTCGCATCGGAGGCCCTCAGATCGTCGGTACTAGTCGTATCCGATCGAGTCCGAAGGCTCTCCAGTCGCTCGAGTTGCAGGAACTTTTCGACGCTGCCGGGTGGGCAGCCCGAGAATAGTAGCAGCGACGAGGGGGGTGTCAAGCGGCTCGGAGGCCGTTTTCGCGCCAAAATACGGGCCGGCGAACACGGCTGCGCGCCGCGGCACGAGGCTGCGGGAGCCGCCGGGCGGCTAGCGGGCCCGGAAGCGCATGAACTTGCGCTTTCCAGCTTGAACGAGTGCGCTCTCCAGGCGCGCCCGGGGCACGTCCAGGCCCGCGACGACCTTGCCGTCGATGCGTACCGCTCCCTGGGCGATCAGCCGGCGCGCGTCGCTCGTCGAAGCAGCCAGGCCGGAATCCTGGAGTAAGGCGGGCAGATGAACGGGATCGTCCGCCGGTAGCACGGCTTCGGGGACATCCTCCGGTGCCTGACCCTCGCGCACGACGCGCGTGAAGTGCGCCTCGGCTCGCTGCGCAGCCTCTTCCCCGTGCGAGCGCGCGACGATGAAACGGGCCAAGGCGAGCTTAGCCTCGAGCGGATCGTCGTCGGGCGGCTCCTGCTCCATGACGAGCCGGTACCACTGCTCGAGCTGGTCGTCGTCGATCTTCATCGTCCGCCCGAACTGCTCCTCGGGCGCCATGGTCAGCGGGATGTTGTTGCCGACCGACGAGCTCATCTTCGTCCCGTCCCACGAGAGGAGCAGCGGCGTCGTCAGCACGACCTGTGGCTCCAGGCCGTAGGCAGCCATGACCTCGCGGCCGGCGAGCAGGTTATAGAGCTGATCCGTGCCCCCTAGCTCGACATCGGCCTCGACGGCCACTGAGTCGTAAGCCTGCATGAGCGGGTAGAGGAGTTCCGAGACCGAGATCGGCTCGCCCCGCGCGTAGCGATTGGCAAAGTCGTCTCGCTCGAGAATCCGGGCGACCGTGATCGTGCGCGCCAGCCGTACGATGTCGGCGTAGGACAGCTTCGAGAGCCACTCGCCGTTGTAGCGCACCTCGGTGCGCGCAGGATCGAGAACGACCATTGCCTGCTCGAGGTACGTCTCCGCGTCCCGCTCGATCTCCTCGTCAGACAGCACAGGTCGCTCCAGCGACCGTCCGGAGGGATCGCCGATGCGAGTCGTGTAGTCGCCGACGATAAGCACGCCCACGTGGCCGGCGTCCTGGAACGCCCGCATACGCTGGAGCGGAATCGCCCGACCCACGTGGATATCCGGGGAAGTGACGTCGATGCCGAGCTTCACGCGGAGCGGCCGCCCCCTGGCCAGCTTCTCCTCCAGAGCGCCCTCCGGGAGCAGGTGCACGGCGTTGCGGGTCAGCTCTTCGATCCGGTCGGCCGTCGCCATGCGCCGATTGTAGAGCGGGGCTTCGGCCGAACCAGCCTCCCCGCGCACTAGAATCCTCGCGTTCGTGCGGTTTCGCAGACGTAAGGGCGCGCCGCCGAAGGGCCGGCGCCGCATTCGCAAGCTCCGCCTACTCGCTCTGACCGGCGTCCTGCTCGGCCTTGCCTCGGCGTCGTTCGGCTTCGGCGTCATCACGGCCGTCGCGGGCGAGGTCGGCAAGCTCGCCGCCGCCCAGCAGCAGGAGCAGGAGATCAACGGCTACATCTACGACAGCTCCGGCAAGAGGATCCTGGCCGTTCTACGCGGGTCGCAAAGCCGCGTGCTCGTCGAGTCCGACGAGATCGCGCCGTTCATGAAGCACGCGATCGTGGCCGTCGAGGACAAGCGCTTCTGGGAGCACCGCGGGGTCGACCTGCGGGCGATCGGACGTGCGTTCTGGGCGGACCTCCGCAACAAAGACTTCGTCCAGGGCGGCTCGACGATCACGCAGCAGTTCATCAAGAACACCTACATGAAGAACGAGCAGACGATCGGGCGGAAGGTGAAGGAGGCCGCCCTCGCCTGGCAGCTCGAGCAGCAGTGGTCGAAGGACCGAATCCTCACCGAGTACCTGAACACCATCTACTTCGGAAACGGCGCCTACGGCGTCGAGCAGGCCGCGCGGACCTACTTCAAGCATTCCGCCGCCCGGCTCAAGCTGCACGAGGCGGCACTGCTAGCCGCTGTCCCGGCCGACCCGAGCCGGTTCGACCCGGTTGCGAATCCGGCCGTCGCGCGTTTGCAACGCGACACCGTGCTGCAACTCATGTTCGAGCAGGGGCTGATCACCTTCAAGCAGTACACGCGCGCGTCCAAGAAGCGCCTTCCCAGGCCCGACAAAGTGGGGCTGCCCGACACGAGGGGCCTCGTCGGCCAGTACTTCGTCAACTACGTCAAGCAGCAGCTGATCGACAAGTACGGCACCTCGCGTGTCTTCGGAGGCGGACTGCATGTCCGCACGACCATCGACCTGGAACTGCAGCAGACCGCGCACGAGTCGATCGCGAAATGGCTCACCGACCCGCAGGGACCGGCCGCCGCGCTCGTGGCGATCGATCCGCGGAACGGTGATGTCCTGGCGATGGTGGGCGGCTCGAACTTCCGTCAGAGCCAGTTCAACCTGGCCGTACAGGGCGAGCGCCAGCCGGGCTCGTCGTTCAAGCCCTTCGTGCTGGCCAGCGCGCTCGACCAGGGCATCGCACCGTCCACCATGTTCCGGTCCGGTGAGCTCGACATCCCGTTCGACAATCGCATGTGGCACGTCGAGAACTACGAGGGCAGCTACCTCGGGACGGTCGACCTGGAGACGGCAACCGTCTTCTCCGACAACACCGTGTACGCCCAGCTGACGCGGCTGGTCGACCCGAAGAACGTGGCGGCCATGGCGAAGCGCCTCGGCATCCAGAGCAAGCTGAACGCCTACCTCTCCATCGGGCTCGGCGGCGAAGCCGTCAACCCGCTGGAGATGGCGCGAGCCTTCTCGACGTTCGCACACGGCGGCCAGCGGATCGACGGCGCGGCCTTCGGGAACCGGCCTCGCGTCGTCCAGTGGGTCGCGAGAGTCGACCGGGACGATGATGCGAAGCCGGTCACGATGTGGCAGCAGAACGGGCCGGTACCTACGCGCGTCCTCGATGCCGGCAAGACGGCCATCCTGAACGACATCCTGCAAGGCGTCGTCGCGCGCGGCACGGGCAAGCGAGCCGCGCTGCCCGGCATTGCGGCCGCAGGCAAGACCGGCACGACCGAGAACCACGGCGATGCCTGGTTCGTCGGGTACACGCCTCGCCTGGCAGTGGCGGTCTGGGTCGGCTACCCGAACCAACTGCGACCCATGCTCACGGAGTACGACGGAGGCGAGGTGGCAGGCGGGACGTTTCCGGCGCTCATCTGGAAGACGTTCATGCTGCGTGCGCTCAAGCAGCTCAAGGCCGAGCCGGAAAGCTTCGCCCCGCCGCCGTCCTACTACGCTTCGCCGCGCTACGTCGTGCTGCGCGACGGGCGTCTGCAGCTGGACAACGGGGTCTGCGAAGGCGCCCTTCAGGTAGCCGTGCTCGGCGACGGAGGGCCGCAGCAAACGGCCGACTGCCAGCCCAACGAAGTCGACGTGCCTGACGTACGCGGCGTCGCCGTCGACGAGGCGCGAGCCATCCTCGCGGCCCAGCCGCTCAGCCCACTCGTCCTGTACGACCGCGCGAAAGCGCGCCAGCCGCTCGGTGTCGTCATGCGCCAGCGCCCGGCAGGCGGGCGGCGCGCAGCAGGCAGCCAGGTGATCCTCGTCGTGCCGAAGGCGCTGCACGGCGTCGTTCCGAAGCTGGTCGGGCTGTCCCTGGATCGCGCACTGGCGAGGCTGGAGCGGATGCGCCTCGAGGCGAGCGTGGGCCCTGGCGATGCCGAGGGCTCGCAGAAGGTGATCCGCCAGTTCCCGGCCGCCGGCCTGGCTGCCGCTCCGGGCATGACCGTCAGGCTCGTCGTCAAGACCTGAGCCAGACCGCATGCGTGTAGAAAACGCTCATCCCACTCCTTTCGCCGGCGGCCGGCTGAGGTAGCGCGATCCCGCCAAAACGTAGCGCCAGGGCCGCTCGACTGCCCGCGTGATGCCGACCCGCGGGCCGGCCACGACCTCGATGTCCCCCGCGCTCCGGCGCAACTCGAACGGCGGGCGGTCGAGAGGCAAGCCGTCGTGCTCCCGGGTTATGGCCAGCGCCTCGCAGAGCCTGCCCGGGCCGGCGCAGAGAAGATGGTCTGCCTCGAGCCTGCGCCGGCGCCGCATCATCTCCAGCCCGGCCGTCGGCTCGAGCGCCCTCAGGAGCACGGCAGCGGCTACGCCCGCCTCCTCGCAAACGAGGTTCAGGCACCAGTGAAGCCCGTACGAGCGGTACACGTAGGCGTGCCCGGGCGGGCCGAACATCGCCGCGTTGCGGGCGGTTTTCCCGCGGTACCCGTGCGCGGCGGGATCGCCGGGGTCGTACGCCTCCACCTCGACGATGCGGCCCCCGACGTCGTCCACGAGCAGAGTCGCCCCGACCAGCTCCGGTGCCACCTGGTGGACGGAGCGTGCGAAGAAGTCGCGTTCGAGCGTCATTCCCGCGGCCGCCGCGAGTCGTAGCGAACGAGGGCGGGCAGCAGCAAAGCGACCAGCGCTGTGCCGACCACCGTCGCGATCCCCCCGGAGACGACCGAGAAGCGCAGTCCGGCCAGCGAGGCGACGACGCCCGCCTCCACATTGCCGAGCTGCGGGGCGCCGGCCACCTGCGCCAGCTCGATGCCGGACAGGCGGCCCCGCAATGCGTCCGGCGTGGCTGCGAGCAGGATCGTGGAGCGCAGCACGGCGCTGATGAAGTCGGCGCCACCGGCCAGGGCGAGCATCACGAGTGCAAGTGGAACCGACTCCGCGAGACCGAACACGGCGATGGCCGCTCCCCACGCAGCGGCCGCGATGCAGACACCCAGCCCCTGGCGGCGCACGTGCCCGACCCAGCCGGAAAGCAGGGAAGCGGCGAGCGCGCCGGCGGACGGCGCCGCGTAGAGCAGGCCGACGGTCGAGGCGCCGCCGCCCAGCTCCTCGGCAAAGGCAGGGAAGAGAGCGCTGGGCATACCGAAGACCATGGCGTTCGTGTCTACGAGGAAGATGCCGAGCAGCACGTCACGCCGGCGAACGTACCGGAGCCCTTCGAGCACGGAGCGCAGGCCGGGCCGATCGGCCTCAGGCGATGCGGGCGCCGGCGCCAGCAACAGAATGGCAACGAACGAGGCGCCGAAGGTTGCCAGGTCGACCGCGTAGGCGCCCGCCATGCCGAGAGCTGCGATGAGAACGCCTCCAAATGCGGGGCCGGCCACGTGCGCGAGGTTGAAAACGACGTCCTCCACCGCGATCGCCGCCGTCAGCTGTCCCTCCGGGACGAGGCTGGGCGTGAGCGCGTTGCGGGCGGGGCGCTGGAACCCGTATGCGGCCGTCGCTAGCGCTTCGCCGACGAACAGCAGCGGCACGCTCGGGCTGTCCAGGAGCGCGTTGCCGAGGAGCATGACGGTCACCGCCGCAAGCGCCACGTCGGAGAGGAGCAGCAGGCGCCTGCGGTCGACCGCATCTGCGACCGCGCCCGCGTAGAGCGGCACCGTCAGCATGGGCACGAGCGCGGCGATGCCTAGCAGCCCGACGAGCAGCGTCGAGCCGGTCAGCTGGTAGACCTGGTACGGGATGGCGATGGTGGTGATCTGGCTGCCGATCGCCGAGATGCCCGTGCCGAACCACAGCCGGCGGAAGTCGCGCGAGCCGCGCAGCGGCTCGATGTCGACTGCGACGCGGCGGAGCCAGCCGGTGACTCCAGGCCGCGGCGGCGAGGTCGGCGGCTCGTACACGGCCGGCGGAAGCTACCCGGCCGCGAAGCTAGAAGAGCTGCTCCTCCTCCTGGGACTCAGCGGTCGACTCGAGCAGGTGGCGAGCGCGTCGGCCGAGCTCGCCCAGGTCGACGCGCCCACGCTCGGCGTCCTGGACGATGCGTTCCGCCAGCGCTATCCCTTCCGCGAGCAGCTCCGCGCTTCGGCCCGTGTCGCGGCCAAGGCCCATTTCCACCAGGATGCTGCGCTCGGTGCGCGAGGCGATGATCGGCGCGGCGACCCCCTCCACCCACACACGCGTACGCCGGCCGCCGCCGCGCTCGTCGCCGATCAGGGGCTCGAGCGCGTAGATCTTGTCCGCGCGCGCGTACTTGCCGAAGCCGAGGAAGACCATCTTCGGCGCGCCGTTGGTCATCCGTGCATTATCGCTCGCCCGCCTGCTATAGCATATGTGCGATGCGGGTCGCCGCGCTCCTCATCCTCGCCATTCTTGTGGCCGGCTGCGGTGGTGGCGACAAGAGCGACGAGCCGCTCGTGATCGACGAACGAGCCGGCACGTTCCGCGGCGTGGGCATCGGCCACAGCTCGTCGGACGTGCAGCAGGCCTTCGGCAAGCGCGACTTCGCAGGTCCGAACGAGGGTCTCATGCCCAGTGGGAGCGACTTCACCGAGGACGGTGGCCCGTGGTCTGTCCGTACGCCGGCGCCCTGCCGTGCTCGTAGTCGTTCAGCGCCTCCGATGCTCCGCTACGACGAAGTCACGTTCGTGCTCTGCAATGGCCGCGTCTATGCGTTCGTCGTCACAGACGGTGCGGCGGAGACCGCCACCGGCATAGCTATCGGCGACGATCTCGCCGAGGTGCGCGGGACATACGGCGGCTTCACCTGCGGCGAGACGCCGGACAGCGGCGAGGGGATCTTCGACCGAGACAGCAGCTATCCCTACTGCGTCGGCACCGCCGCACCGAGACGCTGGGTCTGGTTCGGTGAGGATCCAGTGCGGAGCATCACCGTGGCAGCGACATCGCTCGACCCGCGGGATAGCGGTTAACGCTCGACGGCGCTGCGCAGCGCCGCGGCGACGCGCTCCTGATCCTCAGCCTCGATTCCCGTGAAGAACGGGAGCGCCAGCGTCCGCTGCGCCGCATCCTCGGCCACCGGGCACACGCCTTCCGCGAAGCCGTAGCGCTCGCGCATGTAGGGCTGCAGGTGCACGCAGGGGACGTAGTGCCCCGCCTCGATGGCCTGCTCCGCGAGCCGCGTCGACACTGCTTCGCGATCCAACCCGCGCTGGAGCTTCACGACGTAGACGAACCAGGAGCGGACGTGATCCGCGTCGTCGGGAAGCGGCACCTCCACCCCGTCGATCCGCTCGAGCAGCCGTCCATACCGGCCCGCCGCCTCGTGGCGGAGCGAGAGAATCTCGTCCAGCTTCTCGAGCTGTGCGAGCCCGAGCGCGGCCTGGATGTCGGTCAGGCGGTAGTTGAAGCCGAGCCGTACATGGTGGAACCAGCGCGAGTCGTACGAGCGGCCCTGGTTGCGCAGGCTCTTGAGCGCGAGCCAGTCCTCCTCGGAGTGCGTCGTGACGATGCCGCCCTCCCCCGTGCTGATCTGCTTGTTGGGGTAGAAGCCGAAGGCCGCGCCGACGCCGTGTGACCCCACCGGGCGGCCGCGGTACTCGGCGCCGAGCGCCTCGCAGGCATCGTCGATGAGTGCCAGCCCGTGGCGCTCGCTGAGCGCGCGCAGCTCGTCGAGCTCGCACGGGTAGCCGAACATGTCGACCGCCACGATCCCGCGCGTCTGCTCCGTGATCGCTGCTTCGACCGCGGAGGGGTCCAGGTTCAGCGTCCGTTCGTCGACATCGGCGAACACCGGCGTCGCCCCCTCGAAGATGAAGCAGTTGGCCGTGGACACGAACGAGATCGGCGACGTGATCACCTCGTCGCCCGGCGCCAGACCGGCCAGGTGCGCCAGCAAGTGCAGGCCGGCCGTGCCGCTCGACACCGCGGCCGCATACGGCGCGCCGACCCGTCCAGCGAACTCCTCCTCGAAGCGCTCGATGACCGGACCGAGCGACCAGCGTCCCGAGCGCAGCACTTCGAGCACCAGCTCCTCCTCGCGCTCGTTGAAGTAAGGCTTTGAGAGCGGGATGGTGCGGACGGCGGCCTTGGTCACGCGCCGGCCGGCTCGCGCGGACGGATGTCCACGAACTCGAGCCAGTGCGACCAGCGATCGTCTCCGCGCCCGCGCACGATGTCCAGGTAGGTCTCCTGGATCTGCCGCGTGACCGGCCCCGGCGGCCCGATCTCCTGGTCGTCGACCGAGCGGATCGGCGTCACCTCGGCGGCCGTGCCCGTCATGAAGATCTCGTCCGCGAGGTAGAGCTCGGAGCGGATCAGATTCTGCTCCGCGACCTCGTATCCGAGGCTGCGTGCGATCTGGATGATGGAGTCGCGCGTGATGCCCGGCAGAATCGACGTCGCAAGCGGGGGCGTCGAGATCTTGCCGTCCTTGACGACGAACACGTTCTCGCCCGAGCCGTCGGCCACGAAGCCGTCGTCGGTCAGCAGGATCGCTTCGTCGTAGCCGGCACGGTTCGCTTCCATCACAGCGAGCATCGAGTTGAGGTAGATGCCGGTCGCCTTCGCCGCGTGCGGAATCGTGTTCGGGCCGACCCGCTTCCAGGAGGACACCTTGACCCGGATGCCGTTGCGCAGACCCTCCTCGCCAAGGTAGGCGCCCCACGGCCAGCTCATCAGCACCACGTCAACCGGATTGCCCGCGGTCGACACACCGAGCTCGCCGTAGCCGTAGAAGGCGATCGGGCGCAGGTAGCACTCCGGCAGGCCGTTGACGCCGATCAGCTCGAGCGACGCCGTGCGCAGCTCGGCGAGGCTGTAGCCGAGCTCCATGTTCAGGAGCTGCGCGGAGTTCTGAAGACGCTGGAGGTGATCGGTGAGCCGAAAGACGGAGGAGCCGCGCTCGGTCTCGTAGCAGCGGATGCCCTCGAAGATGCCGGTGCCGTAGTGCAGCCCGTGCGCCCCGACGTGAACCTTGGCGTCGGCCCAGTCGACGAGCTCGCCGTTCATCCAGATCTTCTCGGTTTCCCGCACGCCCTGGTCTCCTTTCGCCCCGGAGGTGGCTCTAATTCTAGCCTGCAGCTCGGCGATTCAAGCCCGGCGCGGGCTCTTCCACGAGGTCGTGCGGCCGCCCGCGGGTGAGCCGCACGAGGTCGGTGGGCGCGAGCGCAGCCAGGTGCCGAGGTGAGCCCGCGCCGATCCAGACGAGCTCATGGCCGAGCAAGCGGCGTTCGACCACCACCGACTCGACACGCGCCAGCGGAAACGGCGCGACGGCACCCGGCGCGAAGCCCGTCGCCTCCTTCACCTGCGGGGCGCGGGCGATCCGCGCCCTGCCGGCTCCCACGGCCGCCGCCACCTTATGCGAGTCGGCGCGCCTGTCGCCCGGGATGAGGGCGAGCACGTAGCGACCGTCGCAGACGAACACGAGCGACTTGACGATCTGCCCGAGCTCGCTGCCTGCCGCGCGCGCAGCGTCCTCTGCGGTCGGCGTCCCGGTGCCGTACTCCTCGATCCGCGCCTCGGTGCCTGACTCGCGCAGGAAGCGGGCCACACGCTCGACCGACTCGGGCCAACCGGCGTCAGGCAAGTGTGATGAAACGAGCGTCGTCGAACCCCTCGGCGCGGAGGCGCTCCTGGAGCTCGGGTGGGGCCGGGGTGTCGATCGACAGGGTCATCAGCGCCTTGCCGCCGCGCCGCGTCCGCGAAACGGCCATGTTGGCGATGTTCACGTCTGCCTGGCCGAACGTCGTGCCCACCCGCCCGATCACACCAGGCACGTCGTCGTAGCGGAAGAAGACCATCAGCGGTGCGAGCTCGATCTCCAGCTCGAAGCCCATCGCGCTCACGAGCCAGCGCCGGTGCTCGCGCCCGATCGTCGTGCCCGCGACGCGCAGCTCGTCCCCGTTCGCCGCCACGGCCACCCGGATCAGGTTCGTGAAATCGCGGGAGGAGCGCCGGCGCTCTTCGCTCACGTCCACCCCGAGCTCCGCAGCCACGAGCGGGGCGTTGACCCAGTTCACCTGCCGGTCGACGCGGCCCTGGAGGGCACCGTTTAGCGCGGCCACTGTCAGCAGCCGGGTGTCGTAATCGGCCAGGCCTCCGTAATACGTCAGCGCGATCCGCTCCGCGCGGCCGCCCGCGAGCTCGAGCGCCAGGCGCGTGAGTTGCGCGGCGAGCGGTACGAATGGGCCGAGCACCTCGAGGTCCTCGCGGCCGATGGCCGGGATGTTGACGGCGTTCGTGACCACCCGGCCCTCGAGGGCCGCGGCTACCTGTTCCGCCACCACGATGCCTGCGCGATCCTGGGCTTCGGACGTGGACGCAGCCAGGTGCGGCGTCACGACGACGTTGTCGAGCTCGAGCAGCGGCCCGGTGTAGGGCTCGGCGGAGAAGACGTCGATCGCCGCACCGGCCACCTTGCCCGAGCGAAGCGCCTCGACCAGCGCCGCCTCGTCGACGAGCTCGCCGCGCGCGGCGTTGACGATGCGCACGCCGTCGCGCATGCTCGCGAAAGCTGCGGCGTCCACCGACCCGCGTGTCTCTTCGGTGAGCGGCAGGTGCAGCGTGATGAAGTCGGCCGCGGCGTAGACCTCATCCACGCTTTCGACGCGTTCGGCGCCCAGCTCGCGGAAGCGCTCACGCGAGACGAACGGGTCATAGGCGACGACTCGCATGCCGAGCCCGAGAGCGCGCCGTGCCACTTGCTGGCCGATGCGGCCCAGACCCAGGACGCCGAGCGTCTTCTCGGCGAGCTCGACGCCGCCGTAGCGCGAGCGCTCCCAGCGGCCCTGCTTGAGCGCGGCGTGCGCCTGCGGGATGTTGCGGGCCAGCGCGACCAGCAGGCCGACGGTGTGCTCGGCAGCCGAGACGACGGTCGACTCGGGCGCGTTGACGACCACGATGCCGCGTTGCGTCGCGGCCTCGACGTCCACGTTGTCGATTCCCACGCCGGCCCGTCCGATCACCTTGAGTCGCTCGGCGCGCTCAAGCAGGGCCGCGTCGAGCTGGGTCGCCGAGCGGATCACGATCGCGTCGTAGTCGGCAATCCGCTCCGCCAGGTCGGACTCGCCGTCCTCGTCCACGTCGAAACGCGCCCGTAGCAGCTCGAGGCCGGGCGCCGCGATCGCCTCGCGCACAAGAACGCGCGGCTTCACACTTTTGTGTGTTCGAAGACTTCTAGCGCGCGGGCCGTCGCCACACCGCGCTCGACCTCCGCGCCGGCCTCGGCCAGCGCCAGCTCGACCGCGGCGAGCCCGGTGACGATGTCGAAGATGTCCACGTAGCCGATGTGACCGATGCGGACGATCTTCCCGCGCAGGTCGCCCTGGCCGCCCGCGATCGTGACGCCGAGGCGCTCGCGCACGGCCGCCACGATCTCCTGGCCGTCGATGCCGTCCGGCATGCGGATGGCAGTGACCACCGCCGAGCGGTCCTCGTCCGGTGAGAACAGCTCGAGGCCCATCGCCTTGACGCCCGCACGGCACGCTCTGCCGAGACGGATGTGGCGGTCCCACGTCGCCTCGAGTCCTTCCTCGAGGAGCATGCGCAGCGCGACGTCGAGGCCCGTGACCAGCGAGATGGCGGGCGTGAAGGGCGTCTGCGGCCGCTCCTGCGCCTTGCGAGCGCGCTCCCAGTCGAAATAGAAGCGCGGCAGCGTGGCGCTGCGTGTCGTCTCCCACGCCGCCGCGGAGATCGAGGCCATGGCGAGACCCGGCGGGGTCATGAGCGCCTTCTGCGAGCCGGTCACGACCACGTCCAGGCCCCACTCGTCCGTCTCGAACGGCACGGCTCCGAGGCTCGAGACGGCGTCGACGACGACGATCGTGCCCGACTCTTTGGCGGCGGCCGCGAGACCTTCCAGATCGCACACCACGCCCGTGGACGTCTCGGAGTGCGTGAGGAAGACGGCATGCGCGTCGCCCAGGTCGCGAAGGTAGCTCGCGAGGTCGTCCGGCGCGGGTGTCTCACCCCATGGGGAGCGCAACGACTGGACGTCGCAGCCATAAGCGCCGGCAATGGAGGTCCAGCGTTCGCCGAAGTGGCCCGCAGCCACGACCACTACCCGGTCTCCCGGCGAGCAGAGGTTGGCCACGGCCGACTCCATCGCCCCGGTCCCCGACGCGGTGAAGAGCAGCACCTCGTTCTGCGTCCGGAAGACCTCCCCCAGGCGGGCCAGCACGTCACCGAAGAGCCGGCGGAAGTCGGAGCCGCGGTGGCCGATGATCGGCTCGCTCATCGCCGTCAGCACGGCCGGCGGCACCGGCGTGGGCCCGGGCGTGAGGAGATACCGCTTCTCGGCCACGCAGGCAGCGTAGTCGAGCAGTCGGATCCAGTCCCCTGGGCCGACAGGCACCGGACCTGTGCGACGCAGTGCTCACTCGTTCGTAGCCGGTAAGGCGCGAAGCTGACGGGACAGTCCCTGACGGGACCGTCCCTGCATGATCTCTCTCTGTGGAAGCGCTCCTGGCGTTCGGCGCAGCACTCCTGGCCCTCCGGCTGGCGGGCGCCCTGGCCGGGCGCTGGAGGGCCAGGCGGGCGCCGGAACTGCTCGCCTGGGCAGCGTCGCTAGTCGCGTATGCGGCTGCGACTGGCGCACTGGCGTGGGGTGCCGCATACGGGTGGGGCGAGGCGGCATTCCGCGTCTACTACCTGTTCGGCGGCCTGTTGACCGCCGCGCTGCTCGGGCTCGGCTCGCTGCTGCTCACGGGACGGCGCTGGGTCATTCCGGTTGCACTGGTCTACGTGGGGCTGGCGCTCGGCGTGGCGGTCGCCGAGCCACTCACGGAGCCCGTGCGGGGCACCTCGATCCCCGAGGCGCAGGAGCATCTCGACGTCTTCCCTGCTCGCGTGCTGGCAGTCGCAGGCAACTCGGTCGGAACCCTGGCAGTCCTGGTGGTCGCGTTGCGGAGCATCCGGCGGCGTCCGCTCGGCAATGCCCTGATCGTGGGCGGCGTGGCGCTCGCTGCACTCGGAAGCGCGCTCGCCGGGCTGGGCGCGGCCGAGACCGCCGGCTTCGCCGCCGCAGCCGTGTTGCTCCTCTACGGCGGCTTCGTGGCGCGGCCGCGTGGCGCCAGGTGATATGAGACAACCCACGGTGGCAGCGACGACCGAGCACCTGGAGTTCCTGCGCAAGAGCGACCTGTTCCACGACCTCAGCGACGAGACGCTCGAGCAGGTGGCCGGTGCGGTCACCGAGTACGACGCCCCCGCCGGCACCGTCATGATCGAGCCCGGCGTCCCGGCATCCGGCGTTTTCGTCATCTGCGAGGGAACCGTCGTTGTGGAGACTCACGACGGGCGCGAGCACGAGCTCGGCCCGGGACAATCCTTCGGTGAGCTCTCGATCCTCGCGCACACGGTGCGCACGGGGCGCGTTCGGGCGAAGACGCCGGTGCGCTGCCTCGCCATCGAGCGTCTCACGTTCGAGAAGCTGATCGAGAACGAGCCGGCCGTCGCACGCGCGCTGCTGCGCGTGCTGGCATGCCGGCTTGTCGAAGCCCAGTCCGAGCGGCGCTAGTTCGCCCTCGAAAGTCCGTCGCCGGCTTCGCCGGCGACATGACGACTTTCGAGGGGTTAGAAGTCAGACGCGCCGGGGCCGCGTTGTGCCTGCGGCGGGCAGAGCCCGCCTCCGGCGGTGGCTGCCGTCCGAGGGCTACGGGTCAGAGCCACAGGCTGCTCAGTGTTTGACGGGCGACGTAGCGCGAAGCACGGCCAGGTCTCTCCAGGCCCAGAAGAGCTCCGCAGTCAGGCCGGCCTCCTCGAACCAGGCGAGCTGGTTGCCGACGCTGTCGGGGAGGTCGAATCCGGCGGTCAGTGGCGCGACCGCGTCGTCGGGTCGTTCTGGAACGACTACGTCGCCGAGCACGAATCGGCCGCCTGGGCGTAGAGCGTGAGCTACGCGCCGGAAAAGGTCTCGCTTGCCATGCGCCTCGAGATGATGGACGGCGAGCGCCGAGACGACGAGATCGAACGGCCCCTGCGGGAGCGTGTCCTCGAGCCGACCCACATGCAGGTCGGTGCGGTCGGCGGGGAGAGCCCGCCGTGCCTCGTCCAGCATCGCCGCGCTGACGTCGATGCCGACGAGCTTTGCGCGTGGATGGAGGTCGAGCAGCAGGCGCGCCGTCTCACCAGTACCTGTACCGAGGTCGAGGATGCGCTCCGCCTCGATGGCGGCGCTGGCTTCGGCGACCGCTTGCTGGAGCTCGTCGTAGCGGCCAAGCTCGGCACGCATGGACTCGAGATAGGTCGCGGGATCGAAGTGGAACTGCGCCATCGGGCGCGTCAAGAGCCTAGGAGTGGGCGCAGCACGAGCTCCAGCTCGCGTGCGTACTCGTCGCCCTCGAATACGTGCATCGGTTGCGGCGGAAGAGGATGCTCGGCCGTTCTCCCCAGGCGCCGCACGTAGACGACCGGAACGATGGCTGACTCCGCGTCGAGCTCCACGGTCGCTGCCACGGCATCGGGGCCGCCGGAGTCCATGAAGTGCGCCAGCGGCACGACACCCTCGTCGCGGATGCCGTCCCGATCGTCCACCGACAGCACGCGCGCGAGGTAGCCCTTCTGGATCCAGAGCTCGGGTGCATGGCCCAGCTCGCGGAGGAGCCGGGGGACCACCTCGCCGGGCTCGATGAGCGGGCGGACCGGCTCGCGGCCGAAGTGGTGCTCGGCCAGATGCCGCGCGAGCACGCGCGCGTTGTAGCGGAACCCGTTCACGGACGACGAGCTCGGCGAGAGGCCGTGCTTGAGCACACCCGCAGCGCCCTGGGTGGCGTTGCCCGCGAAGAACAGGCCTGGCACGGACACGCTCTCGAAGAAGGGCGTCTGCGCCGCAATGCGGCCCTCTGCGACCGTCGCGAGCCCGAGCGCCGGCAAGTCGAGGAGAGGCGTGCGGAACCCGGTCGCTGCCACGACGTCGTCGGCCTCGACGGTAATGGGTCCGGGCCGCGTTGTCCCCTGCGCGACAACCCGGAAGCCGCCGGCATGTCGCTCGACGCGCTCGATCGAGGCGTCGAGCACGAAGGCGCCTCCCACCCCGCGCACGTACTCGTCGTAGGGCTGGAGGTAACGCGTGCGCACGACCGCGCGCGCCAGCCTGGCAGTCTCGACAGGACGCGGCGACAGAAGCACGACCTCGCGCGCCCACGGCAGCAGGCCGTTGGCGATCTCGAAGCCGGAGTTGCGCTTGCCGATGATGGCCACGCGGCGGCCCTGGTACTCGTGCGGCCGGCGCGTCTCGACATAGTGGGGCGCCAGCTCGAGCCCCGGTACGCCCGGCTTCCATGCCTCGGTGACACCCACCGCGAAGACGACCGCCCGGCAACGGTACTCGCCGTCGCCGGTCTCGAGGACGAAGCCGTCTTCCTCGCGGCGCGTCGCTCGCCACTCACACCCGTAGCGCACCGCAATCCCGGCCCGTTCGGCGAAGCAGGCGAGAGCCGCCTCCATCTCCGCCCTCGACGGCACGTCAAAGGAGCGGTCCATGAACTCCGGCACGAGTGCGGCCGCGTGGGGCTCGGTAGCGAGCAGGCTGTTGTGGTCGTAGCGCTCGTACTCGCGAGTGCCGCGCTCCACGAGCGCGTCGGGCTTCGTCCAGCTGATCAGGCGCTCGAAGATGGGATACCGCCGAAACATGCCACCCGGGCGGTCGTCGGAGGAGATGACTGCGTGCCGGATGCCGAGCTGCATCAGGCAATAGCTCGTCTGGAGCCCGCCCGGCCCGCTCCCCACGACGACCACGTCGTAGTCGCCGGGGCCGCCGGGGCGGTCGTTTACCCTTGCCACTGGTTGGCGAGCCGCAGCCTGCGCGCTTCGGACTGGAGCATCCGGAACATCACGCGGGGGTGGCCGAGCAGGAAGCCCTCCACCTCGGGACCCGGCAGCGTGAAGCAGTGGAGGAGCGTGGTCGCCACCACATCGGCGGCGGGCGGCTGTCCGGTGAGGACCGAGATCTCGCCGAAGAAGTCACCGCGCCCCAGGCGCGCGAGCTCGCGGTCCTCGATGGAGACGCTCGCCTCGCCCTCGCCGATCACGTAGAACGCGGGGCCGCTCAGGTCACGGCGCAGTACGCGTGTTCGGGCCGGGAACACTGCCTCGCCGAACGTGTGCGCGACCTCTTGAAGCTCGGGCAGCGTCAGGTCGGCGAACAGGGCAAGCCGCGCCAGGACGTTGGCGGTTTCCTCGGTGGCAGCCACGCCATGCGGAGCTTAACGGGCGCGGGCGCGGATTCCGCCTCGTGAAGCGGGTTCTGCGGACGTACACTCGATCCATGCCGGCGTGTCGTGTATGCGGCCAGGACAACCCGGAGGGAGCCAAGTTCTGCCTCGAGTGCGGGACGCCGTTCGCGGCGGCAGCGTGCCCGAGTTGCGGAGCCGACAACCCGGCCGGGGCGAAGTTCTGCCTCGAGTGCGGCACGGCTCTGGCGGCCGCCCCCGCCGAGCCCGAGGTCTTGCCCGGCGAGGAGCGCAAGGTCGTCACGGCGCTCTTCACGGACATCGTCGGCTCGACGGCGAGCGCGGAGCAGCTCGATCCCGAGGACGTGCGCGCCCGGCTCGCTCCCTACTACTCGCGGGTCCGGCACGAGCTCGAGTCGTTCGGCGGCACGGTCGAGAAGTTCATCGGCGACGCGGTCGTCGCCGTCTTCGGAGCCCCCGTCGCGCACGAGGACGACCCAGAGCGCGCGGTGCGGGCGGCGCTCGCAGTCCGTGAGGCGGTCACCCAGCTGAACGCCGAGGACGAATGGCTGGAGCTCCATCTGCGCACCGCCGTGCACACCGGTGAGGCGCTCGTCGTCCTGGATGCTCGCGCAAGCGAGGGCGAGGGTATGGCCGCCGGCGATGTGATGAACACCGCGGCGCGCCTGCAGGGCGGCGCACCCATCGACGGAATCGTCGTGGGCGAGGCGACGTACCGTGCAACCGCCGACGTCTTCGAGTACCGCGAGGCACCGCCCGTAGAAGCAAAGGGGAAGGCCGAGCCGATTCCCATCTGGGAGGTGCTCGGCGAGCAGCAGGCACCCATTCGTCCCTCTGCGGAAACGCCGCTCGTCGGACGAGTCGAGGAACTCGAGCACCTGGCCGTCATCTGGCAACACACCCTCGCGTCGTCGCTGCCGCAGCTCGCCATCGTGCTCGGGCCGCCCGGGATCGGCAAGACGCGGCTCCTCCTCGCCCTCTGCGAGCAGGTCGAGACAGACGCAGATGTGCACTGGGGACGCTGCCTGCCGTACGGCGAGGGCATGACGTACTGGCCGGTCGACGAGATCCTCAAAAGCGCCGCCGGCATCCTTCACGACGACGAGCCGCCGGCCGTGACGGAGAAGCTCGGTGCACTGCTCGAGCGGCTGCCCACCGAAAACCCCGACGAGCTCCGCACGATGGCGGCCGCCCTCGCCAACCTGATCGGCGTCCCCACCACGCCGCGCGGCACCTACTCGGCGGACGAGATCTCGCAGGCAGAGCTGCACTGGGGCCTGCGGCGCGTCCTGCAGCTCCTGTCGCGGGAACGCCCCATCGTGCTCGTCTTCGAGGATCTCCACTGGGCCGAGCCCACCCTGCTCGAGCTGATCAGCTCCATCGCCCACGTCGACCGCGCACCGATCTTGGTAATCGCGACCGCGAGGCCCGAGTTCCGTGACATGGACCCGGAGTTCGCCCACGCCGACACGATCCGCCACGTCCTGGAGCTGGACGCGCTGGCGCCGGGTGAGAGCGCTGACTTCCTGCACGAGCTCGTCGGCTCCGCCGGCATCCGTGAGGAGGCCGTCGAGGCGCTGCTCGCCAACGCCGCCGGGAACCCCCTCTTCCTGGAGGAGACGGTGCGCATGCTCGCCGACTCCGGCGGCCTCGGCGCGGACGCCGATCTCGCGTCAATGCCGGTACCCGACAGCCTCCAGGCCTTGATCGGCGCCCGCCTCGACGCGCTCGCCGCGCGCGAGAAGCAGGTTGCGCAGCGGGCGTCCGTCGTCGGCGGCGTCTTCTGGGTGGGCGCCGTCCGTCGCCTCGACGGCCCAGGTGACGTCGGGCCCAGCCTCTCCGAGCTCGAGCGCCGCGATTTCGTGCACCCCCGCAGCGAGACGACGATGGCGGGCGAGCGGGAGTTCGCTTTCAAACACATCCTCATCCGCGACGTCGCCTACGAGCGATTGCCGAAGGGGCGCCGCGCGGAGCTGCACGTCCGCTTCTCCGACTGGCTCGTCGAGCTGACGGGCACCGACGACGACTACGTCGAGATCCTTGCGTACCACCTGGAGCAGGCGTGCAGGCTGGCGCGCTCGGTTGCCAAGAGCCCCGTGGAGGCTCCCGTGCAGAGCGCCGTGGAAGCGTTGAAGCTCTCTGCCGAGAAGGCCGAGCGCCGGGAAGGCATGCGCGAGGCGGCCCGCTTCTACGAGCGTGCGCTGGAGCTCGTCGCCGCGGACGATGCGCAGGCGCTCGATCTGCGGCTTCCGTACGGGCGGATGCTCACCGCGCTCGGCGATCTTCGCTCCGCGCGCAAGGAGCTCGGCGCGGTGTGCAAGGAAGCGCTCGCGCGTGGGCGTCCGCGGGTGCGCTGCGCGGCGCTCATCGCCCTCGCCAACATCGACCAGAAGCAGGGGCACGCAGCGGATGCTCGCCGGCGGCTCAACGAGGCGTCGGGGCTCGCCGTCGAGGTCGGCGACCAGGTGCTGGAGATCCGCGCCGGCTACGAGACCGGGACGCTGCGGGCGGACTTCGACGGCGACCACGACGCGGCGGTGGAGCAGGTTCGCCGCGGGCTCTCGACCGCGGAGGTGCTCGGCGACCGCCAACTGCGCGTCGAGGGTCATCTCCGCCTCGGCTTCTTCCTCTTCCAGATGGGCCAGCTGGCCGCGGCCGAGGAAGAACTGATCCGCTGCGCGGCTCTCGCCTCCGAGCTGGGCTCCTTCAAGGACGAGGCGCGGGCCACCTTCCTGCTCGGGCTGACCAAGTACTACCGCGGTGACGTGGAGGATGCCGAGCGGCTTGCGCTGCAGACCCGCGACTGGCTCGAGCGGACAAGCGACAGCTATTTCCAGATCCAGAACCTGGCGCGCGCGCTCGCCGTCTACGCGCTTGCGAAGGGCGACCCAGTGCGTGCCGAGGAGTGGCTGAGAGAGGCCGTCCCGCTCGCCCTGGACAGCGGCGGCTGGCTGGTGCTCGAGACGTACCGCTATCTCGTCGAGGCTCTGGTCAGGCAGGGGCGGCTCGACGATGCACGCGAACTCACGGAGTTCGCCGGCCGGAACGTTCCGGAGGAGGACGCGTACGCGCAGGCCGAGCTCCGGATCGCCCAGGGGTTACTGGCGTCGGCCGAGGACGACGCGGACGCCGCCGTGGCGGGCTTCGCCGCGGCAGTGGAGCTCCTCGAGGAGCAGCGCCTGGCGATCGAGCTCGGCGAGGCGCGCATCGCGTTCGCCCGCGTGCTGCTGCAGTTCGGCGACGAGGAGCTGGCGCGAGAGCAGCTCGCGCTCGCGCGCGGGACGTTCCTGCCCATGGATGCGCGCAGCCCGCTCGGCGAGATCGAGCGCGAGCTGGCGCGGATAGGTGTGGGGCCGGCCTAAGCCGGCCCCACACGGTTACTCCTGTTCCGAGCTCAGGAAGCTAATAGTCGTCGTTTCGGGGACAGTCGTCGAGCCTGGGAAGTTGCACGTCTCTTCGGTGCACTCCTGCTCGTAGATGCACGCCTGGCCGATGCCGCTGCTCGAGCAGTTCACCTCGGAGAACGCAGTCACCTGGTCGATGACGCTGTGCGTGTTGCACGTGCCGACCGACCCGCACTCGACGGCGTTCGTCGCCTGTTCGAGGCCGTTGACCGGTCCCTGCTGGTAGGCCAACTGGTCGATGTCTACCGTGCTGCCCGGATCGCCGATCTGCTGCTGACAGCAGCGCGGGTCGATGATGCGCGCGCCGCCGCCGCCCGAAGGGCCGACCCAGTTCTGCAGGTGATCCTGGTCGATCTCGGTCGTCGACAGGCCGTTCTGGAAGACGCTCCCGTCGAGCCCCCCGGTGGCGGTGCCCATGTTCTGGTTCAGCCCGCCGGCCGGGACGTTCTTCACCCGCTCGTCCTGGAGCGTGATCTGATGGGCGGTCAGGCTGTTGTCTCCGGCGCCGGACTCCACCTGCTCGACGATGGCGCACGTGTTCGCGATCTTCTCGGAGCACAGCGCGTCACCGGCGGTGAAGTTCTGGTTCTGCGTGAGAGTGTTGACCTGGCGCCCCTCGAGGCTCTGGCCCTGCCGCTGGTCGACGTCCGCGAAGTTGTCGCCGGCGAGCGTCGACTGGTCGATGCCCGGGTTCTGTGTCGGCGTGAAGCCCGGGCCGGCGGTGCCGTCTCCGACGATCGTCTGGTAGGCGAACTGCGTCTGCGTCGTCGAAGGCGAGTTCTGCACGAACGCGCGCTGCCCGACGTTCTGGCTGACGTCGGCCGTGTTGTTGCCCGTGCTGGCCGTCTGCGATCCGGACAGGAACTGGCGGCCGGTCTGCGACTGCGACGCGACGTTGCTGTTCGAGGCGATCTGTCCGATCACCTGCGTGGCGAACAGGCTGTTGCTGCCGCTGCCGGTCGCGGTCTGGCTGACCTCGGCCTCCTGCGTGGCGGTCGAGCCGCTCTGGATGGCCTCCTGGTAGACGGTCGCCTTGTTGTTACCCGTCGTGCTCGTCTGGGTGATCGTGCAGGACTGCGTGACCGTCGACTGGCGGTTGCGGATGCGGCACTCGGCCGTGTTGTTGCCCGCCGTGCTCACCTGAACGACGTAGCACCTGTTCTGGAGCTTGCTGGTGCCCGGACTAGGTGGCGGGCTGGGATACGACGGACTGCACTTGAACTCGTTTCCGCCCCCGCTCCCGCCGCCGTCGGCAAGCTGGATGACGACCCCGGAGCCCTTCGTGCACGTCCACGCCCGCCCCGGGCAGTCGGGTCCGGCGTAGTTCCAGCGCCCGCGCTGGATCACGGCCCGATTAGGGTCGAGGCCGAGCTTGCGGAGCTGCCGCTTGATGGCGCGTAAACCCTGTAGCTGCGCGAGCGCGCGCACGGCGCGCATCGCGCGCAACGCGGCTGCGTGGGATGTCGCCGGCGTCCGGTCGACCTTGCTCGGGTCGACCTTCACCGCGGCGATGGCATAGGCGTCATCGGCCTGCAGCTTCCCGGCGACGCCGGCGCCCGCGCCGGCGAGCACGACGGCCGCCCCTGTCACACCGAGGGCCGCTAGAAGACTTCTCCGCTTCATGGTCCTCCTCCCCACACCGCAGTAGCGCAACGCGACAGCGGGGCACACCGCAGTCACTGCGCCCTGTCGCCCGGGAATCTAACGTGTTACAGAGCGCTTCGCCACCCCCTTAACCCTGCAGTCGCTGTGCAAACGGGTGCGTTTTCGGTCATTCTCAGGCGGAGTAGCGCGGCGGAGGAGGGGTGTGGGCAAGGCGGCGTCCGGCAATGCGGCACGAGTCGACGTGTCGATCGTCGCGATCACACGCGGCCCATCCCTCGCGCTCGCACGCTTCCTGCGCAGCCTGAACGACGCGCGCGGACTCGACCACGCGCAGGTGCTGCTCGGGGTGAACGGCCGCGCAGCGGCGCCGGGCGTACGTACCCTCGCCACCCGCCTGCTGCCGGTTGCCACTGTGATCCCTCTGACACGTGCGTCGCCGGCCAAAGCGCGCAACGCGGTCATCGAACAGGCAACCGCGCCGATCGTGCTCTTTCTCGACGACGACGTCGAGGTGCCGCCCGACCTGATCGAGCAGACTCTTGGCGTCTTAGCGGACGACTCGATCGCCGCCGCCGGTGGCCCCAACGTGACGCCGCCCGCATCACCCGGGTTCGAGCGGCTCGCCGGGCGAGTCCTCTCCTCCGCCCTCGGCACGGGCCCGCTCCGCAGGCGCTACCGGCGGGCACCATCGAGGGCTGGACACGGCAGAAACCTGATGCTCTGCAACCTGGCGGTCCGGAGGTCTGCGCTCCCAGTGCCGCCATTCGACGAGGTGCTCGCGAGCGCGGAGGAGAATGAACTCCTCGCCCGCCTCCGGCGCGGCGGGGCGCGGATCGAGTACCGCCCCGAGCTGTCCGTCTACCACCGCAGGCGCAGCGGGCTCGGCGCACACCTCCGGCAGATGGCGAAGTACGGCTTCGGGCGCGGCCAGATGCTCGTGCGGGCGTTCTCGGTGCGCCAGCTCGTCTATACGCTGCCAACGCTCCTGCTCGCCACTGTGCTCGCCGTGGCGTTCCTCGCGCCGCTGCTGGGGCTGGCCGCGGTCGGCCTGTATTTGCTTCTGCTCGCGGTCGCCTCGCTCTACTTCGGCCGCGTCCACGCGGCGCCGGCGGCGCTCGCGCTGTTCCTGGCCACGCACCTCGGCTACTCGCTTGGGCTGGTCGGCGGCACGGCGCATGAGCTGGCGCGGCGGCTTGCCCTGTACGTGTCGGCAGGCAGGCGCAGTGAGACGGCGCGCGATGCGGCCGGAACCATGACCGCCCTCGCGCTGGCGGTGCTTGCCGGCTCGGCGGCCGGGCTCATACTCGCGCGCGGCCTCGGCCCAAGCGGCCGCGGTGACTTCGAGCTCGCTCGCGTGCTGGCGATGCTGGTCGCCGTGCCGGCTGGCTTCGGAATCGGGCGCGCGGCCGTCTTCTACAGGCAGCGGCACACGATCCGTCCCGACCAGCTCTTCGGCTCCGTCGCGGTAGTGCTCGGCACGGGGACGGCACTCGCGCTCGCGCTGGGCGGGGGCCTCCTGGCGGCGGGCTGGCACGGCCTCGAGCGGGTCGAGATCGTGCTCGCCTGCGGGTCGATCCCGCTCATCGCCTTCTACTCGCAGGGGCTCAACGCGCTGCGTGGAGTCGGGCAGGAGGCGTGGTTTCGGCGCATGCTCGGGACCCGCGACGCCTTGTTCGTGGGACTACTCCCGCTCGCCTGGGTACTCGGCGTCAACGTGCGCCTCGCACTGGTTGCCTGGCTCTTGCATTGGCTGCTGGGTTGCGCCGCGATCGCACTGGTGCTGAGGAGCACTTGCGGCACGCCTGCGCGACCGCGGGGCCTCGCGACGACCTTGCTCGCCTTTGGCGCGTCCCAGTCACTGATCCTCCTCCTCACGCAGGTTCACCTGCGCCTGGACATCGTCGTCCTGCGCGCTTTTGGCGACGCGAGCGACGTAGGGCACTACGCAGTCGCGTTCGGCGTCGCGGAGCTCCTCACGTACGGCGGTGTGGCGATCGCGGCCGTCCTCTTTCCGCTCACGGCAGCCAGTACTGCGCTCGATCCTCACGCCGGGCGCGATCGTGCCGAAAAGGCGGTGCGTGCGGCCCTCTTGCTCGCTTTCGTAGGGGCTGTTCCGCTCGCACTCGGCGGGCCGTTCCTCGTGGAGCTGCTCTTCGGGTCGGACTTCGCCCCGGCCGGACAGCCACTGCGCGTCCTGTTGCCGGGTGCCATGGCGCTTGCGGCCACTTTCGTCCTCGGCGCAGACCTCCAGGGCCGGGGACGTGTGTGGACGATCGCCGGCATCGCGACGTTCACCGTGATCGCGAAGGCCGGACTCGCGCTCGCACTCGTGCCACCTTTCGGCACCGTGGGCGCAGCGACGGCCTCTTCGCTCGCGTACGGACTGCAGCTCGCCGTCGTCCTCCCGATCTTCCTGCGCGCCACGCGTTCCCCCGTCGCGCCGGCGCCGGCGCTGGGCGAGGCCTCCGGGCTCGGCCTCCACTGATCTGGTCAAGAACGCACGCCCGCCGCCCAGGCCGTCGCCCCCACGGCCAGCAGCGGCAGCAGCGGCGCGGCGACAAGGCCCTGGCGCGGGTCACGTGTGAGCTGTCTCGCGAGCGCGCCCAACCGTAGGACTGCGAGCAGCGGCGTCGGGGAGCGCATGATGAGGCGCCGGCGCGGGAACTCGACGGTCTCGCAGATGACCCGGAATCCGACACCGAGCCGGCGCTGATGCTGGACGAACGCCTGTAGTCCGGTTCGATTCAGGTGGCAGACGATCGCGCGCGGAGCGAATTCGAGCTGACCCGAGCGCGCCAGCCCGAAGGTGAGGATTGTGTCTTCACCGGGCCAGACGTCCTCTCGGAATCCGCCGGCCCGCGCGAGAACCTCGCGCCGTACAAGCAAATTGCAGCTCGCCGCGTGCTCGATCGGGGGACGGCGCCGCGGAAACCACTCGGCGAACTCAAGGAGGTATCCGGCCGTCCCGGTGGCACTCCGCGGCGTGCCATTCAGCACAGCACCGCCCACCGCCTCGACGCCGGGGCCGACCGCGCGCTCGAGCTGATCGAGCCACCCCGGCAGTGGGACGGCATCCGCGTCCAGGAACGCGATCAGGCTCCCGCGCGCCGCACGGACGCCGATATTGCGAGCAGCACCCGGGAGCGTTCGCTCGGGGAGTGCGATGAAGCGCACCCAGGGCCAGCGCCGAGTGAGTTCTCCCTGCGACTGCTCGGCCGAGCTCTCGACCAGCACCACCTCGCGGTCGGAGCGTGCGACCTGTCCCTGCAGCGCGTCCAGAACAACCGGCAGGGTGTGCCACGCGCGGTAAGCGGGAAGCACGACCGAGATCCGCGGCGGGTCATTGCTCGTCGACATCGGCCCAGGGAAGCTTGCGTCCGAGCAGCGCCTCGATGCACGCTTGCTGGGAAGCGTAGAGCTCCACCAGGTAGCGACGCGCTTCGGGATCCATCGGCGGCTTCTCGCCGGTCGTGAGCACGAGATGCCGCACATAG
The DNA here is from genome assembly GCA_036824245.1 of Gaiellaceae bacterium. Taxonomy (GTDB): domain Bacteria; phylum Actinomycetota; class Thermoleophilia; order Gaiellales; family Gaiellaceae; genus JACVRM01. Next base: position 27,306 of record DAITAO010000012.1, on the reverse strand, counting down.
GGACGGATGGACATGGGCAGCAGCGAGCGATCGGAACGCCGACGCAGAGACGCGCCGACGCGCACCAGCGTGCGTGTGAGCCGATTGCGTGGCCGCGGGTACACGTTGTGCTTCATCAGCGGCATCCGGTCGGCCTCGGCCGGGTCGACTTCGAGGAAGGCGAACGTCTCTCTGAGCGTCGCAGGGAGGTCGCGAAAGACCTCCTCATAGATGAGCACGTGCACCTGCTCGCCGAACAGCTCGAGATAGCGCTGCAGCTGTTCGCAGTAAAGGCCGTGGTGCGCATACCCGGGCATGCGCCCGCCGATCGCCTCGCGCACAGCGCGCCCGAACGGCCGCTGCTCGTTCCCCTCGCCCACAGCGAGCAGGAAGTGCGAGTACGCACGGTCGACAGGCTCGCGCAGGATGACGAGGATCTTTGCTCGAGGCGAAACCGAGTGGATCAGCCGGGGCGACTCAGGGTCGGCAAGGTACGACGTGCTCGCCTCGCCGACGAGCCGCTCGCTGCGGGCGCCGAGAAAGAGCCTCAGGTACGCCTCGTCGCTGCTTAGGTAGACGGTCCGCGGTTGCGGGCCGAAAGGAGTCGGCGAGAAGTACTGCGGTTCTTTCACGGGGCACATATAGATGTCCGGGTGCTGGCGGAGGCAGTGGTAGAGGGAAGTCGTGCCCGCTCGGGCGGCCCCGATCAGGAACAGATTCGGCCACGTCGCCATGCTCTACGCGTCGAGGAGATCGCCGATCGCGCGAGCGCGCTTACGGATGTCGCAGTTCCGCTCTGCCCAGCTGCGGGCCTCCCTGCCCAGCACGTGGCGGCGTTCCTCTTCTGCGGCGAGCTCGTGCAGGATTGAGGCCCAGGCGCCCGGTTCGTTCCGAACTGGCACGACGCCCTTCACGTCAAGGCCGTTCTGCCAGCCCGTGTCCGAGACGAGGACCGGCAGGCCGGAGGCCATCGCCTCGGCGACGGCGTTGCTGAACCCCTCCGAGTTCGTGGGCAACACGAGTAGATCGGCCGCATCGAGCAGCGGTCGAACATCGTCTTGCCAGCCCAGCAGAAGCACCGGGGGATCGACGCGTTCCGCGAGCTTCCGAACGGCTTCGCGATCCGGACCGTCGCCGGCAAGCACCAGCCGCCAGCCGGGCGGTCGGGCGCGATCCCAACCGTCCAGCAGCAGGTCGAGCCGTTTGTGGCGCAGGTCGAGCCGGCCGAGAAACAACGCAACGCCGCACGAGCCGAGCGCCAATGCTTCCTTCGCCCCGTCCCGCTTCGCTTGGTCGGACGGCGAAAAAGCCTGGAGATCGACGCCGGTGGGGAGCACGTGCACGCGCTCGACCGGCGGGTCGAGGCCGCGCAGCTCGTCTGCAATCTCGTTCGTCTGGGCCACGAAGCCTGTGGCGCTGCGCAGCAGGCGCCACCACAACGGCCCGAGCGACGATCGCATGAGCATCCCGACATTCCCCTGCGGTCCCGCCGCCCACGGCGTCAGGACGTACGGCCGTCCAAGTGGGCGTGCGCTGAGTGCCGCGACAACTCCCTCCGGGTTGAGGCCCGCAGCCAGCACGGACGACCAGCGTCCGCGTGCGCGCAGGGCCGCGAGGACGCCCGAGGTGATTGACACGGCCGTGTTGACCCGCTCAACGGCGGGCCGATGGTCCCTCCCCCAGGAGGCGAGTGCCTGAGCTTCGATCAACGTCCACGCTCCTTGCCTCGTGCTGCCTCGTCGCGCCCTGCGGTGCCAGCTGAGGACCGTGGTCTCGCGTTCCTGGCTGAACGCGTCCACGAGAGCGCGCATCTGCGTCTGAAGGCCGCCTCGCGCCTGCGGGTCGCCGATGATGACGAGGACGCCTTTGTTCAAGCTCTCCACCATGCATGAACGCTAAGCCAGGACCGCCCGGCACCCAAGCCCTCGGTCCGGTCGCGACCACGGCGGCGATCATCCTCGGCTTTCTGCTCCTGGTGGCCAGCTGGTCGCTGCTTCATCTCGATTTCTTCTACCTGGGAGAGATCCCCGATACCGGCCTCTACGAGGCCTACGGAGAGCGGATTCTTCGCGGTGACATCCCGTACCGGGACTTCGGCGTCGGGTACCCGCCGGGTGCGCTACCGGTCTTCGTCCTGCCCGCGCTCGCCTCGCATGACGGTTACCGCGCTGCGTTCGAGTTCCTCATGCTGCTCTGCGGCGAGGCTGCGATCGCGTTCGTGGCTCTCACCCTGCGCGCCGCCGGTGCCGGCCGCGTGCGCCTCTTCGCCGCGGTCGCGTTCATCGGCCTGGCTCCCCTCGCGCTCGGGTCGGTCGTCCTCAGTCGCTACGACCTCTGGCCGGCGGCGCTCACGGCAGCGGGCCTCGCAGCGCTCGTGAGCGGGCGGCCGCTGCTGGGTACTGGTGCGCTCGCGTTCGGGACGGTCACGAAGCTCTATCCCGTCGTGATCTTCCCCCTCGCTCTCATCTACCTTGTGCGGAGGCACGGCCGCCGGGCGGCGCTTGCTCCGGCGCTTGCGTTCGCAGCGCTCTGCACGGCCCTGATCGTGCCCTTCACGCTGAGCGGCGATCGCCTGGAGCGGACCGCTGATGCTCAGACACTCGGCCGCGGGCTGCAGATGGAGAGTCTCGGCTCGGCGCTGCTCCTCGCCGCCGACAAGCTGGGCAGTTATGAGCCGACGGTCGTCGACAGCGTCGGATCACAGGGGCTTGCCGGATCGTTGCCGGACGTGCTTGCTGCGCTGTCCCTCGCCCTCGCGGCCCTGAGCGTCCTCGTGGTCTGGGTAGCCTTCGGGCGCGGGTCGGCGAGCATCGATCGTCTGCTGCTCGCCTCGGTGTGTGCCGTGGTCGGGTTCGTTGCATTCGGCAAGGTGCTCTCCCCGCAATACCTGATCTGGCTGGTGCCGCTGGTACCCCTCGTTGCGGGGCGGGTCGGAATGGCCGCAAATGCGCTGCTCGCGGGCGCGCTCGTGCTGACGCAGCTGTGGTTCCCGTCCCGCTACACGGAGCTGGTGTTCCTGGGCGACGTGACCTGGCTCGTTCTCGTTCGTGACCTCATTCTGGTGGGGCTGTACGCGCTCTTGCTGGCCGCACTCTGGCCTGCGCACGGCTTTCGTACCGAACAGCCCTAACTTCCCCTTCGGAGGTTTCGTCTCACCCCCGGAGCGAGAACAACGAGGAGTTGTGGGCGCAGGGAGGCGCTCGCAGCTCCGTCGCCGGCAGCGCTGCTGCGCGCCGGATGCGGCCGACGTTCCCGATCAGGGGGTACTGCGTGAAGAAGATCGTTCTATGTCTGCTTGCGCTCGCCATGCCAGCGCTGACCGTGGCACCTGCGCACGGCAAGGAGGCGCACCTGCCGGTTGTCGACGAGATCGTCGAGTATCGGGAAACGACGTGGCGCTGGCAGACACTGATGGGTGTGCGGCGCACGGCGACGAGGCACCACGAGCGCTGGGCGAAGCACGAGTACCGCCGCTGGCTGCTCGACTTCTGGAGGAAGCGCGCGACCAAGGCGCACCGTCGAGCCCAGAACCCGCCGCATGAGCGCACCTGGCGCTGCATCCAGCGCAACGAGGCGCACTGGCGCGATCCGAACCCGCCCTACTACGGCGGACTGCAGATGGACATCTCGTTCCAGCGCCTCTACGGCCGGGAGCTTCTGCGCCGCAAGGGAACCGCGGACCGCTGGACGCCGGTCGAGCAGATGTGGGTCGCAGAACGCGCGTACCGATCGGGCCGCGGCTTCCACCCGTGGCCGAACACCGCCCGCGCCTGCGGCGTGCTCTAGACGAATTCGACGTCACCGGTCCGGTGGTCTGGGAGGATGCAGACGCGGTGGCGGGCGGGATGGACAAGGTGGAGGTCAGCGTGGTCGTCGAGACCTACATGCACTCCGAGGGTTCGGAGCTCGAGCGCCTGCGGGCAGTTGTGGCCGCCGCCGACGAGATGGTGTCGGCTCACGGGCGGGGTGAGGTGCTTGTCGCCGACTACGGAGAGCAGCCCGACGTCACTGCGCTGCTGCGGGGTCTTTCCCCGCGTGCGGCACGTTGACGTGCAGGGGCTGGACTACGACGGGGCCAAGCAGAAGGCCGCCGCCTCGGCGCGCGGCGTGTACGTCCTGTTCCTGGACGGAGACTGCCTCCCCGCTCCCGGCTGGCTCGACCACCACCTGTCCCCGCTCCGGCGAGGCGAAGCGCAGGCGACCGGCGGTTTCACGCGTTACGACGGCGGCTACATGGCAGCCGTCGCCACCGTTCTGGACTTCGGGTTCTTGCTGCCGCGTGGACGCAGGGTGCTGGGCTGCTACGCGTCCAACAACTGTGGCTTCAAGCGCGACCTGCTCGCAGACGTGCCGATCCCGGCCGGGCCGATGCGCTGCCGCTGCTTCGCGCACGCACAGACACTGCTGCGCCACGGCACTCCGGTCACGATGGTCCCGGAGGCCGCCGTTCGCCACGAGGTGCAGCCGTTCTTCCGCGAGCGTTACCGCCAGGGCTATGACGCAGTGGCCGCCTGCTAGGTGGACGACAGGCTTCGTGAGCGTCCGCTGCTGCGCCTCGGTCCGCTGGCTGCGCCGGCGTTCTACGCGCGCAACCTACTGCTCGACTGGGAACGGGTGCTCCGGGGGCGCCGGGACCTCGCCCTGACTCGCCTGGGTGCCGCGGTCGCCCTCCTGCTCTTCCCCGTGCTGAGACTCGTGACCTGGCCGGCATGCTCACGGCGCTCACCACCGGGCCAAGCGAGAGCCCTTCAGGCGCCGTTGCTCAAGCGCAGCCAGAGAACCTCCGTACGTCGTAACCGCCACGTCACCGGTACAAGCGTGCCGGTCACTCGCCGATCGCCTTCAGAACCTCGCTTGCGACGCCGGCCGTCGAACTCGGCATAGAAGACCTGCTCCCAGGGGCCGAGATCGAGACGGCCCTCCGTGATCGGCAGCACGACCTGGTGACTCAGCAGGTGCCGCTTCAGATGTGCGTCGGCGTTGTCCTCGCCGTTGTTGTGGCGGTATGCGTCGGTCGGCTCGTGCGGTGCCAGCCGCTCCAGCCAGTGGTCGATGTCGCCGATCAGTCCTGACTCGTTGTCGTTTACGTAAACCGCCGCCGTGATGTGCATCGGGTTGACGAGGCAGAGCCCGTGCTGGATGCCCGAGTTGCGCACGAACTCCTCGACGCGCTCGGTGATGTTCAGGTAGTCGCGCCGGTTGGGCGTCTCGAAGGTCAGGTACTCCGTGGCGTGCCTGATCTGCGCACGCTATCGCGCTGAGCAGTTGCCTAACGCGCCGGCTCGACCGACTCGGCCTCCAGCACGATCGCGACCAGCCCGTCGTCGGTGCGGGTCTCGTGCTCCTCCCCGCCCTCCCAGCATGCCGCCTCGCCCGCCGCGATCGACCGCTCGACGCCGTCATCGCCGCTCACGCGGCCCGCGCCCTCGACGACGACGAGAAGCTGCGGGCCAGCCGCCGGGTGGCGCCCGATCACCCCACCCGCGCCGAGCTCGAGGCAGCTGACGACGCTTGCACCGGCGTGGCCGACACGGAAGTGCGTGAACGCGGTGCTGTCGTAGTGGGTGACCTTGCGGCCGCCCTCGCGGTAGCGGAAGACGTGCACTACGCGTTCAGCTTCTCGCGCACCAGCTCGTTGACGACACGCGGGTCGGCCTTGCCCTCGGTCTCGCGCATCACCTGGCCGACGAAGAAGCCGAGCAGGCCCTGCTTGCCCGCACGGTAGGCGGCCACCTCGCTTTCGTTGGCGGCCAGCACGCGCTCCACCAGCGGCTCCAGCTCGGCTGTGTCGGCGACGAGCCCGTCGCCCAGGAAACGCTCCGCTGCGAAGCCCGGCTCGCCGCTGGCTTCCAGCGCCTCCGCGAAACGGTCACGCGGGATGCGCGAGCGTGCCTCGATGAGCTTGCCCAGCTCGGCGGCGTCGACTGCGCCGGGGTCGACGCCCGTGCGCGCAAACTCGTTCATGAGCACGTTCGACGCGCTCTTCGCGTCCACACCGGCCGCCACGACGCCCTCGTAGAGGCGCGACATGGCGACGGAGCCGTTCAGCACTTCGGCGTCGTAGAACGGCAGCCCGTACTGCTCCTCGAAGCGGCGGATGCGGGCTCCGGGCGGCTCGGGAACCTCCTTGCGCAGGCGCTCGACCAGCTCGCGCGGCGGGGCGATCGGCACCAGGTCAGGCTCGGGGAAGTAGCGGTAGTCCTGTGCCTCTTCCTTGGAGCGCAGGGGCGGCGCCGACTCGTGGTCCGGGTCGAAGTGCAGTGTCTCCTGATCGACGGTGCCCCCCGCCCCGTAGATGCCGATCTGACGATCGACCTCACGCTGGATACCGCGCGCGGCGAAGGCGAACGAGTTCATGTTCTTGAGCTCCGTGCGCGTGCGCAGCTCATCCGACCCGGCCGGCCGCACCGACACGTTGACGTCGAAGCGCAGCGAGCCCTTCTCCATCTCGGCGTCGGAGATGCCCAGCTCGACGACCGTCTGGCGCAGGAGCTGCAGGAAGTGGCGCGCCTGCTCGGCGGAGTGCAGGTCGGGCTGCGTGACGATCTCGACGAGCGGCGTGCCTCCCCGGTTGAAATCGACGAGCGTGTGCCCGGCGCCGTGAATGCGCCCGCCGGCGCCACCCACGTGCACGTTCTTGGCGGCGTCCTCCTCGAGGTGCGCGCGCACGATCCCCACCTCGGCGTCGCCCTCGGGCCCCGGTACGACGACCCGGCCGCCGTAGCAGAGGGGCTCGTCGTACTGGGAGATCTGGTAGCCCTTGGGGTTGTCGGGGTAGAAGTAGTTCTTGCGGTGGAACACGGCCTGCTCCGCGATCGTGCAGCCGAGCGCGTGGCCGAGCTTGATCGTCATCTCGACGGCGCGTGCGTTCGGGACGGGCAGCGAGCCCGGGTGGGCCAGGCACACGGGGCACGTGTGTGTGTTGGGCTCGTCGGCGTAGACCACCTCGCAGCGGCAGAACATCTTCGTCCGCGTCTTGAGGTGGATGTGGATCTCCAGGCCGATGACGGGTTCCCACTTCATGTCTCGGCCTCCTCGGGCGCCGCTGCCGGTGCGAGGCCGGAGGGAACAGTGCGTGACAGCACGGGCCCGGAGAGCATCGTGCCGGCAGCGGCGTCAGTCACCCGCGGAGCCGGGCTCCGCCCGGCGGGAGCGGGCGACGGCCAGGTGGGCGAGCCCCTCAACGGAGGCGCTCCGGGACGTAGTCGAAGGCGAGCGCGCGCTCGAGCGCGTGTGCGACGCGGAACAGTGTGTTCTCCGAGAACTGCGGGCCGATCAGCTGCAGTCCCACGGGCAGGTCCTCCGAGAGCCCACAGGGGATCGACAGCCCCGGCAGCCCGGCCATGTTGGACGGGATTGTCAGCACATCCGACAGGTACATCGCGAGCGGGTTCTCGGTCTTCTCCCCGAGCTTGAAGGCGACCGTCGGCGAGGTCGGGCTGAGGAGGACGTCGAAGCGCTCGAAGAGCGCCTCGTGCTCGCGGCGGATCAGCGTGCGCACCTTCTGCGCCTGGCCGTAGAACGCCTCGTAGTAGCCCGCCGAGAGCGCGTAGGTGCCGAGCATGATGCGACGGGTTGGCTCGTCGCCGAAGCCCTCGCGCCGCGTGCGCTCGTACATCGCCTGCGTATCGCCGTTCGCCTCGGCGCGCAGGCCGTAGCGCACGCCGTCGTAGCGCGCGAGATTCGAGGAGGCCTCCGAGGGCGCGACGAGGTAGTAGCACGCCAGGCCGTACTCGACGGAGCGCGGCAGCTCGCAGTCGGCTACCTCGGCGCCGAGCTCGCGGGCGAGCTCGATTGCACGGTTGACCGCCTCGTTGACGCCCGGCTCGATGCCCTCCGTCTCGTTGAGCTCACGCGGCACGCCCACGCGCAGGCCCGCGAGATTCTCGCCCGCGGGAATCTCAACCGGCTCGGGCAGCTCGACCGTCGTCGTGTCGCGCCGGTCGCGGCCGGCGATGATCCGGTAGAGCAGCGCGCAGTCGCGCACCGTCTTCGTGATCGGGCCCACCTGGTCGAGGCTCGATGCGAAGGCAACGATGCCGTAGCGCGACACCGTGCCGTACGTGGGCCGCAGGCCGACCACCCCGCAGAGCGCGGCCGGCTGCTTGATCGAGCCGCCCGTGTCCGACCCGAGCGCCCACGGCGCGAGACCCGCCGCCACCGCGGCCGCCGAGCCGCCCGACGAGCCCCCGGGCACACGCTTGGGATCCCAGGGGTTGTGCGTGGGGCCGTACGCGGAGTTCTCGGTGGACGAGCCCATGGCGAACTCGTCCATGTTCGTCTTGCCGAGCAGCGGCAGCCCCGCGGCGCGGCAGCGCTCGGCGACGGCCGCGTCGTAGGGAGGGACATAGCCGCTCAGGATGCGAGAGCCGGCGGTCGTCTCGACGCCGCGCGTGCAGATCAGGTCCTTGAACGCGATAGGGACACCGTCGCCGTCCGGTGCATCGACCGTGCGCAGATACGCGTGCAGTTCGCCGTCGCGCTCGGCCGTCGACTCCAGATACGCGGCATGCAGCTCTGCCCCGGAGGCGGCTCGAGTCTCCAGTAGCCCGGCGGCCTCTTCCGCAGTGAGGCGCAGCGTGTCGATCATCGACCGACCCCCCACGCGCCCCCAAGGGGTCCCCGGCGACCCCTGGGGTCAGCGTAGCCGGGCGCGGCGCACCCGTCTGTGCCGGAAGCGTGACGGGTGACGCGCGCGCCGCTCATGCGGGCGGCACGCGGAAGAACGAGCCTTCGCGGTCGGGCGCGTTCGCGAGCGCCTCCTCGAGCGGCAGCGAGGGCCGCGGCTCGTCCTCCTCCCAGACATTGACGAGGTCGAGCGGGTGCGCGGTCGGCTCGACGTCGACGAGGTCGAGCTCGGCCACCTTGCCCACCGCCTCCAGGATGGCGCTCAGCTGCTCGCCGAAGCGAGCCAGCTCCTCGTCCGACAGCTGGAGGCGCGCAAGCCGCGCGACGTGCCGTACCTCCTCAGGTGAGATCGCCATGCCGAGATCCTTCCCTACCTTGTCCAGAAACGCGACGGGCCCCGGTCGGGGGCCCGTCGACAGCTGCTGCGGTTCCCGACTAGATCGGCTGGACGTTCGACGCCTGCAGGCCCTTGTCGCCCTGCACGACCTCGAACTCGACCTTCTGGCCCTCCGTCAGCGAGCGGTAGCCCTCCGACTGGATGGCGCTGTGATGCACGAAGACATCGTCGCCGCCCTCGCGCGTGATGAAGCCGTAGCCCTTCTCGTTCGAAAACCACTTCACGGTGCCCTGAGCCAAAGCTCGTCCTCCTTGCTGCAAAGTGAAACGACGGCCCGGGCACCGAGCCGTCGACCTGCATTTGAGGCGCCGCAACGATAGCGGATCAGGCCTTGAAGGGGAAGACGAGCGAACCGCGCCGGAAACGCGCCGCGCGCAGAGTGTTCTGCAGCAGCAGCGCGATCGTCATCGGCCCCACTCCGCCCGGCACAGGCGTGATCATCCCGGCTCGTTCCGCCGCCGCCGGCTCGACGTCGCCGCGCAAGCCCGCCTCGGTGGCGTTCATCCCCACGTCCACGACCGTCGCGCCTTCCTTGATGCCGTCCCGCCCCACGAGCCCGGCCCGTCCGGCCGCCACCACGAGGACGTCCGCCTCGCGCGTGCGCTCCGGGAGATCTCTCGTCTTCGAGTGGCACATGGTGACGGTCGCGTTCGCTCCCAGAAGCAGCATGGCGACGGGCTTGCCGACGAGCACGCTCCTCCCCACGACAACGGCCCGCGCGCCCTCCAGGGGCACGTCGTACTCGGAGAGGAGGGTCATGACTCCGAGCGGCGTCGCCGGGACGTGACCCGGCCGGCCGAGGAAGAGCAGTCCGGCGTTGACCGGGTGCAGGCCGTCCACGTCCTTGATGGGCTCGACGGCCGCGATGACGGCGGTCTCGTCGATGTGCGGCGGTAGCGGCAGTTGCACGAGGATGCCGTCGACCGCGTCGTCCCGGTTCAGCTCGCGGACGAGGTCGAGCAGCTCCTGCTGCTCGGTTTCGGCCGGCAGGCGGACATCGCGCGGCTCCATGCCCGACTCGGCCGCGGCCTCGTGCTTGAGGCGGATGTAGACGTCAGAGGCCGGATCGTCACCGACCAGCACGGTCGCCAGGCCCAGTCGGCCCAGCTTCGCCACCTCCGCGGCGATCTCCTCGCGGATTCGCCCAGCGAGCGCGCGGCCGTCCATGAGCGTCGCCAAGCCGCGCACGTTAGCCTTCGTGCGCGATGGAGGCCGAACAGCTCGTCGAGCGGGAGCCTGATTTGGACCGGAGCCCTTATGCAGAGGTGCTGCGCTTCTACGAGCTCGCCAAGCGAGCCGAGTGGCAGGTCAGCGATTTGCCCTGGGGAGACGTGCCGCCGATCCCGGAGTACACGGGCTCGCCGCAGAAGATCGCCCGCCGGCGCGACATGTGGCGCTCCGTCATCACGCAGCAGCTTCAGGCCGACGAGCTGGCCGTCGAGATGGCCGCGCAGCTCTTCTCGCTCGCGCCCGACCCGGAAGCGAAGCTCTATTACACGACGATGGTCCAGGACGAGGCGCGCCACACCGAGGCGTGGCTCAAGCTGATCGACGAGGCCGGCGGCCGCGGGGAGCGGGACCCCTACCTCGACAAGCTGGTGCAGCTGACGCTCGAAGCGGAGACGCTCGAGGAGAAGGTCTTTCAGATCCAGGTCTTCTTCGAGCGACTGATCATTCCCCGCTTCCGCATGATCGCGCGGGCGTCGCGCGGGACGGTGCTGGAGGATCTCTGCAACCGCCTGACGGTCGACGACGGGATCCACCACCGCTCCGGCGTTGCGTACGAGCGCGTGCTGCTCAAGAACGCCGGCGAGCGGACGAAGCGCAAGCTCATCGACGCCGGCAACCGGCTGCTGCCCATCTTCGTGCAGCACGCGCTCTGGCGTCCCAAGGCGCGCGAGATGATCGGCCGGCTGATGTACGAAACCGACGTCCGCATGCTGCGCAAGGACATCGAGCACGGCGTGCGTCTGGCCGAGTCGATGGGCCTCGACGTCAGCGAGATCGAGCTGCCCAAAATCTGAGCGTGGCGCAGTTCGTCCGGCGGGGTCCGGTCGAGGCGATTGAGCAATAAGCTGACCGTCATGGAGCTGCGCAAGTGGCCACGGCGCAATGATCCCGAGTCGATCAGGGCGCGCCAGGAGGCGCTCTCCGGGCGCACCGACGGGACGGTGTTCTCTCATGACCTGGAGCCGTTCGCGGGCGCCACAGAGGCGCTCACGGGCGTATCCGTCGTCCCCACGGCCGTCGTCGGGCCGATCGACGTCGAGCTGGGCGAGTACGAGCTCGAGGAGCCGGAGGGGCGGATTACGGAGCGCTCGCGCGCCCACGAGGGCGTCTACATCCCACTCGCCAACACCGAGGGCGGGCTGGCCGTGTCGCTCTACCGCGGCGCGCGGGCGGCCGGCGAGTCGGGCGGCTTCCGCACGCACGTCGTACGCGACCGCATGACGCGCGCCTCCGCCTTCCTCTTCTCTGACACCGGTGAGGCTGTCGCGTTCGCGCGCTGGATCGAGACTCAGGTGGAGCCGATGCGCGAGTGGCTGGCGGGCGCGCCGGTCGAGGGGCTGTCGCGCTACGCGAAGCTGCGCGAGATCGATACCCACGTGGTGGGGCCGGTCTGTCACGTCATGTACGCGTACACGACCGGCGACGCCGTCGGCCTCAACATGGTGACGCGCAACTCGTTCGCGCTCAACGAGGCGTACGTGCGCGAGCACTCTCCGGTGCAGTTCGTGCGCTCGGTGCTCGAGGGCAACATGGGTGGCGACAAGAAAGTCTCGCACCGCTATTTCGAGCGCGGCGGACACGGCAAGACCGTGATTGCGGAGTGCACGCTCACCGACGAAGCGGTGCGCCGCGTGCTGCGGACGTCAGTGGACGACCTGCTCGACCTCGCCTTCGTGGGCACACACGGCGCGGTCGCCTCGGGCATGCAGTCGGTCGCGTTCACGCCCGCCACCGCCATCGCGGCCATCTTCATCGCCACCGGGCAGGACGTCGGCATGGTGGGCACGAGCTCGATGGCGCACGGGACGGCGCGGCGCGTGGAGGGCGGGCTGCACGTGTCGACCCGTTTCTCGGGCCTCGAGGTGGCCACGGTGGGCGGCGGCACCAGCTTCCCGTACGCGCGCTCGTGGCTGCGGGTGATGGGCTGCGAAGGCGCCGGCAAGGTCTACCGCCTCGCGCAGATCGTGGCGGCGGCGACGCTCGCGCTGGAGATCTCGGCCTCGGCCGCGATGGCGACGGCGGGCTCCGAGAACTTCTTCCGCGCCCATTTCGAGCTGGGCGGCGGGCGCTGACAAACACGGCAGAGGGACATGTCCCTTGCGGCCAGGCGCCTGTAGGCGCCCAAAGCCTCCTCCCCGCTGCGACCGTATCGGCACGCGGCGCGCGCGTCCGTGCCGAACTCGTGACAGAAGCGTGACGGCGCAGATCCCGCCGCACCACGACCCGGCCTGCTGGGGATGCGGCAACGCGCCGGACGGCATTCGGCTATCGCAGCCGACCACGGAGGGCGCCGACCGCTACGAGGCACGCTTCCGCTTCGACGAGCGCCATCAGGCCGGCCCCGGCCTCGTGCACGGCGGGCTCGTAGGCGCCGCGCTCGACGAGGCGTGCGGCCTGCTCGCGACCTGGTACCGCTTCCCCGCCGTAACGGCGCGGATCTTCATCCGCTACCGGCGTCCGGTGCCCATCAACCGCGAGCTCACGGTTAGAAGCTGGGTCGAGGACACACGCGGCCGGCGAATCCACGTGCGCGGAGAGCTGACCGAGGGCGGCGAGATCATGGCCGAGGCGAAAGCAGCCTTCCTGCATGTGCCGCTCGAGCACTTCCTCAGCACGCCGGAGGGGCGCGCCGCAGGGGAGCGCTGGCGCCGTGACCTGCCGGGCGGTTGAAGCGGGCCAGGCGCAAACGGGGCACTGAACGCCGCACTTACAGCCCCGCTCGTCCCGTGTGTATGGGCCGAACGTTTGCGCTCGCGGCAGCGCTTACGAACCGGGCCGCTGGGACATGGTGGCCTCTTGCTTACGGTTGGGAGCCCCGATCCGCCCGGTCGCCGTGTCCACGGGTCGATCCGTCGGCCGGAGCGCCAGCTTCTCGACGTTGGCCCCCCGGCGGATACTCAGCGGTCCCCGAAGCATGAAGATGCCCGCGACGAGGAACGGAAGCACGCTGAGCGCGTGCAGCACAAGCGCGAAAGAGAGGGCAGTCGCTTCGTCGACGCCGTAGGCACTCAGAGCGACGAGCGTGGCGGCTTCGAAAACCCCGAGTGCTGACGGCGACGACGGAAGGATCTGCACGAGGTTCGTCGCGACCACGACGAGCAAAGCGGCCGCGATGGGGAGTTCGAGATCGAAGCCCCTCATCACGAGCCAGGTGGAAACGATGACTGCCAGCCACCCGAGCGCCGTCCAACAGAAGGCTCCGGCGACGAGTTTCGGGCGACGAGCAGCCGCGAGCCCTCGCCCCACGCTTTCTCCCGCGTGCGCGACAGCTTCGAGGGATAGGAACGGCAGTCGAGCGAGCGGCTTGAGCACAGCGTGGAGGGGGCGTACCCCGAAGACGGCCAGGATCGCGATGAGCGCCGCGAGGCCCCCCGCGACGACGACGGCAAGCAGCGCTGCCGCGCGTAGCCAGGAGACCTCTGGAAGCCACGGCACCGCGACGAAGAGGAGCACGAGCAATACGAGCACGTCGTAGACCCGCTCGATGACGACCGTGGCGGCCGCCTCGACGCGAGACGTGCCGGCCTTCTGTCGGAGGGCCAGCACGCGTGCCGCCTCGCCCGCGCGCGCCGGAAGGATGCTGTTGAAGAAGTAACAGACAAGGAGCGCCTTCACCGCGGCGCCCGTGGACGGCCGTGTCTCAGGCGCGAAGAGGAACCGCCAGCGCAACGCCTTTACGTAGACGGCGAGCGCGAGCACCGCCAAGGCGGGAGCCAGCCACCAGAGATTGCTGGTGCGAATTCCGTCCCAGACGTCGCCCAAGTGCACGTTGCGGACGGCGAAGTAGGCGAAGACGGCGCTCACTAGTAAGCCCGCCCACGTCAGCGCGGATCGTGCCGCACGTCCTCGTATTCGCGCGCCCCAGCCTATGCGCGAGGCTCGCGTGTCGCGCGTCTCCAGCATGCGACCTCTCCCCAGTGGTCTGACCCCTACTCAATAGCATTGTGAGCAATTGCGGCGTGCCTGTCCACGGCCGCGCCACTTGTGTACGCCCGTCGAACCAGTGCTTGCCGCGATCCGACGCCGCTACTGAACCGGCTTGAGTCTGCCCGACGTCGCGACTCGCAGCGAGCGTGCCGGTGATGGGTCGTAGACCTCGATCTGATAGTTCAGGTTCGGAAACGCCACGTGAACGCTTTGCGGGTAATTCTCGGACGGCACCGCGATACCGCTTCCTGGGACGTCGACCGCCTCACCGGCGGCCACTTTCCTGAGCGCCTCCAGTGCGCCTGCGAACGGGTAGGTCGCTACGACGAGATACCGGGCCCCGCCGACCCCAGCGGTCACGCCGGGCGGCAGGTAGCGCACGTAGATACTGCCGTTTTCAGTCCGCGTCAACTCGTATGTGTATCCCGCCTGCGGTCCCGCCCAGTAGATCGGCGCGTTGACGGATCGAGATAGCGTCCGCAAACCCTGAGCCGAATAAGCGGTCGGCTCAATGACGTTTGCGACTTCGGCACTCGAGCTCGGAGAATCGTCGTTTCGGGCTACCAGCGCCCAGGCGATGATGGCCGTGACCACCACTAGTGCGATGACAGCACCCAGCCGGAGGCTGGAGCGGCCCGACGCGCCCGTCTCGCGCGACCGGCTTGATCGCTCGGCATGAATCTTCGGTTGGTCTTCCACTACGGGCTCCCCTTTTGCGTCGACCCCCGTTTGGGCCGAGCCGTCCCCTCTAACTCTGCCTGATTTTTGGACAAGCGCCACCCTGGTTAAGTGTCGTCGTCGAAACATGGCTCGCACATGCGTACCTGTCGCGTGTCGGCGTGCCACCATTTGCACGGTGGCGAGCGTAGTTCGATTCGCCCTTGGAGGTGCTAGGTTCAATGAGCGTTTCCTGGGCTTTTGCGGCTAACCGTGTCCAATTCACAAACCACCGGCGTCGGCGTTCGCGAGCCAGATGAGCGGCCCGCAGCCGAAGCCGAAGCCCAGAACGCCCTGCCCCGTGCGTCAAGCCTGCGGGCATACGTGTCGAGTTCCGGTCCGATCCATCTTGTGATCGCCACGACGGTGTTCGCCATGTTCCTTCCAGCGCTGATCGTTCCGTACGCCTTCAGCGACGACTACTCGGTCCTTTGGATGATTGAGGGCGGGGAGCCGAGCCGCCAGTTCGGTGAGAACATCTTGGACGCGAGTGCGATCACCGGACGCCCGCTCGCAGGTCTACTTGACCAGCTGTTCTTCTCGGCGGCGGGGACAATCGACAATCTTCGCTTCGTCCGGCTCTTCGCCGTGGTTGGAATCGTGGCGCTCGCGCTCCTGTTGCACTGGGCACTCGTGCGATCGGGGATCATGCCGACGCTCGCAGCGCTGATTGCCCTGCTCGTGTGCAGCATGCCTGCCTTCCAGGTGTACGGCTCCTGGACGGTGCTCTTCAGCGTCCCGTATGCCGCGCTCCTCGCTGGAGGCGCTTCCCTGTTCGTCGTGGCCGGGGTCGACGCACCGCGGAATCTTGTGGCTGATCGGCTGGTAGGGGCCACTATGGCGTTGCTTGCGGCTCTTCTGATCTACCAGCCGGCCGCGATGTTTTTCTGGGTCTTCTTCGCTGTCGCGCTCGTCGGTGCTAGGCACGAGTCGACGCGGGCTCTACGCCTAGTGCGGACGCACTTAGGCGTAGCCGCCGTCGCACTGGCGCTCGCGTTTCTGGTGCTCAGGCTTAGCGTTCGTCTAATCGGTGAAACGGCCACGGGCGCGGCCCGCAGTTCGCTCACGCACGATCTGGACGGCAAGGTTCGCTGGTTCTTCGAGCAGCCTCTATACAGATCGCTGAACCTGTTCGACCTGACTCCAACGCGATGGCTTGCGGCCCTGGTCGCCACGGTTGCAGCCGCGGGCATCCTGCTGTGGCTCCTACAGCGGGCGGCCCGCCCCCTGCTCTACGCGCTAATCGCAGTGCTCCTAATCCCGCTCTCCTACCTACCGAACCTAGTGGTCCGGGAAAACTGGGCGTCCTTCCGAACGCAAGTGTCGATCTCATCGCTGATCGCCTTGTATGCATGCCTCGGCGCGATCGGAATGTGGCTCATCTTCCGGGACTGGCTCCGGCCTCGCGTCAGCGGTAGAGCTTTGGTAGTGGCCCAGCGCGTCGCGCTCGTGATTTCGGGCGCCTTCGTGGCTGCAAGTGTCGTCGTCGCTGCTAAGAACGTAACGACGTATTTCGTCGAGCCGCAGAGCACGGAGCTACGAATGCTTCGCAGCCAGGTGGCGGCGCTGCCGGCGGGGGCTACGCGCATCAGCTTCGTGCAGACGGGGTGGCACCAGGGAATGACCAAGCTGGTCGTGTACGACGAGTTCGGGCTTGCCTCTACGGTGCGCCTGTGGGCCCTTGAGCCATCCCTGCTCTTGATCCTGCGCGAGCAGGAACGGCTGCCGCCCCGAGGCTTGCGACCGATCGTTGAGCTTTATCCGTTCGATACCGTCGCACTACCGAGGGATCAGCCTGTGGTGGACCTCCGTGGGCTCCAGAGACTCCGTTGAATGATCACGAGCACGGTGAGCCGGGGCTGCTCCTCGAGTGGGACTCGGCGTTCTGGGGCGTCACGGTGGGTCGGGTCGGCGGGAACACGCTGACACCGGAGCAGTGGGCAAGCGTCGACACGTGGGCGCGGGCGCACAACATCGATTGCCTGTACTTCCTCGCTCAGCCGGATGATCCGGAGACCATCAGCGTCGCGCAGAAGGAGGGATTCCGGCTGGTTGACGTTCGCGTCGAGCTCGCTCGGCCGTCGGCTGGTGCCGAGCCGCCGGAGCGGGTTCGGCCGTTCCGCCTCGGCGACCTGGAGGCTCTTCGGATAATCGCGCGGACGAGCCACGAGATCACACGTTTTTACGCAGATCCGCATTTCCCCCGGGAGCGGTGCAGCGAGTTCTACGACACGTGGATCGTTCGGAGCTGTGAAGGGTGGGCCGATTCGGTACTGGTCGGGGAGGTCGAAGGCCGCGCCGCCGGATACCTCACGTGCCACGACCGCGCTTCGAACCGCAGCTCGATCGGCCTGTTCGCCGTGTCAGCAGGTGCGCGCGGGAAGGGCTTGGGACGCGACCTCGTGCTCGGCGCGCTCGACTGGTGTCGCGATCACAACTCCACAGAGGTCTCCGTTGTGACTCAGGGGGCGAACATCGCGGCGCAGCGCGTCTTCCAACGATGCGGCTTCAGGACGTCTTCGACCGGACTCTGGTTTCACCGGTGGTACGAGCAATGAGCGAGTGGCACATTCCCTTCAATCGCGCCGACCTGACAGGCCAGGAGCTGCGCCTCATCGACGAGGCAATTCGGGGCGGTCACATCTCTGGAGACGGCCCCTACGGCGAGCGGTGCGAAAGGCTCCTTGAGAAAACGCTCGGCGCGGAGCGCGCGCTTCTCACGAGCTCGTGCACGCACGCGCTCGAGCTTGCGGCGCTGCTACTCGACGTCGGGCCGGACGACGAGGTGATCGTGCCTTCATTCACCTTCGTCTCGACGGCGTCGGCCTTTGCGCTTCGGGGTGCACGGATCGTCTTCGCAGACATTCGACCCGACACGCTGAACATCGACGACGAGGCGCTCTCCGATCTCGTCACAGCCCGCACCCGCGCCATCGTGTGTGTTCACTACGCTGGCGTCGCTTGCGAACTCGATCCGATCCTGGCGCTGGTTCGTGAGCGCGGCATCGCCCTCGTCGAGGACAACGCACATGGCCTGTTCGGCGCGTATCGAGGACATCCGTTGGGAACGTTCGGGACGCTGGGCGCCCAGAGTTTTCACGAGACCAAGAACTTCACGTGTGGCGAAGGCGGAGCGTTGCTGGTGAACGATCGCGGTTTGGTCGATCGAGCGGAGGTCATTCGCGAGAAGGGGACCGACCGCAAGCGCTTCTTCCGCGGCGAAGTCGACAAGTACACCTGGGTCGATCTCGGCTCGAGCTACGTCCTCTCGGATCTACAGGCGGCGTTCCTCGCGGCGCAGCTCGAGGCCCGAGAGGCCGTCCAGGCGGCGCGTCAGCGAGTCTGGCAGGCGTACGCAGATGGGTTGAGTGAGTGGGCCGAGCGCTCCGGTGTTCGACTCCCAATCGTGCCCGAGCATTGCCAGCAGGCCTTCCACATGTTCTACATCCTCCTCCCGTCTCTCCACGCGCGGTCGGGCCTGATCGACCACCTGCGCCAACGAGGGATTCTCAGCGTCTTTCACTACATGCCGCTCAACCTGTCCATCATGGGGCAGCGGCACGGCGGGCGTGGCGGCCAGTGTCCGGTGGCGGAGGATGTGAGCGACCGCCTGCTTCGTCTGCCTTTCTACACCAACCTCAGCCGCGAGGAACAGAGCGAAGTGATCGACGCGATCCTCGCGTTCGAATGTGGGTGAGGCCAGTTACGACTTCGAGCTGTTCGAGCGCCTTGCGGAGGTGGAGCCACGGAGTTTCTGGTTCCGAGCGCGCAATCGCTTGATCGTCTCGATCCTTGATCGTTACTTCCCTCAAACCACGAGCCTGCTCGAGGTTGGCTGCGGTAGCGGCTTCGTGCTGTCCGGCATCCGTGACGCGTATCCGCAGATTCGTCTTGTGGGCGTCGACCTCTTTCAGGAGGGTCTGCGCATCGCCCGCGAACGGGTGCCGGACGCGGAGCTCTATCGGCTCGACATCCGCGAGCTCGGCTTCGACGGTGAATTCGACGCAGTCTGCGCACTGGACGTACTCGAGCACCTAGACGATGACGAGGGCGCGCTCCAGCGTATGCAACAAGCGGTGAGGCCTGGCGGTGGAATCGTCCTGCTCGTCCCGCAACACAAGTGGCTTTGGAGTGGAGCGGATACGTTCGCACATCACCGTCGCCGCTACGCGCGTCGCGAGCTCAGCCGGCGGGTCCGCGAGGCTGACTTCGAGATCCTGTTCACGAGTTCGTTCGCAACGTCCCTGCTGCCTGCTTTCATCGTCTCGCGTTTCTTCCAGCGGGTCGTGAGGCGCCCGTACAACATCTGGAGGGAGCTTGAACCAGGCTTACTGAATGGTGCGTTCGAACGGCTTCTCGATATCGAGCGGCGGCTGATCGTCGAGCGAGGCTTCTCGCTCTCGGCGGGCGGCTCGTTGCTTGTCGTCGGGCGCCGGCCCGTATAGCTTCCGCTCTGCGCTGCTCGCAGGACCCCGCTCGATCAAGACGTCAGGCGGTCGACGTCTTGGGCAGGCTGCGTCCCTTCCGCGGCTTCAGCCATAGATGAAGCAATGAGGCGAGTGCCCGCAGATCCCCGGTCGGACTCTCCACGAATCGTGTACGTAGGCCTGTCCATCATGCGCACGTGAACACGAGCCAGATACTCGCCGAAGATGCCGAGCGTCAGAAGCTGCGCGCCCGAGAAGATTGCGATCGCTGAGGCGAGAAAGGGGAAACCCGGAACTGGGCTTCCGTAAGCGAAGGACCGCACGAGGACGAAGCCGAGCAGAATCACGCCAAGGAACGTGCTGAAGATGCCAAGGAGGCTTGCGAATCGAAGCGGCCGCGTCGTAAAGCCGGTAAGCATCGTCAGTGCGTACGCCGCGAGCATTCGAACCGTGTAGTTGGAACGCCCGCTGACCCGCTCGTCGTGGCGCACGGGCGCCGATCCAAACCGGGTCGTCGCCCAGCTGAGGAGCACGTCGATCGAGACGTACGGTCCCTGGAACTCGAGGAATGACCGTCGCAGCTCGGCGCGGAAAACGCGAAAGGGGCTCACCATGTTGGCGTCACGTATTCCCATCGCATGACGCAGCGCCATCTTCGCCAGCGCAGTGACGATGCCGCGCAACAAGCCGTGCTGCTTCACCACCGGCGTCCCGTAGACAACGTCGTAGCCCTCTTCTAATCGCGCGAGCAGCTTCGGGATCTCCTCCGGCGGATTCTGGAGATCGTCGTCGATAGTGACAATGACGTCATTGCGCGCCGCACGAATGCCGGCCAATGTCGCGTTGTGCTGACCGTAGTTCCGCATCAGGTTTAGCCCGCGGATGCGAGGGTTTTCTTGCACGAGCTCTTCGATGAGATCCCAACTCGCGTCGGTGCTGCCGTCGTTGACGAGCACGAGCTCGTAGTCGCGGTTCCGGAGGGTCGACGCGACGCGCTCCGATAGGGCCCGCAAAGAGCCGGAGGCGTTGTATACAGGTACCACGATCGACAGCGGCACCTCAGCGCTGGAAGGCGTCACGGAACTAAATGATAAGCGCCGTCAGCAGCAACTCAGCATAAATCTCAGGTTAGAGGCGGACAAGTACCGCGTACTCGCTGTGGTCCTGGCAGCGGTGCTCTTCGGCAGACATGTCGGCCGTGGCTGGTCCACGAGACGACTTGTGTAGCTCGCCGTTGCCTCCTTGCTGGCTATTCACTAACGCGCAGGGCCAGCGTGGGAGGCACAACGAGGGCGCTCGTACGCATTAGCGCGTACTCCTGTGGTCGCCACGTCCGAAAAACTGACTACTCTGAGTGAATGGCCATGCATGAGACCAGGGCTCCAGCCGCTTCGTGGGGGAGCCGTATAGCACCCCGCCTCCGGATCGGCGCTGTGATCGCGATCGCCCTCGCCGCCGGCATCGTCACCTGGCTGGTCATGCGAGACACAAGCGACTCGTCGCCCGAACCCACCAGCGTTTCAGCGGCCCAGCTCCAGGCGCTCGCGGCGTCGGTGGGCCACCCGGTCTTCTGGCTCGGCCCAAGAAAGGGGTTCACGTACGAGCTGCGGCAGGAGGAGAACGGGTCGATTTTCGTGCGCTATCTTCCAGCGGGGGTCGGGGTCGGGGCGAATGGGCCGTACCTGACCGTTGCCACCTATGCGTTTCCCGGGGCCCTGGGTGCCCTTCAGATCGTCGCTGGCAACAACTCCCGGAACGCCTTCGACCTCCCGGGTGGAGGCCTCGCCGTTCCCGCCAAGGGATATCCGCAGAGCATCCATATTGCATATCCGCGCCTCGACTACCAGGTTGAGGTATTCCACCCGACACCCGGACGCGCCAGGCAACTCGTGGCAGCGGGCGAGCTTGCCAACTTCGGACGCCTGAGCAAGGCCGCGCCGGTCCCGGCCGCTCCAAGGGCGGAAGCCGCCTCTCCTCAGGATCTGCGTGCGCTCGCCCGTGAGGTCGGTCACCCTGTCTACTGGATTGGGCGCGCCCCGAGCACGACTTACGAGGTCACGCACTCGCCCAGCGGCAAGATCTTCATCCGGTATCTCCCCAAGGGGGTCGAGGTCGGGGTCGGCAAGCCGTATCTCACTGTGGCGACGTACCCCTTCCCCGGCGCGTTTGGTGCAATTCAGGCGTTGGCGAACCAGAAGGACGCTGTCGCCATCCAGCTCGCCCGTGGAGGGCTCGCGGTCGTCGACGGAAGCTCCAGGCAGAGCATCCATCTCGCGTTTCCCGAATCTGATTATCAGGTCGAGATCTTCGACCCCTCGCCGGCACGCGTGCTCAGACTCGTTACTGCAGGTCGCGTTCGCAGTATCGACTGAGCGGCACTCAGCCGATGGGCTTCGTCTCTGCGGGTTCTGCGACTTGACGCAAGCTCTTGTGCAGCCGCACCATCTCGCCGATCGTCCGTGCGATGACCTTTGGAGTCGCCCCCTTGGGCTTTCCCGCCGTGCGCGGATGGTGCTCGACGCCGACCTCACCGATTCTGAAGCCCGCGAGTCTCGCTCTGATGACCAGCTCGGGCGAGATGAACGCAGACCGCGATTCGAGCTCGTCGTTGATCGCATCCAGCACGCGTCGATTGAAGAGCTTGAAGGCGCAGTCGATGTCTCGAAACTTCAGACCGAATGCCCCGCGCAGCGCGAGCTTGTACACGCGGGCGACGAAGAGGCGGTGCCACGGATCTCTACGCTTGATGCGATAGCCGACAACCACGTCCGCATCGGCGTAGGCGGGCAGGAGCCGCTCGATGTCCGCGAGCCTGAACTGCAGGTCTGCGTCCGTGAAGAAGACGGCGTCGCCGCGCGCCTCCGTGAGACCGGTTCGCAGCGCGTGTCCGTATCCTCGATTCGAGCCATGCTGGACGAGTCGAACTTCCGGATGGCGAGCAGCGTAGTCGCGCACGATCGCCGCGGTCTCATCGGTGGACCCGTCATCGATTACAAGGATCTCGAACCGCTCGGCGAACCGCGGCAAGGTGGCGAGACTCTCGTCGATCAGGCGCGCGACGTTTCCCTCTTCATTCCAGGCTGGGAAAAAGCATGAGAGAAAGTTCAGCTTCGCCAATTCGGACCCCCTACTCCACGCAATGCGCCACGAGCATCACGTGACGATAGACTCATCATTAGGCCACGAGACGCCAAGCGCAACCCTTTCTTCTCTGCGTGATGCGCTCCGCCGCCTCGCCTGGCAAGGCGAGACACCGCTTGGCCTCGCCGCGATGTTCTGCGCAGCGTTCCTGCTTCGCCTTGCCATTGCCCCGGAGGTTGGTTTCTACGGCGATCTGAGGCTTTTCCAGATGTGGGCCGAGCGGTTGAACGACGTCGGTCCAGGAAACTTCTACGTCGAGGGCCAATTCGCGGACTATCCGCCGGGCTATCTGTACGTTCTTTGGCTCACCGGCACCATCTCGGCGGCGCCGGGATACGTGCTGCTGAAGCTGCCTGCAATCGTCGGCGATCTCGCACTCGCCTGGGTCGCTGGCATCTTCGCGGCTCGAATCGCACCAGCCTCGCTGCTAGAGCGCATGCCGGTCCGTGCCCTAGCTACGGCAGCTGTCCTCTTCAACCCCGCAGTCATAGCGTTGAGCTCCGTCTGGGGTCAGGTGGACGTCGTCCCGGCAGTCCTCGTGCTCGCGTCTCTTCTCTTGCTCTTCGCCGGTCCGCGGTCGCTCCACCGCGAGATCGCAGCATTTCTGCTGTTCGCCGTGGCGTTCGCGATGAAGCCGCAGTCGAGCTTCGTGTTCCCCGTAATCGGCTACGTGCTGTACCGGCGGTACTTGCACAGGCGGGCGCGTGCCGAGGTGATCGCCGGGCTTCTCCGCATCGGCTTCCTGGGCGTGTTGTCGCTCGGCGTGTGGGCGGTCTCCGGCCTCGCCTTCGGAATGGGGCCGCTGGCGCTTCTTCGCTTCTATCGCGACTCGGCGTCCGTCTACCCCGTCACGAGCGCCAATGCGTTCAACCTCTGGGGCGCCTATGGCTTCTGGCGTCCGGACACGGGCAACGAGGCTGTCGCGGTGGCCGGAATCCCGGCGCTGCGCTTCGGGATGCTCCTTTTCGTAGCCTCAGCGGCGCTCGTCGTGTGGCGAGCCCACCGTGCGATCGAGCGGGGCGCCGACCTCGCTCGCGTCTTGTTGCTGTCCGGCGCGGTGACGAGCCTGCTTGCCTACACGCTGCTCACCCGAATGCACGAGCGGTACATGTTCATCTCGCTCGCACTGCTCGTCCCTCTCGTATTCAGCGCTCCCGTAAGGCGAACGCTCGTCGCGCTATCCGGGCTCTTCATCCTTAATCTCTGGTACCCGTTCGCTTTCTTCAATGTCCAGTGGCAGGTCGAGGCGTTCCACTACAACCCGCTGTTCGACTGGGTGTTCGGCGGCTTCGAGAACGACACATGGCAGAAGAAGGTCTATTCGCTGGCGGTTACCGGAATCGCGCTGCTGCTCGCGTGGCGCGGTCTTTATTGGGTGAAAGATCCGGACTCGGAGTGGGCCGCGCCGATTGGCAAGCCGCGAACGGGACGCTTCCGTTTTCGCGGTAGCGCTGAGGCGCCGCTGTCGCCGCCGCGGCCCGCGGAACAACCGGCGGCGACCGATTCCTCAGGGGTTCTCGACGATCCCGGCCCTGCGCTTGCCTCCGACAGGGCGCTGGCGGCGCCGCGATCACTGGTTCGCTGGGTGCCGGCCGCGCTCGTGGGGCTCGCTTGTCTGTTCTGGCTTGTTGTCCTGCGCGGCGAGACAAAGCCGGCCCAGAACCTGAACGACAGCGCTTTCCATCTGCAGATGGTCCGCTGGGCGCACGGACAGATCAGCGAGGGGCGCGTGCCGTTGGACGGCTGGTACCCCTACCTCTCACTCGGGTCGTCGCACTTCCACCACTACCAGAGCCTGCCGCACACGCTGACCGCATTCGCCGCGCACATCACGGGTGCAAGTGACGAGCACACGTTCCTCTGGATTCAGTTCGTGCTCCTCGCCCTATGGCCAGTGTCCGTGTACGTAGGCGCCCGGTTGCTGGACTGGAGCCGGTGGACGGCCGTCTGCGCAGCCATCGTCTCGCCGCTCGTAGTAAGCGCCCCCGGCTACGGCTACGAACACGGCAGCTATACCTGGCAGGGCTACGGCGTCTACTCGCAGCTGTGGGCAATGTGGCTGCTCCCTCTGAGCTGGGGGTTGACGTGGCGCGCGGTGACGCGCGGCCACCACTACGCGGCCGCCGCGGCGGCGACCGCGCTGACGATCGCCTGTCATTTCATCACCGGCTACCTCGCGATCCTGGCCGTCGGAGTCTGGGTGATCGTGGGCGCGGGGCTCGTGCGACGTGCCAGTCGTGCTGCGCTCACCGTTGCGGGATCGCTCCTCGTTGCCTCGTGGGTTCTCGTGCCACTCGTCGGCGACACGAAATGGACGACCCAAAGCGAGTTCTACAAGGGCACGATCTTCAACGACTCGTACGGCGCTCGTCAGGTGCTCGAGTGGCTCGTTACTGCGGATCTCTTCGACCACGAGCGCTTTCCCGTCTTGACGCTTCTCGTCCTGGTGGGTGTCATCGTCTGCCTCGATCGCGTCCGGCGCGATTCTCGAGCGCGGGCGCTCCTCGGCATCTCAGGGCTCAGCCTGCTGCTCTTCTTCGGCCGCCCGACCCTGGGCCGGGTTCTTGATCTGCTTCCTGGCTTCGGGGACGTGCAGATTCACCGCTTTGTGATCGGCGTCCATCTCGCCGGCATCCTGCTGGCCGGCGTCGGCCTCGGCTGGTTGGCACGCACGCTGTACGAGGAGGCTGCACGCCGTCTGCCCGCCCGATACGCAATGGTCGCGGGCGTCGGGCTGGTCGTCCTAGGGGTGGGGCTACTCGAACCTGCTTGGTCGGAGCACGTCTCCTATCACCGTCAGGGGGTCGACCTGATACGAGAGCAGCAGGCAGCCGACGAGAGCGACGGCCGGCGCCTCGACGCACTCATCGGAACCGTCAAGGCACGCGGCGACGGGCGGGTCTACTCAGGGTTACGCAGCAATTGGGGTCGCGATTACCGGGTCGGCCACGTCCCGGTGTACGCGGTCCTGGCAAACCGGGACGTCGACGCGATCGGGTTCACGTTCCGGACGATTGCGTCCTTGTCGACAGACGTCGAGGCCGCATTCGACGAGACGAATCCTGCTCACTACGAGATGCTCAACATCCGGTACCTCATTCTCGACGGCGGCCGGGAGCCACCCGTGCGAGCTCGGTTGCTGGGCTCGAGCGGCCGCCATAGCCTCTGGGAGGTCCAGACAACCGGTTACCTGCGGGTAGTCGATCGCGCCCAACCGATATCTGCAAGTCGAAAGAACCTCGCGGCGGCGACGCTCGAGTTCCGGTCGTCCCGCCGACCGTTGGAGGGCATCTACCCGGGGATCGCGTTCGCCGACGAAGCAGGCCCGCCGCCGACCTTCGCCGGTCCGTCGCCACCCGATGGAGCGGCCGGCAGCGTCCTGGAGCAACGGCAGAACCTCGAAGACGGCGTCTTGACCGCCTCGGTCGCTGCCCGCCGACCGGCTGTCGCGCTGCTCAAGGCGACCTACGACCGCCGCTGGAAGGCGACGGTTGACGGGCTACCTGCGACGGCGACGATGATCGCACCCAGCCTTGTCGGGGTCGACGTGCCCGCTGGTCAACACGCCGTGGAGTTTCGGTATGACCCGTACTCCAAATACCCGTTGCTCGTCGCAGTGGGCGTGCTTGCGCTGCTCGGGCTTGCGTTGGCGCCTAGCGTTGGTGCGCGCCTTTCGGCGCGGCGCACGGCCGCTCGACAGGCTCGAAGCCACTCAGCCTGAGCACGACGCGGCGAGACGATCACTTACCGTTTGGCCGCGACGGGTTCACTGTGGACACTCGGCGGAGTGAGGCCCTACGGCTTGGGCGACGTTGCCCCAAACGCAGCCGGCAAAGGCAGTTCCGCCATTTGCGTTTGGTGCCTCGGCGCGGATGCGGCTCAGGGACTCGTGCAGATTGCGAAGGCCTGGACGGTACCCGACTCTACCGTGGTGTCGTTCCCGCCGTCGTTGGCGCGACCGCTTACGATGGCCCTCGCCTTCCACTCCTTCTGGACCTGAGAACCGCTACTCCCCGGATACGAGTACTTGAGGGCGACATTGCTCCCGGTCACTAGCGCGCCGCCTCCCGTCAGATACCTGTTGGCAGGACACGTGGCTTGCGACTCACCCGACTCGGTCCCCTCTACTCCGGAAACGGTCGCCACGTTGCCGTCCACGCGCGTCGTCTGAGCGGCGCCGCCTGCGCCCGTAGCACCTTGCGGGCCGGTTGCCCCGGTCGCACCCGCCCCGGTAGCACCCTGCGGGCCGGTCGGACCCTGCGGGCCAGTCGCGCCGGTCGCGCCCGCGCCCGTAGCACCCTGCGGACCG
>DAITAO010000012.1:0-451 GCA_036824245.1 Gaiellaceae bacterium | reverse complement strand
GTCGGACCCTGCGGGCCAGTCGCACCCGTCTCACCCGCGCCCGTAGCACCCTGCGCGCCGGTCGGACCCTGCGGGCCAGTCGCACCCGTCTCACCCGCGCCCGTAGCACCCTGCGGACCGGTCGGACCCTGCGGACCGGTCGCACCCGTCTCACCCGCGCCCGTAGCACCCTGCACACCAGTCTCACCAGTCGCCCCGATGGGACCGGTCGGACCCATCGGCCCGGTGGCACCGGTCGCGCCGGTGTCACCCTGCGGGCCGGTCGCGCCGGTCGCGCCCTGCAGGCCCAGCAGCCCCACACCTGTGTCTCCCTTCGGACCGGTCGCACCGGTGTTGCCCTGCGGGCCAGTCGGACCAATCGGACCCGTCGCACCCGTGTCACCCTGCGCACCGGTGGCGCCCGTCAGGCCGGTGGCGCCCGTGTCACCTTGGGTACCCGCGCCGCCGGCAG
>DAITAO010000056.1:0-20358 GCA_036824245.1 Gaiellaceae bacterium | reverse complement strand
GCGGCTGGCCCACCCACACGTAGCGGCCACCAACCGCCAGGGAATGCGGAGCACCCGGAAGCCGCACCTCGTCCGTAACGCGCTGTGTGCGCGGATCGATTCTGGTGAGGACTTCCGCCGAGTGATCGCCGACCCAGACGGCGCTGTCGGTGGCCGCCATCGCTTCGACATCGGACTTCGTCCAGATGGGCCGGCCGACTCGCAGGGTCCGGGGGTCGATCCGCGTCACCGTTCGCCCGCGTCCGAAGCGCTGGTCGTTGTTGCCCGACCATGCCGCGCCTAGCCCGTAGGTGATGTAGCCGCCGAGAACGATGCGTCCAGCGGAGATCAGGCGAACGGCCCCGCGCTTCGCGTCGACGCGCCAGACCTTGCCGCTACCCCCGTTCATCGTGACCCAGAGGTAGCCGCCGCCGTACTCGAAATCCCAGGTGTCTTCGCTAAGCCGAACCGAGGACACAACGACCTTCCGCACAGGATCGATTCGCACGACGCCCGCCCTCCCGGCCGGCCAGCTGCGCTTCAACACCCACAGGCTGGAACCGTTCGTAGCCAGTGCCCAGGGTGTGGGCGGGACCCTGACCCGAGCCACGATCCGAGCGGGGCGATCACCAGTCACCGCGGGGGTGCAATGCGCGCCCGAGCTTGCCGACGTCGCGTCACCTCCGGCGAGATCGAGCGAGAAGAACGCTGCCACAGCGAGCGCCAAGGCGGCGCCCGAGGCGATCACAAGCCAGATGCGCAGGATGCTGCTCATACCCCGCTCTCGCGCCAGAGGTTCCACGCTTCGTCCGCGCTGGCGTTCAGCCCCACGCCCGAGGATCCAGCCGATGAGATTTTTTGGCCTCGGAAGCGCTGGATCGATCCAGTGGCCGCCATGCTCCCGAGGTCGCTGGTTCGAGTCCAGTACGGCCTCGTTTCTCTGCTCTACCAGCCCGCTGTCGCAGCTCGACGAGGGAGTTGCCCGTCTCGAGCAGTTCCGACGAGTGGAGCGTCAGCCCGACGGACTCGGCCACGCGTCGAAACTCGTCCAGTGTGCGCTGACGTCCACCGCTGAGCGTGAGCATGAAGAGGTCGAAGCTCGCCTCGCCGGCCGACGGCCGGTCGGGGATCACGCCTTCGACCAGCAGGATCCGCGCGCCTTCGCCACCGGCCTCGGCGCAGCCGCTGAGGATGCCCGCAGCGCCGTCGTCGGGCCAGCCGTGGAGGATCTGCGAGAGGATGTAGACGTCGCCGCGAGGGAGCGACTTGTCGAAGAAGCTTCCGGCGACGATGTCGAGCCGTTCGGAGTCCTCCGCCGTTGCGACGACCTGCGGGAGGTCGAACAACGTGCCCCGCAGGTGCGGGTGCGCGACGAGCAGAGTCCGCAGCATCACCCCGGTGCCGCCGCCGACGTCGACGACGTGCCCCACCGAGCTCCAGTCGTATCCGTCCGCAACCTCCTGCGCATTCGCGCGCACCTGCGCCGCCATCAGCTCGTCGAACGACGCGGCGCGGCCGGTCCGCGCGAGCTCCTCGTAAAACCACGCCTCGCCGCGGCCCGGCGACCCCGTACGAACCGCCGCGAGAAGGTGCGTCCACGCTTCGGCCCAGACGCCGGGTGCGCCGTCGAGATCGAGCCACGGCCGCCACCCGGCGTCGTTCTGAAGTAGCGCCGAGACGTCGGTGTTTGCGTAGCCGCCGTCCTCTTCGGTGAAGACGCCGAGCGCAACGAGAAAGCGCAGCAACCGCTGCAGGGTGTCGGGATCGGCGCCCACGCGCTCGGCCAGATCCTCCGGCGCGGTCGCGCCCTCTTCGATGCGGTCGGCGAGCCGCAACGTCGCCGCTATCCAGACCGCCCAGGGCGCCGCGAAGTCGCTGAGCTCGCGAAGGCGCGTCTGAGCGGCGTCAGAGCTCACGGACGACAGCGATCTCGCGCACGTCCGCAACCTATCCGGCACCAGTGCCCGTCGTGAGCGGGCGAACGCCCCTTTGTAGGATCGCGCAATGAAGGTCAGAGCTGCTGTTCTCGAGAACTTCGGCCAGCCGCTCGTCGTTCAGGACGTCGACTTGGCCGAGCCCAGGGCGGGCGAGGCGCTCGTCCGGCTCGAGGCTTGCGGTGTCTGCCATACCGATCTCTACGCCGCTTCGGGCGCCGACCCGACGGGGTACACCGCGTGCGTGCTCGGCCACGAGGGCGCTGGAGTCGTCGAGGCGGTCGGGCCAGACGTGACGCTCGTCGGGCCGGGCGACCACGTCGTCACGCTCTTTGCGCCCGAGTGCGGCGAGTGCGCTCACTGCCGCAGCCCACGGACGAACCGCTGCGTGGCGATCCGCGATCAGCAAGGCCTCGGCTTCCTCCCGGACGGCACGACGCGCTTCGCGCGGAAAGGCGAGCCGCTCCGTCACTTCATGGGCACGTCGACCTTCGCTGAGTACTCCGTCATCCCCGAGATCGCGCTCGCGAACGTGAATCCCGAGGCGCCGCTCGACGGGTGCGCGGCGTTTGCCTGCGGCCTCTCGACCGGGATCGGCGCCGCGCTCTACACCGCCCAGGTCGAGCCGGGCTCCACGTGCGTCGTGTTCGGTTGCGGCCTTGTGGGACTGGGCGCGGTGATCGGCTGCCGGCTCGCGGGCGCCCAGCGGATCGTCGCGATCGACCTCTCCGAGGACCGTCTTGGAGAGGCGCGACGGCACGGCGCCACAGATACACGCGTAGCGGCCGCCGACACGGTCGAGTGGATCCGCTCGGAGACGGGCGGCTTCGGCGCCGACTACACCTTCGAGGCAACAGGCAGCGTGCAGGTCATGCAGCAGGCCGTCGAGGCCGCGCGCGAGGCGTGGGGTCTTGCCACCATGATCGGCGTCGCCGGGAAGGGCGAGACGCTCGACATCGTCCCGCGCCTTCTGATCACGGGACGCCGCGTGACGGGCTCGTCGTTCGGCGGCGTCAAGGGCCGCACGCAGGTACCGCCGCTGGTCGAGCGCTGGCTCGCCGGCGAGTTCGACGCCTCTGCACTCGTCACGCGCCGGATCTCACTCGAAGAGGTGAACGACGGCTTCGACGCGATGGAGCGTCAGGAAGGCATCCGCACCGTCATCACGTTCCCCTGAAGCGAGCTGCGTCGTCGGAGCCGCCGGTCGCGTCGCCGGCGCTGTACGAATGGGCTCCGGCGCCGGCGAGCTGGCCGCCGTCCACGATCAGGTACTCCTCGCGAATGGGGCGGCCGTCGAACCAGCACTCGAGGATCTCGCGAACGCCGGCGGCGTAGCGGGCCTGCGCGGAGAGACTCGTCCCCGACGTGTGCGGGGTCATCCCGTGGTGGGGCATCGTCCGCCAGGGATGATCCTTCGGCGCGGGTTGCGGGAACCAGACATCGCCGGCGTAGCCCGCGAGCTGACCGCTCTTGGACGCATCGGCGACCGCGTCGGGGTCGCAGATCTTGCCTCGCGCGGTGTTGACGAGATACGCACCACGCTTCATCTGGCTGATCAGCTCGGCGTCGAAGAGGTGCTCGGTTTCCGGATGCAGCGGCGCGTTGATCGAGACCACATCGCACGCGCGCACCATCGACTCGACCGTCGGGTGGTAGGTGACGCCGAGTTCTTCCTCGACATCCGTGGGCAGGCGATGCCGGTCCGTGTAGTGGAGCCCGACCTCGAACGGTTGCAGCCGGCGCAGGACGGCGGAGCCGATCCGGCCGGCCCCGACGACGCCGACCTGCATGCCCTCCAGGTCGTACGACCGCGACACGCAGTCCGCGATGTTCCAGCCGCCGTCGAGCACCCACTGGTGCGCGGGGAGATAGTCCCGTACAAGGGCCAGGATCAGCATGACCACGTGTTCGGCCACGCTGATCGAGTTGCAGTAGGTCACCTCTGCCACTGTGATGCCGCGGTCGATCGCCGCCTGGAGGTCGACGTGGTCCGAGCCGATCCCGGCCGTGATTGCCATCTTCAGGTTGGGCGCCCTGGCGATGCGCTCCGCCGTCAGGTAGGCGGGCCAGAACGGTTGTGAGATGACGATCTCGGCGTCGGGTAGCTCGCGCTCGAAGGCCGAATCGGGCCCGTCCTTGTCAGACGTGACGATGAGCCGGTGTCCACGCTCCTCGAGGAACTTTCTCAGGCCGAGCTCGCCCGACACGCTCCCGAGCAAGTCTCCAGGCGTGTAGTCGATCTCTTCGGGCGTCGGCGTGGTCTGGCCGTCGTAGTAGCGCTCGATCCTCGGAATCTCGTCACGGGCGTACGAAGGTGGGTACCCGTCAACGGGGTCGTCGTAGAGCACACAGAGGATGGTCGCCATCGCTCCTCCCCTTTCCTCGCTGTCTGGTGTCGGCATCTTCGCCGGTTGCCGGAGCCGAGAGCGGGCTAACGCTTAGAGATCCGCCGGGACCAGCACGAGACGGATGGTCCCGCGCCGCGTGCCCCTCGGGACGTAGCGGCTGAGCAGGGGCTCGTGGCCGCGGGCGATGACCCGGATATGGATGTGCGGCTCACGTCCCTCGTACGTGGTCGGAACCGGACTCGTGTAGCGGAAGCGACCCGCACTGTTGGTGATGACGGTCGCGCTCAGCGCGCGCGTGTATGTCCCTTTCTTGTTCGACTGCCAGAACTGCACCTGCGCACGCCGAATCGGCTTGCAGTCGAGTGCGGACAGGACGACGCCGGTAAGCACGTGGCCTGAGCCCGTCTTGGCCCGGATCGGCGGCAGCCCGCGACCGAACGGTCCGAATGCATCGGGCGGTGTCGCCCGACAAGACGCAGCGCTTGACAGGCCGGCACCTACTGAGACGGCAACGACCACGATCCCGGCGGTCAGGGCGGCGCACCAGAGTCGCCACGTCACGGGTGAAGCTCTACCACAGCGGCGCGTCGTGCGGCATCATGGTTCGAGATGCTCAGCTTTCTGCAACGGCTGCGAGCCAAACTGCGACTCGGCTCGCTCGAGCGAGGAGACTTCTCGGCGGGCGGCGAGAGGCCGGTCGAGAACGTCGACGCCATGGCGGCCGGCGTCGGGCGAGGCGACGACTACGACGCGTACGGGGACAGCAACTACCCGCCCGGCTACGTCAAGGCGTACGACGAAGGGCGACCCCGGAAATAGTCGGCAGGGACTTCGCCACAAGGTCTGTCCCGTCCTGTGACATGGCCTGACGGGACAGTCCCTGCGGGGACAGTCCCTGCATGGTGGTAGGTCGGGACATTCTCGGGGCGCTCAGGGGGCTTCGGCCGTCTCGTGCGGGGACAGTCCCTGCGAAGCAAAGAGGTCGCGGCGCGGCAATGGTTGCACCAACCGCGTCAGGGGCCGCCGAGGTGCGCGATCGTCGCGCCGTCTGCCGAGTCGGGCTCGTGGCGCTCCACCAACTGGTGCTGCCGAAGCTCCTCGCGAATCGCCGTGCGGACCGCCCCGCTGCCGCGGCCGTGGATGACGCGGACCTGCAAGAGGCCCGCCAGCGCGGCCTCGTCCACGAACGAACGCACCGCCTCGCGCGCCTCCTGCGCACGCTGACCGCGTACGTCTAGCTCGTCCGAGGCGTCGCCCCGCGCACCTGCGACCACGCGCACCTGCGGCTCATCGGGCGTGTCGGACATGCCTCCGCCTCGTGCGTCGGGGTGTAGCCGCGCGATGGGAATGCGAATGCGCAGGCCCCGCTGGCCGACGACCTCCGCCTCGTCGCCTTCGATCGACGCGATCGTTCCTCGCACCCCGACGTCCGGGGCCACGACCGGGTCGCCGGGCGCGAGTGCCGTGCGCAGCGGGAGAGGCTCGGCGGCGAGTGCCTGCTCTGCGCGCGCGGCGCGCTGGGACGCGGCACCGAGGCGGCGGTCCCGGTCACGCTCCGCGCGCGAGGCGGCGGCGGGGGCGGCACGCCGGCGGTCTTGCTCGCGGCGGCGGGCGACACGGATCTCGTCGCGAAGCGCGGCCAGCTCCGCACGGGCCGTGGCGAGCTCGCGCTGCGCCTCGGCTCGGGCCAGGTCGCGCTCCTGGGCGGCAGAGGCGCGGACGGACTCGATCTCGGACTCGAGCGCCGCCTCACGCTCCCGCGCGGTCGCGGTGACGCTTGCCGCCTCCGCCCGCGCAGCCCCGGCCGCCTCGTGCTCCTCCGCGGCTGCCCGCTCCGCGGCCTCCGCCTCGGCCAGCAGCTCGGCGATCCGCAACCGTTCGGGCGCAACTCGCGCGCGCGCGTCGGCGACCACCGCCGCATCCAGTCCGAGCCGCTCCGCAATCCGGAGCGCGTGCGAGGTGCCGGGCCTGCCCAGCGCCACGCGGTAGAGAGGCGCGTGCGTCTCGGGATCGAACCCGGTCGCGGCGTTCGCGACGCCGTCCGTCGCGCTCGCCCACTCCTTGAGCTCCGAGTAGTGCGTGGTCGCGACGGTCAGCCTCGCCTGGCCGGCGAGCCTCCCCAGCAGAGCTTGCGCCAGGGCCGATCCCTCGACCGGGTCGGTGCCCGACGCCAGCTCGTCGACCAGCACCAGCGAGCGCTCGGTAGCTGCGGCCAGAATCGCCACCAGGTTCGAGACGTGACCCGAGAAGGTCGAGAGGCTCATCTCGATCGACTGCTCGTCGCCGATGTCTGCCAGCACCTCGTCGAAGACCGGCAACGAGGCGACCGCGGCCGGCGGGCGCAGGCCGGCCTGGTGCAGCAGGGCTGCCAGACCAAGCGTCTTGAGGGCCACCGTCTTGCCGCCGGTATTCGGGCCGCTGACCACGAGCGCGCGCAGCCCGCTGAGGTCGAGGTCGATGGGCACGGCCGATGCCGGGTCGAGCAGCGGGTGCCGCGCACCGAGCAGGCGTACGTCGCCGGAGGCCTCCACAGGAGTGCCGCGCCAGCGCCGGGAGACGACGCCGCGCGCAAGAGCCACGTCAAGCGCACCAGTGGCCTCGACGAGCAGGTCGAGCGCCGGCGCGCGCGCGCCCACCTGCGCGGAAAGCTCGCGCAAGATGCGCTCCACCTCCTCTCGCTCCGCGCCTGCCGCCTCCGATAGCCGGTTGTTGAGCTCGACCACCACAAAGGGCTCGACGAAGAGCGTCTGGCCGCTACTCGACGCGTCGTGGACAATCCCGGGCACCTTGCTGCGGGCGCTCGCCCGGACGGCCAGGACGGGCCGGCCGCCCCGCTCGGTGACGAACTGCTCCTGAAGGTGCTCGCGTAGCTCGTTGCCGCGCGCCAGGCGGCGCAGCTCCTCGGAGACACGCTCTCTGCCGGTCCGGAGCTCCCTGCGCAGGCGGCGCAGCACCGGCGACGCGTCGTCCCGCACGCCGGAGCCGTCCTCCTCGATCCGGGCCGCGATCGCGTCTGCGAGCTGTGCCAGGTCGAGGTCGATGCGAACGGCGAGATCGGCCAGAAGCGGCGCGGCTTCTGCCGCCGTCTGGAGCGCCGCGCGGGCCCGCAGCGCGACGCTGATGCTCACCGCGACGTCCCGGAGCGCCACCGCCGCCAGCACGCCGTCGCGGGCGGCGTGTGCAGCTGCCTCGCGCACGTCCTCGACACCCTCGAGCGCGGGCTCCGCCGCCGTGTCGAGCAGCGCTACGGCCTCGGCAGTGAGCGCCTGGCGGCGTGAAACCTCCACGGAATCGGAAGAGGGCTCGAGCGCCTGCGCAAGCTGCGCCCCATGCGGGGTCGCGGTCGCCGCCGCCAGCCGTTCGACGATGGCGGGGTACTCCAGAACCGCGAGCGCATGCGCATCCACGGAGCCAGTGTAGGGCGCTCTCCTTCGCTCAACCCGGGTGCGGGGCGGTGACGACCTCGGCGGCGTAGACATCGTGTATCGCGCGCTCCAGCACCCGGCGGCGCGGGTCGGGCACGGTGAGGAAGCGGTCGAGCGCCTTCACCTCGAGCGCGGCGAGCTCGCGACGGGCAGCGAGCGTCGCGCGCACCGCGGCGCGGTCGCCGCCGAACGCCACGGCATCCAGCCTCTCGACGTGTGGCTCGAGCACGCGCCACGCCGTGTTCGCCGCAGCCGTGGCGAGCGTCCGAGCCTGCCCCTCGCGGCGCCGCCGGAAGCGATTTGCCGAGGAGCCTCCAGCACGGTGCCGGCCGTGCACGAGACGCTGGCCGACCTTGGATGCGACCAGGCGCTCGCCCGAGAACACGCCGACGGCGAAGCCGCCCAGCCGCACGAGCAGCACGCCCACCTCATAGTCGTGGGCCAACGCAGCGAGGAGCGGCTCGACGTGCACGAACCCGTACTCGCCCTCGTGGTCGAGGCCGAACGCCGGTCGCACGGTGACGATCTCGTCGCCCAGCTCGAACCGCGCGACACCGTCTCCGTAGAGGCTCGAGCCCGCGTCACCCTCGAGGGGCTCGAAGCGCTTGCGCAGGTTGGTTCGGAGTATGTATCGGCTGGGCGCGATCAGCGGTGCCTATCCTCGTCGAGCGGGGAGGCCGTGGGTGGGTATCGTCGCGTCGTGGTTGCCGTCGACGTGCAGGCGTTCGTACGGGCGAACCTGCCAACACCTCCGGCGCGCATTCTCGAGATCGGCGCGGGACGGGGCGAACTCGCGCGCGCGCTCACCGCTGCGGGCTACGTCGTCGTGGCGATCGATCCCGAGCCCGCAGGTGACGACGTCGTTCGGGTGGCGCTCGCCGACCTTGCCGAGCCGTCGGGCTCGTTCGACGCCGCCGTCGCGGTCGTCTCGTTACACCACGTCCAGCCGCTCGACGAATCCTTGCGGCGCTTGGCGGACGTCCTCCGTCCGGGCGGGGTCCTGGTCGTCGACGAGTTCGACTGCGCGCAGTTCGACGAGCGCGCCGCGACATGGTGGCTCGAGCAGCGGCGAACGCGCGGCGGCAACGAAGAGACCGATGCCGCCACGCTGGTCGCGGACATGCGCGAGGAGCTCCATTCGGCCAAGCGGATCGTCGACGCTCTCGCGCCCAGCTTCGACTCGAGCCGACCTCTGCGTGGGAGCTACCTCTATCGCTGGGAGCTCGACGAGTCGCTTCGGCCGGTCGAGGAGGAGCTGATTGCCCAGGGGCGCTTGAACGCGGTCGGCGTCCGCTTCGCCGCGGTCAGGAAGGGCTGACCGGATTACAGGAAAAGCGCCTCGATGCCGAAGAGAAGGCTATGCGCTTCACGAATCGCTCCATGTTCACCATTCTCTCGGAGGACGACGCGCAGCAAGCGACGGGACTCGACACCGCGCACATTCTTGACCTGCCGAGCGTGCAGTCACTCGTTCGCACGTTCGCGGACGGTCGCGAAGAGCTTGCCTTTCGAGTGCCCAACGAGCTCCTGGCGACCGACGAGCCCGCGTAACACGCGCAGGCCACACGTCCGTCGCCCGCTCAAGTGCTTCAGAACTTGAACAGGCCGTAGCGTCGTACGTGCTTACGGCTGCTTCGGCAGCAGCATGTGGCCGTCGACGACCGCGGAGGCAACGTCGACGAGCTTACGGTTGGCGGAACGAGATTGATCGCGCAGCATGTCGAAGGCAGTCGCCTCGTCCACCGTGTGGCGCTCCATCAGGATGCCCTTCGCGCGCTCTGTGACGGCCCGACGGCCGAACGCGCCCTCCAGGTCGTGGTATTCGGCGAAGCGGCGTAACACGATGTCGATCGAGCTCTGCCAGTCCTTGGCGTCGGCGTCTGTGATGTAGGCGAATACTCCGCGCTTGGACGCTTCCTTGACGAACCCGGGATCAGCTGCGTGGAGAAGGACGATGACGGGACAGGCAGCCTCCTGGACGATCTTCTCGACGAGGCCCAGCGCGTGCTCCGAGCTCGCCCCCAGTCCGACGAGCGCGACGTCGGGTCGCTCTCTGGCGGTCACCGGCCCCACGTCTTCGACGTCGATCTCACGCGCGATCACCTCGTGGCCGAGCGCAGCGACGATCGGCGCAACGAGGGCCAGCCGATCCTTCCGCTCGTTGGCGATCAATACGCGCAGATGCTCGGTCTCGCGGTGTCTCAATGCGCGCTCCAGCAGCCTCTCGAGTCTAGTTGGACTTTCCCAAAGCGGAAGAGTAATGTCGATTGCTGCCTGCCCCAGCACTCGGCGGGCGATCCCTTCCGGCTCCAACCTTTGGCCGGCGTAGCGTGTCGGCCCCAGCGGTCGGCTCGGAACGCGAGCGTCAGGAGCCGCGCATGTCAGTTATCTCCCCGTCGAACCACCTGGCCAGCCGGATGGCGCGCTGGAGCGCACACCACCGCAAGAAGGCGATCTTCGGCTGGCTGGCGATCGCGATCGCGTTGTTCGCGGTCAGCATCGTCTCCCCCGCGAAGCAGATCGTCTGGCAGACGTCTGGACCCGGGGAATCGGGACGGGCGGACACGATCCTCTATGACGACTTCAGACAACCTGCCGGCGAGAGCGTCCTCATCCAGAGCCCCACGCTCAAGGCTAGTAATCCTGAGTTCCAGGCGACCGTCCAGGCTGTCATCGCAGGCGTCTCGAACCTGGACGCGGTGGCCAAGGTGGAATCGCCGTACGAGGCGGAGAACAGAGGCCAGGTCTCTGGCGACAAGCATTCGGCGCTCGTGGGCCTCGAGATCCGTGGAGACAAGGATGACGCCGCCGACAAGATCGACCCTGTCGTCGCTCGCGTGAAGGAGCTGCAGAAGTCGCACCCGGAGTTCTACATCGGGTCATTCGGCGAGAGCACCGGCAAGGCGGTCAAGGCTGCCTTCTTTGACGATCTGCTGAAGGCCGGGGCTTTCTCCATCCCGCTGACGCTGATCATCCTCCTGATCGCGTTCGGCGCGCTGGTCGCGGCCGGCATCCCGCTCTTGCTGGGCCTCACGGCGGTCCTGGCAACGATGGGCCTGGTCGCGCTCGCAAGCCAGGTGCTGCCGATGGCCGAATCGGTGTCCGCGATCATTCTCCTGATCGGACTAGCCGTCGGTGTCGACTACACGATGTTCTATTTGAAGCGGGAACGTGAGGAGCGTGCCGCGGGCCGCAGCGAAGAGGCCGCACTGGCGGCGGCGGCGGCGACCTCGGGGCGCTCGGTCTTGATCTCGGGCTTCACGGTCCTAGTGGCCATGGCGGGCATGTTCTTCACCTTCGACCCGGACTTTGCCTCGTTCGGCGTCGCGACGATGATCGTCGTCGCGGTGGCGATGCTCGGGTCGCTGACGGTGCTGCCGGCGCTGCTCTCCAAGCTCGGAGACAGCGTCGACCGGCTACGCGTGCCGTTCGTCAACCGGTTGCGCCGCGACGACGGCGAGGGCCGGATCTGGGGAGCGATCATCGATCGCGTGCTCCGGCGCCCGGCTCTGTCAGCCGCGGTGGCCGGTGGCCTGCTCGTGGCGCTTGCGGTGCCCGCGATCCAGCTGCATACGGCCGAGCCCAGCATCGACACGTATCCGCAGAAATTCTTGACGACCTACAACCGCCTCAAGTCGGCGTTCCCGGGCACGGAGGTCGGGGCGACCGTCGTCGTCAAGGCACCGAACGTCGAGGCGCCGGCGGTGCAGGAGGCGATTGGCCAGCTCGAATGGCGAGCGATTGACAGCGGCGTCATGAACGAGCCGATCGACATCGACGTCAACGCTGCCAAGACGGTCGCGGCCATCAACATCCCGGTCGAGGGCGACGGCACGGACGCCACCTCGAATCAGGCTCTCACGGCGCTCCGTGATGAGATCATTCCCGCTACCGTCGGCACGCTTTCCGCCGCCGAGGTCGCGGTCACGGGAACCACGGCAGAGCAGAAGGACTTCAGCGAGCAGATGAAGAGCGTCACGCCGCTCGTGTTCGGGTTCGTGTTGCTGTTCGCATTCGCGCTGATGCTCGTGACCTTCCGCTCGGTCGTGATCGCCGCGAAGGCGGTCATCCTCAATCTGCTCTCCGTCGGCGCCGCCTACGGAATCCTCGTCCTGGTCTTCCAGCATGGCTGGGGGAAGGGGCTCCTGGGCTTCGAGTTCACCGGCGGAATCGATCCCTTCTTGCCGATCCTCCTGTTCGTGATCCTCTTCGGGCTGTCGATGGACTACCACGTCTTCATCCTCAGCCGCATCCGCGAGGCCTACGACAGCGGCATGAGCAACGACGAAGCCGTCGCCCACGGGATCAAGACCACGGCCGGAGTGGTCACGAGCGCCGCGATCGTGATGGTCGGTGTCTTCGCGATCTTCGCCACGCTCCAGATGATGATCTTCAAACAGTTCGGCGTCGGGCTCGCGGCCGCCATCCTGATCGACGCGACGATCATCCGGGCAATCCTCTTGCCGGCGTCGATGAAGCTGCTCGGAGACTGGAACTGGTACCTGCCGAAGTGGCTCGAGTGGCTACCCCACTTCGAGCACGGAGAGAAGCTCGAGCCGGTGAAAGCGCCACCTGCACCACCGGCCATCGTGCCGTCCGGTCGTTAGGCGCCTCCCTTTGCGCTGAGCGCGGCCGCCGCGGCGGTTGCGCTCAGCGCATCTGAAAGGAGCAGCTCCCCCATGTCCAGCGCATCTGCCCCGCCGGTTCCCGCGACACAGCCGTCGGAGCCCTTCGGGGCAAGGCGGGTGCTCCTGCTCGTCTTCGGCAGCATCATTTTGCTCATTGCGCTCGCTCTGCTCGCGGGCGGTGGTACGGCTGTCTGGGCGCTCGGGGAGCGTGACGATTCCGGCTACATCACGACCGAGAGGCATGCCTTCGCGAGCGACGGCTACGCGCTCGCCTCCGAGAGCCTCGAGATCTCAGATATGCCGAACTGGGTGGGCGATCGCTTCGCCACTGTGCGGATCGAGGCGAGCTCGGACCGCCCGGTCTTCATCGGCATCGGCCCGACAAGCGAGGTCGAGCGTTACCTCGCCGGCGTGCAGCACAGCGAGATCACGGACGTCGACGCCGACCCCTTCCGAGTCGAGTACCGCCACCTCAGCGGCAACCGAAGACCGGCCCTGCCGGCGAGCCAGGGCTTCTGGCGCGTCCAGGCGTCCGGCTCCGGAACGCAGACGATCACCTGGCCGCTCGAGGACGGCGACTGGTCGGTCGTCGCGATGGACGCCGACGGCTCGCGCGGCGTCACCCTCGATGCCAGCTTCGGCGCCAAGGTCTCGGCGCTCGGCTGGCTCGCGTTCGGATTTCTCACCGCCGGCGCGCTCGTCCTGCTGGCCGGGGCGTGGCTCGTCTACCGCGGAGCGAGGGGACGGCGGAGTGGCTGAGCTTGCCCAGTCCCACCTTCCCGCCGACACTCCCGCCGTCTCCAGGCTTGGGGCGTTCGCGCTCAGCGAGACCCGACTGTTCACACTGGGAGCCGGCCTCGTCGCGCTGCACGTCGCAGACGACAACTTTCTCCAGCCGCAGCCGGGCACTTCAGCCGGCGACCATCTGGTGAGCGGCCTCGTGCCGCTTGCCGTGCTGTTCGCTGCCACGATGGCGTACCCGCGTCTGCGGCCCGGTTTACGGGCGGCGATCGCGGTGCCGCTCGGCGTGCTCGGGGTCGTGGCCGGCGTGGAGGCGTTTCACTACACCCGCGCCGTTGGGCCGTCCGGGGACGATTACACGGGCCTGCTGGCGATCCCGGCGGGCCTGCTGCTCGTGGGAATCGGGGTCGTCACTCTGTGGAGGACGAGGCGGAAGGACGACAGCCTGCTCCGCCGCTATCTGCGCCGGCTCCTGTTGCTGCTCGGCGCGCTCGCCGTCACAGCCTACGTCGTCTTTCCGCTCTCCTTCTCGTACGTGGTTACGCACACGGCACGCGCCGTCGTACCCCCGGCCAAGCTCGGGGTGGCCTACGAGCAGGTGGCCTTCACGACGAGCGACGGACTGCGGCTCGAGCGGCTGGTACGTGCCCTCCAAGAACGGCGCGGCGGTGATCACGTTTCCGGGACGCAAGGGTCCCCAGAAGCAGGCCAGGATGCTTGCCCGCCACGGTTACGGCGTGCTGCTGTTCGACCGGCGCGGTGAAGGCGAGAGCGACGGCGATCCGAACGCCTTCGGCTGGGCGGGAGAGAGGGACCTGAAGGCGGCCGCCGCCTTCTTGCAGCGCCGCCCCGACGTCGACCCGGACCGGATCGGCGGGATAGGCCTGTCGGTCGGGGGTGAAATGCTGCTCGAGGCGGCCGCCGAGTCGAGCGCGTTCAAGGCGGTCGTCTCCGAGGGGGCCGGCGCACGCTCCATCCGGGAGGTTCTCGAGAAGCGGGCGTGGTCGGAGGTGCCGATGCAGGCCCTCATTACGACGGGATTAGCGCTTTTCTCGAACCATGCCCCGCCGCCGAACCTCAAGGGCCTCGTGGCTCGCATCGCGCCCCGACCCGTCTTCTTCATCTTCTCGACGCACGGCGTCGGCGGCGAGGAGAAGCTCCTCAACCCGCGTTACTACGCCGCCGCGGGCGAGCCGAAGGCGATCTGGGAGATCCCCGAGGCCTCGCACATCGGCGGCATAACCGCCCGCCCCAAGGAATACGAGCAGCGCGTGATCGCCTTCTTCGACCGCGCGCTCCTGCAAACGGATTGACGGAAGGAGAGAACATGACCACTGTCCTCCGCAGGCTGTTCCTGGTGGTGGTGCCGCTCTCGCTCGCCGCCGTGTTGCTCTATCACCCGGGAGGCGGCGACCCCGTATACGAGGGCCTTCGCGACGACGCGCGCGAATGGCGCCTCGTCCACACTGGGCTGCTCCTCGCGACGCCGCTGCTGGCGTTCGCGACTTACCTGCTGCTCCAGGGCGTCACTGGGCTCGCCGCGACCGTGAGTCGCCTCGCCCTCGTGCCGTTCCTCGTCTTCTACACGGCGTACGAGGTGACGGTCGGGCTCGGCACCGGCTATCTCGTCGAGTACGCGAACGGATTGCCGGCCGCCGAGCAGGCCGTGGTCGCCGACGCGATCCAGGACTTCAACCGGAATGCCATCCTCGCCGACGGGTCTTCGGTCTCGCTCATCGTCGGTTTCTTCGCATGGGTAGTGGCGATGCTGGCGGCCGCAGTCGCCCTCCACCGTGCCGGTGCCGGCTGGCCCGTGACCGTGCTGGTCGGGCTATCCGCGCTGTTCGCGGTCCATCCGCCGCCGGTGGGGCCAGCGGCGCTCGTCGCCTTCGCCGCAGCAGCCGTGCTGGTCGAACGCTGGAGAGCACGCGAGGCGTCGGAGCCCACTGTGCAGCCGGCCGCTGGTGTGGCACCTGGCGTGAGCGGGATCTGAGCCGGCCCGCGGCTGACCGACCGACCGCCGACCTGCGCGTCTGGGCGTCCGGAAGGCATCAACCCCGAGTCAGAGATCCGAAGGGCGGTGAGCGCCAGCCGGCCGCCCGGATTTTGGCTTGACATATCGACAGTCGTCGATATATTGACGTTTATGAATACGTCATTACCAATCGTTTGCTGTGCGCCGCTGGCGAGCCCGGTGCTCTCCGACGACGAGGCGGAAGCGACCGCGGCGCTCTTCCGGGCACTCGGCGATCCCGCGCGCGTGCGCATCGTCAACCTGCTCGCCACGAGCGACGAGCCGGTCTGCGTCTGCAACCTCGTCGAGCCTCTGGACCTGTCGCAGCCGACCGTGTCTCACCATCTCAAGAGGCTCACCGATGCCGGCCTGCTCGACCGCGAGCAGCGGGGCAAGTGGGCCTATTTCTCTCTCAGGCCGGAGGCGACGGAACGCCTCGCCGGCCTGGCGGACCTGACCAAGGAGGTAGTCGTCGCATGAACACGTCACCAGACACAGTTCGTGAGGAAGTGCGCCGTCGCTACGCGCAGGCGGCTGTGGCCGCGGACGCCGGCGGCTGTGGTTGCAGCGAGGACGGGGGCTGTTGCGGGAACGTGAGCTGTAGTGGAGAGGACGGCTCCTTCGGGGAGGCGCTCTACAGCGCCGAGCAGCGTGGAGAACTGCCCGACACAGCAGTCCTTGCAAGCCTCGGCTGCGGGAACCCGACGGCGGTCGCCGAGCTCGAGGAAGGCGACGTCGTCCTCGACCTGGGC
Source organism: Gaiellaceae bacterium (assembly GCA_036824245.1). Classification (GTDB taxonomy): domain Bacteria; phylum Actinomycetota; class Thermoleophilia; order Gaiellales; family Gaiellaceae; genus JACVRM01. Next base: position 4,537 of record DAITAO010000056.1, on the reverse strand, counting down.
TCGGGCGGCGGCATCGACGTGATCCTGTCGGCCAAGCGCGTCGGCCAGACGGGAATCGCGTACGGCCTCGACATGACCGACGAGATGCTCGCCCTTGCCCAGGCAAACGCGGCGAAAGCTGGGGTTCGCAACGCGATCTTCCTCAAGGGGATGATGGAGAACGTCCCGCTGCCGGCCGCGTCCGTCGACGTGGTGATCTCGAATTGCGTGATCAACCTCTCGACCGACAAGCCGGCCGTGCTCATGGAGATGGCCCGCGTCCTCAAGCCCGGCGGGCGCATCGGTATCTCGGATGTCGTCGCCGAGGACCGGCTGGCGCCCGAACAACGCGCCGAACGAGGGTCCTACGTCGGCTGCATCGCCGGCGCCCTTTCCCGGTCGGAGTACGAGGAGGGCCTGCGTGCCAGCGGCTTCACGGACATCTCGGTGGAGTTCACCCACCAGGTAGCCGACGGCATGCACAGTGCACTCGTCAAAGCGCTCAAGGGCGCCGACACGACGATCGCTCTGCAGGAGCTAACCGCCGCGGCCCCGCAAGCGGCGACCGCGCGGGCATGCTGCTAGCACGCCGCGCGTAGCTGGTCGGCGAGCTCGTTCGGCAGCCCGCTCGCGCCGATCTCCTCGGCGACTGCGTCGACCTCGTATTCGAACCGCTCGACAGCAGCCTGGACGGATCCGTTGTCGGCCGTCAGAACGGCGAACGCTCCGCGTGGGTCACCGTTCTTGGGCTTCCCGACCGAGCCGCAGTTGACGAAGAGCACGCCCGCGTATTCGCGGATCCAGGGCTTGTGCGTGTGCCCGAAGACGAGCACGTCGCAGTCCGCTTGGGAAGCGATGCGCTCGAAGGTGCGTGCGGCCCGGTCCTCGAGGAGATATTCGTTGACCTTTCGCGGCGATCCGTGCACGAGCCTGATCCGGCGGCCGCCGAGCTCGAAGCGCAGGTCGAAGGGCAGCCCACGCATGAAGGCCTTTGTCCGCTCGTCGGTGTGGGCGAGCGTCCAGGCGACGGAGCCCTCGCCGATCTCACGGTCCCGCGGAGTCGGGTAGAAGCACCCGCAGTCCTCGAGATCCCGCGCGATCGCGTAGTCGTAGTTGCCGTAGATCGTCGGAATGCCCCGCTGCTCGATCATCCGGCAGACCTCGTCCGGGCGCGGGCCGTAGCCGACCAGGTCGCCGCCGCAGTAGAGCGTGTCGGCCCCAACGTGCTCGGCATGGCGCAAAGCAGCCTCCAGCGCGGGCAGGTTGCCATGGATGTCGGTTAGGACGGCGACGCGCATAGTCGGGTCAGAAGTCGAGACCACCAGGTGAACGTCTGGTGACGATCCGGTTGACCGCGTTGACGCCAACCGGTGCGAGCGACGATTCTTGTGCCGCGTGGGAAACGCTCTCGAAGTCCTCGACCCCATAACCCGTAGGCACGTCGAGAAGGCGACCGAGGCGCTCCAGGGAGAATTCCGGGGCATCTTCTCCGCCGAGACCATTGCCCGCTACATGGCGGAGTCCGTCGATCTCCTCGGTGGGGCACGTCTCAGCGATTTCGTGCCGGTGCTCTCGCACCGCTTCGCACGCGAGCGTCTCCGGGCGCTCGGCCAGGCCGAGCAGCTGATCGCGAAGGATGTCCCCGAGGTCCTGTTCGTGTGCGTGCAGAACGCCGGCCGCAGCCAGATGGCCGCGGCGCTCCTCAACTACCGGGCGCAGGGCCGTGTACACGTGCGCTCGGCCGGAAGTGCCCCCGGCGAGGAGATCAGCCCGGCCGTCGTGGAGGCGTTGACGGAGTTGGGCGTGGACGTGGGTGAGGAGTTCCCGAAGCCGCTCACGGACGAGATCGTCCGCGCGGCCGACGCCGTGGTCACGATGGGCTGCGGGGACGCCTGCCCGATCTATCCGGGCAAGCGGTACCTCGACTGGGAGCTCGAAGATCCGGAAGGCAAGCCGCTCGCTGTCGTGCGCACGATCCGCGACGAGATCGACACCCGCGTGCAGACGCTGCTCGGCGAGCTCGTCTCCAAGTAGCAGCTCAGCGCCTTGCCTTCGCGACCCACGCGTCCACGCTCTGCTCGCGTCCCCGCAGCTCGAGCGTGCGCCGCTCGAGCCCCGGTCGTGTCGAGCCCGGCGGCGGACGCCGCCTCGGTGCTGACGAGGATCTCGCCCGCGCCGGCGACACCGGTGAGACGCGCGGCCGTGTTGACCTATCCCCGAGCCCCGCAGCCGCCCCGTAGAAACGCGCCAGCAAGCCCGAGAACTCCTCCGCCGGCGTCGGCTCGGCCAGTGCCGTCGACCCGCGGATGGTCGGCGAACAGCACGGAGATCTCGACCTCAGCGCCACCGGGATGCTTGTGCGCCGCGCGTATGCACCACTTGCACAGGGGTCGGTTCAGCGGCGAGGGGCCGTAGGAGATGGCGCGCATGAGAGCGCAGGCGCGGGTAGTCGCCGGTCAGCAGCCTCCGCCACATCTGCTCGGGCGTCTCCCTGGCCATGAGCGCGGACGCTACACCCGCGGCAGCTCGACGACGAACGTCGCCCCGGCGCCCGGCTCCGAGCGGACGTTGAGCCGGCCTCCCATGCGCTGCACCAGCTCGCGTGAGATGTAGAGGCCGAGGCCGGTGCCGCCGGGCGAGCGGCTGAGGTGCGGGTCCGCACGGTAGAACTTCTCGAAGATACGGCGCTGCTCCCCGCGGGAGATACCAGGCCCCGAATCGGCCACGGCAATGCGGACGACGCGGTCAACTGACTCGACCCGTACGGTCACGAGACTGCCGCCGCCGTACTTCAGCGCGTTGTCGAGCAGGTTGACAAGCACCTGCTGGATGCGGTCGGCGTCGCCGGAGGCTGTCCCCGCCTCGGGTGCGACCGCGACGTCGAGGTCCAGCGGGCCCTCCGCCTGCGGACGCATGGCCTCGACGGCCGCCCCCACCAGCGACACCACGTCGACCGGCGCTCGCTGCACGGGCAGGTTGCCGCGGTCGAGCTGTGTGGTCAGCAGGACCTCCTCTGTGATCTGGCTCAGCCGCGTGGCCTGCGTGGCGATCATCTCCAGAAGCTGCCGCCCCTCGTCTGCGCTCAGCTGCAGATCGCGTCGCAAGAGCGTCATCGCCGCCCCGTAGACCGCCGCCATAGGCGTACGCAGCTCGTGCGAGATGGTGGCGAGGAAGTCGCTCTTCTCCTCCTCCAGCCGACGCTCGCCGGTGACGTCGCGGAAGGTGTAGACCGTTCCGTCGGCGAGTCGGACGGAGACGATCGAGGGCCAGAGGTCGCGCTCGCCGACCCTCGTGGGCAGCGTGACGGACCGCGGCACCGACCCACCCTTCGCCACCGGGATGCGTCCGACGAGCTCGGCCCAGTCGGGAAACGCTTGCGTGACAGGCTGGTCGCAGGTGAGCTTCGCCGACAGCCCTGTCAGAAGCCCAGCCGCACGATTCCACAGACGAATGAAGCCGGCGTCGTCGACGAGGAAGATGCCTTCGCCGACGGCCTCCAGCACCTGCGCGGCCTGCTCGCGCTCGGCGGCCACGGCCAGCGCCGCAGCCTCGGCCGCCTCGAGCCGGCGCCGCTCCGTCTGCAGGCGTGCGTTGCGCACGGCGGCCGCCATCTGCCCAACGAGACCCACGACTACTTCCAGCTGCTCGTCCGTGTACGCGCCGCTGTCGCTCATCAGCTGCACGACACCCACGACGCGGCCCTCGAGCTTGACGGGAACCATCATCGCGGCGGTCACATCGGCGCCTCCCTCCTCCGGCACCTTGCGCATCGCGCCTTCGCGATCGACCGTGTAGTAGGTGCCGCCGGGCTCCTGAACGCGCTCGGCGACGTCGTTGACGAGCAAGGGCTCGCCGCTGACGATCACCCGGCTCTGCATGCCGCCGCCCTCTCGGTTGAGCGGTAGCGGCGGGAACGTCGACTCGTCCAGCCGATTGCCGTCGACCCACGCGTACTCGCAGCGGATCAAGCCTTCCTGTTCGTCGTAGGAGGAGCAGACGACGCCGTCGTGCTGGATGACGTCAGCGAGCAGGTCGTGGAATCGTTCGTAGACCCGCTCCGGCTCCAACGTTTCGCCGAGCTGACGCGCGGCATGCAGCAGCAGCTCCGCGAACTCCGCCTTCCGCTCGAGCTCGCGCTCGTCCACCCTCCGACGGTAGCGCAGCACACCCGTCGAGCTGCAAAAACGGGGTGCGGCACTGCCCGGATGCGCGCTAGGATCGCGTCCCCGCGCGGCCTGGGGCGGCGCTCGACTGAGGAGGGGTAAAGATGAACAAGACCATCACTGTGCTCGGCGCGCTCGCGGTCGTGCTGATGCTGACGGCAGCTTCGGGCGCGACGATCGATCGCCTTATCACAGGTCGAGACGTCCGCAACAATTCGCTCACGTCGGCCGACATCAGGAACAGGACGATCGGGGGCATCGATCTGCGGCGCAGTCTCATCAGCAGCCTGCGCGGTCAACGCGGCCCGCGCGGCTTGCGTGGACCCGCCGGCCCGACCGGCGCCACCGGGCCGACGGGGCCGACCGGCGCGACGGGCGCCACCGGAGCCACGGGA
>DAITAO010000123.1:0-6272 GCA_036824245.1 Gaiellaceae bacterium | reverse complement strand
GGGCGCGGCGCTGTGGCCGGCGTCGCGGCGCCGGCGTGACGCGGGCGCCCTCGCGGTAGAAGTCTGAGTCGAGCAGTGCATGCAGCGTCATGACGCGCTCGTTGTGCGTCGCTCCCTTGGGCACGAAGTCGACGACCACTCCCGCCTCCTTGCGCGGGTGGGTGCGCATGATGCGCCCGATGCGCTGCTGGTAGACGCGCCGGCTGGCCGTCGGCGCCAGGTGCATGACGACCGTGGCGCGGGGCGAGTTCCAGCCCTCGGCGAGCAGCATGGCGTTGATCAGCACGTCGATTTCGCCGCGCTCGTAGGCGGCGAGGATCTCGGCGAGCTTGACGGGCGGCGTGCGCCCGCTGACCGCCTCCGCCTTGAGGCCTGCGGCGCGAAACTCCTTGGCGAGGTTGTACGCGTGCTCGACACCGGCCGCGTAGACGACCCCAGGCGTCGAGTCGAAACGGTCGCGGTAGAGGCTCGCGGCTGCCTGGTTCAGTGCTTTGTGATCCAGCACAGCAGCCAGCGCGCGCTCCTCGAAGTCGCCTCCCACGATCGGCACCGAGTGGATGGCGGCGACGGGCGGCACTCGCAGGCAGCGCAACGGAGCGATCAGGCCGCGCCGGGCGGCGTCGGTGAGCGGCAGGTCGTCCACCGAGGCTGGGAAGACGTCCGCCACCTGCTTTGCGATGAGCTGCTCGGTCGCGGTCATGCCGATGTAGATCGGCTCCGGGAAGCTGCGGATCGCCGCGCTCGTCTTCTCGCCGAGCGCCGTGTGAGCCTCGTCGCAGATGACGAGCTGGTAAGCGTCGCGGTCGAGGTCGCCAACGTGCCGCGCGAACCAGGCGTACGTCTGGATCGTGATCGGATTCTCGCGGCGTAGACGCTGACCGCTTGTGATCGCCTCGGTGAAACGGTCGCCGTAGCCTTCTTTGGTCAGGTCGTTGTTGAACTGCGAGACGAGCAGGCGGCGGTGGGTGAGGATCAGCACGCCGAGTGTGCGGGCCGCCTCGACGAATCCAGCGGCGGCGATTGTCTTGCCGGAGGCCGTGGGATGTCGGAAACGGAAGCGGTGCACCGCGCCCGGGTCGTCCTGCTCCTGCGGCTCCGACTCCTCGACCTCCTCGACGAGCGGCTCGTCCTCATCGTCCTCCTCGAGCACGTCGACCAGTTCCTCCGGCGGCAGGTTTCCGTTGCCGTTCAGTGCCGAGCGTTGGTTGGCGGCGATGAGCTCCGTGAGCATGCCGGCCAGCGCGTCCACCTGGTGGCGGCGGAGCTCCGTCCCGGAAGCCAGCCGCGGCGGACGCTCGCTCAGCACGCGTTCGAGCCCGAGCATGAGCCCGAAGCGCACACGCCAGTCGTAGGACGGGCTGGTGCGGCCCGCCTCGAGCTCTGCGAGCGCGGCGTCCAGCGCGAGGCGTCGTGAGGTGTCAGGTGCCAGCACCTCGGCCGGATCCTCGTCGGGGTGCAGGATGGGCTCCCCGGCCCACGCAGCCGCGCGGGCTGCGGCCTGCATCATCTCGGCCGCCGTGCCCGACGTCATGGTCGGTTGCTCAGCGATGTCTTGCATGCGTGCGACACGAGTCGCCGTGCCGCAACCTCCCTGAAAGCGACGCTAGCGCTCGTTCCTCGACGCCAGCGGTGGAGACATCATATCTGATCGGCACTTCGCCCATTGGACGCGAGGGCCATGATGCTGTCCCGTTTCGCCCTTCGAATGCGCTCCCATCTGCTGGGCGAGCGCGACAGGATTCAGGCTTCGTTCGAGATACTCGCGTCGTGAGCGAATGGCCGCAACTCGCCGGGCGCGCCCAGGAGCGCTACGCGGACGGCGAGGCACGTCTGCCGGACACTACGGACGCTGACGCGCGCCAGCGGCAGCTGACTCGCATGGGCAACGCGGCCTACAGCGCCGGCCTGGCGCTGCTCATGGCCGGCCGGCGAGACGAGGCGGGCGTCTGGCTCGCGCGGGCCGCCGAGCGTTACCGGGAGAGCTTCTCGGACGCTCCTGCCGGCAGCTGGGGGCGGCCGATCGGCGCGCTCAAGGCGCGGCTTCTGGCCGGCGACAACGAGGCGGCGGCGAACGAGGCTCGCTGGGCACTCGACGCCGGCGCGGCGGAGGCGGAGTCGCCGATTGGACGGTACGCCGCTGCGCTCGCCCTCTTGACTCTCGGGCGAGATGCCGACGCCCGTGTGCAGGCCGACGCGATCCGCACGCGGGACGATTTCCCGCGCGACGTGGGCGACTCGCTGGCGATGATCGCTGCGGGCAGCGACCGACTCGGATACGTGGAGGCGGTCGAGAGCGTGCTCGAGTCTTTCGAGGGGCGCGAGGAGTACTTGGAGGACATGCCCGTAGCTGACACCGTCATGGTGCTCCAGGCGCTCGCCGTGCGGCGCGATCTGGCGGCCGAGCTCGCGTCACCGCTGCTGCCGGCCTGAGACCGTCACGGATTCGGCACCCCCGCGTCTCAGACGTGCGCGTCCGCTGTCGTTAGCCTCGCACCGGAGGGAGGCCCGCGGCCGGCCCCGGCGGCCTGGCTGGGTGGGGCGTGTACAGCTAGGACAGTGCCCCGGCGGCGGCCGGATCCAGGAGGGCGATCGTCTCGCGGCCGCGCACGAGGCTCGCGGGCGTGTCGTGACTCGGCGGGGACTCGAAGGCGCGCTGGACGGCGGGAGCCTTCTCGGCGCCCGTTACCAGGTAGACGAGCAGCTTCGTCTCGGCGAAGACCGGTGGCGTCAGCGTCACGCGCGGGACGAACGGCTCGAGACCCGCTTCGGCCGCGACGGCGCGCCGCTCGCGCTCCGAGAGTGCGGGGCTGCGGGGAAAGAGCGACGCCGTGTGCCCGTCCACGCCGATGCCGTTCAGCGCCAAGTCGAGCGTGACGCCGACCAGTTCAGCGTCGTAGCGATCGGCCGCTTCGCGAGGCTCGAGCTCGCCGGCGATCCGGTGGACGGCTGCGGGCTGCGCGCGCAGACGGTCGAGCAGCATCTCCCGCGCCAGCCGGTAGTTCGAGCGCGCGTCGTCAGGCGGCACGCAGCGCTCGTCGCCCCACCACACGCCCGCGCCGGACCAGTCGGGAGCGAGAGCCGCCGCCAGCTCGTACGACCGCGCCACCGTTGTCCCTCCCGACAGGGCGAGCTGGCCGCCCGCCACCGCCGTTTCTGCAAGCAGCTCGGCCGCGGCCGCCCACGGATCGGCGAGCACGCGGACGTCGAGCGGCACGGATTCGCTAGGTGTCGCCGGCCGCGAGCTCGCGCGAGCGCTCCATTGCCGCCTGGATGGCGTTCAGGAACGCGGCGCGCACGCCCGCGCGCTCCAGCTCGCGGATGGCACGGATCGTGGTGCCGCCCGGTGATGTGACCATCTCGCGCAGCTCGACGGGATGCATGTTCTCGTCGCGGAGCAACTTCGCGGAGCCGAGCATCGTCTGCACGACGAGCTGCGTCGTGATCTCGCGCGACAGGCCGAGCAGGATGCCGGCCTCGATCATCGCCTCGGCCAGCAGCGCGAAGTAGGCAGGCCCTGAGCCGGACACTGCGGTAACTGCATCCATGTAGCGCTCCGGCACCCGCACGACCGAGCCCACGTGTGCCAGCACCTCCTCCGCCACCGCCAGATGCGCGTCGTCGGCGTGCGCGCCAGCGCACACGCCTGCGACGCCCTCGTGCACCGTCGCGGGGGCGTTCGGCATCGCGCGGACGACGGGCACGCCGGCGGCAACCCGCTCCTCGATGGCCGCGGTGGGGATCGCGGCCGCTACCGAAAGGACGGTCTGTCCGGGGTCGAGCAGCCCACCCACCTCGCCGAGCAGCGCGTCGAAATCCTGTGGCTTGACGGCTATCACGACCACCGCCGCCCGCGCAACCGCCTCGGGATTGGAGAGCGTGGCCTCCACGCCGTAGCGCTCGGTGAGCTCCTGGATGCGTTCCGGCCGACGCCCCGTCACCACGATCTCGCCGGGGCTGCGCCAGCCCGAGCTCAACAGACCGGCCAGCAGTGACTCGCCGATCTTGCCGGCGCCGAGGATCGCGATACGCCGCTCGTCACGGGGCACGGCTGACCAGTCTAAGCGGCGGCCGGCCGGGCCTCGCGGCTGCGCAGCCGATGCAGGCCGTCCCGGGGGACCGGAACAAGGCCACTGTGCCACCCGGCGAGCAGGTAGACGCTCGCGAGCCCGGCCCATTCCTCATACGGCTCGAGCAGCTCGGTGGTCTCGTAGCCTTCCACCCAGCGCCCACGCTGCGCGGAGAGCAGCTTCACGAGGCCGAGGTCGCCGACCAGGCCCCGGTCGAAGCGACCGAGACCTTCCAGGAAGACGACGCCCACCGACCACGGACCGAGCCCTCGCTCGCGCAGCAGGCGGACCGCGGCCGCGTCCCCCTCCACGCTGTCAAGCCGCTCGAGCGCGAGCGTTCTGCACAACCGCACGAGCGCGGTTCCCTTACGCGCCGAAAGCCCGAAGCGGCACAGCTCGGCCGGCGCGAAGCCTGCCAGCGCGGACGCTGTAGGCGGCCCATGCAGCCCTTCGTACGGCGCGCAGGTCACACGGATCAGGTTTCGCTCGATGGCGCGGGCGCGCCGCGCCTCGATCAGCTGGCCGCAGAGTGCCCGCAGGAGCGCGTGGCAGACGGTCGCGGTCCGCAGTGGACGCAGGCCGCGCAGGTATCGCACCGTCCTGCCGAGCAGCGGGTCGTCCGCAAAACGGCGCAGGAACTCTGTGTGGTCGTCGTCGAGCGCGAGCACGAAGCGCAGTCGCTCCAACCCTGCGTCGCTCTCGGCTGCGACGTAGACGCTTCCGTCACGCCGCTGCCACGCGCAGGCGAGCTCGGGACGACCGTCGACGTCCACGCAGGCGGTCAGGCGTGCGCCGTCGAAGCGGCGCGTGGCGTCCCCTGCCGACCGTGCGGATAGCCGCAGCGAGTAGGGGCCGCACGGGCGCAGCTCGGCATGGACGGTCAATGAACCTCCCGGTCGGCTGGCCGGGACGATAAGGGTCGGAGCAGACGAGGCGCCACTCGGTGGAAGAGCGTTTACGCTGCGTGCCCCCCGAGCCAGGAGGCCCTCATTCGGCGACTCGCGCACGCGGTCTCCCTGCGCAGCCGCAGACGTAAGTTCCGGCTGTTCATGGAGCGTTTCTGCCCGGACGAGCACACCACCGTCGTGGACGTGGGCGTGACCGACTCCGGTTTCGGCCAAACGGAGGATGCAGCGCCGGGGGACAACTTCTTCGAGGCGCTCTATCCGTGGCCGGAGCGCATTACTGCGGTAGGCATCGGCGAGTTCACACGCTTCCAGGCCGCGTTCCCACGCGTGCGCTACGTGCAGGCAGACGGCCGTAGCCTGCCGTTCGCCGACGGCGAGTTCGACATGCTCGTTTCGAACGCGGTCGTCGAGCACGTCGGCGGCCACGACGACCAGCACGCCTTCGTGCACGAGCTCTGCCGGGTTGCGGACCGAGTGTTCGTGACCACGCCCAATCGCTGGTTTCCGATCGAGGTGCACACGCTCGTGCCGCTCGTGCACTGGTTGCCGAAGTCCCAGGCCGACGCCCTCTTCCGCACGCTCGGCAAGCCCGGCGCAACGACTCTTCACCTGCTGCGGCCCGCTGAGTTCAGGGCGCTCTTCCCCTACCGAGTCGAGATCGTGAACACGGGGTTCAGCCTCATCGCAATGGGGCCGGCGCGGTGAACGTGACTAAGTGGGCCGAGCGCTACGCGCGCCCCTGATCCAGACTTCACGACCGGGGGACCTGACTGGGCTGCAAGCGGTCTGCTGCGTTAGGTTGCAGACCAACCGATCCGTAGGGAGGATGCGGCCGCCGTGCGCAACCGCAAACGTGCTTCTGATACTCAGGCGCTGGGCGACGAGATCGGCGTCGTGCTCGAGCAGGAGCGCGAACGGCACAGCTCGGCGCTCCAACGGCTGAAGGAGGATCTGGCCGCCGCCGCGAGCCGGGTGGCCGACCATGATCGTGACCTCGAAGAGCGCGAACGGTCCGTGGCTGCGGCAGAGCGCGAATGGGCCGAGCGCGCGCGGGAGCTCGACGCCCGCGAGTCGGCTGTGGTGCCGCGCGAGGAGGAGCTCGAGCAAGGGCGCGCGGAGGTCGAGCGGGGCCGGCGCGAGGTCGAGCAGGCCGAGCAGCTTCACGCGGTAACGCTCGCCCGCCTGCGCCGCGAGACGACGGAGCTCGCCGAGCGCGCACAGGAGGTGGGAGCCCGCGACGGTGAGCTGGCCGCGCGCGAGGCCGCGCTGGAGGAGCGAGCGCGCCTGCACGAGCAGC
>DAITAO010000055.1:0-20559 GCA_036824245.1 Gaiellaceae bacterium | reverse complement strand
CCCTCCGGCCTCGCACCGCCAGCGCCGCGCCAGGAACGAGAGAGAGCGGCTCCCGCCGGGCAGAGCCCGGCTCCGCGCCGCCTGACGCCGCTCGCAGCACTGGGTCTCCGGGCCCGTATTGCTCATACTGTTCCCTCCGGCCCAGCACCGCGAGCGGCGCCCGAGGAACGCGCGGCGGTGGGCCGAGCGCCTTCCCAGAGCAGGATGCCGAGACCGGGGAGCGCCAGCGCGACGGTCACGAGAAAGAACAGGAAGCCGGCCGCGAACGCCTGCTCGGGCGGCACGTCGAGCGTGCCCAGGAAGCTCACGAAGAACGCCTCGCGGACCGCGAGCCCGTTGATTGTGAAGGGGAAGAGGAGCACGAAGAAGAGCACCGGGCCCATCACGTAGAAGGGCCGCACGGACAGGTCAATGTCGACCGCGAGCGCGACCAGCCAGATGGGCAGGATGCGGACGGCCTGGAGCGCCAGAGTGATGACCGCCAGCTCACTCAGGAGGCGGCCGTTCACGCGGTAGGAGTGGATGCCCTCGTAGACGGCACGCAGCGGCCGCTCGAGCTTCACCCGCGCCATGAGCGGCGCGAGCCAGGCGAGCGAGTGCCGCGCGCGGGCGGAGAAGAGGAGGAAGCCGAGCACCAGCGAGCCGGCCACGAACAGCAGCTCCACCCAGAGGTAGGCGCCGATGTCGTAGCGGCCGAGCGCGATCGCGAAGCCGACCGCCGCGAGCGCGACCGTGGCGATGCCGCCGAGCGCCCGGTCGAGCAGCACGCTACCGGTGATCAAGCCGGCGTTCCCGGGGTGGCGCCGCGCCGTCTCGTAGACGCGCACCGCGTCGCCGCCCAGCGACGTTGGCAGCACCTGGTTGGCCGCGTAGGCGACGAAGTAGGTGCGTGTCAGCCACGTGAGCGGCTCGGCGATCCCCTTGGCGGCCAGCAGGAGCTGCCAGCGCCAGGCCATCGGGATCGTGGTCACGATCATGATCGCGGCGGCCAGCGCGAAGTAGCCGAGCTTGGTGTCGGAGAGGACGTCGACGGTCTGCGAGACGTCGATCTTCCAGAGCAGGTAGGCGACACAAGCGCCCGTGACGAGCAGCGTCAGAGCGGCTCTGAGCGTGCGACTCATACCGTGAGGCGGCGGTGGACGCGCCTGAGCGCCTCGGTCGCGTCCGCGATGTCGCCCGCCGAGTGAGCGGGCGAAAGCGGCAACGACAGCACCTCCCGACCGGCGCGCTCGGCGACCGGCAGCGACCGGCCGGCCAGGCCGCGGTAGGCGGTCAGCTCGTGCACCGGGAGAAAGTGGATGCTCGTGCCGATGTTCTCCTCCGCGAGCAGACGCTGGTAGTCGTCGCGCGTGCCTCCGGCCCGCTCGGCGTCGATCCGGACGATGTAGAGATGCAGCGCGTGCGTGTCGGCGGGGTCGCGGGCGAGTGGCTCGAGACCATCCAGCTCCGCCACGGCCCCGTCCCACTGCGCGAACTGGCGGCGGCGGACGGCGCGGTGGTGCTCGAGCTTGTCGAGCTGCACAAGGGCGATGGCCGCCAGGACGTCGGGGAGGTTGGCCTTGTAGCCCGGCACGGCGATGTCGTAGAGCGAGCCGTGGCCGCGGCGCATGATGCGCAGGTCGTCGACGGCCGCGGCGACGTCGTCTCGGCTGGTTGCGAGCAGGCCGCCCTCACCTGCGGCGACGTTCTTGGTCGCGTAGAGGGAGAAGCACGTTGCGGCGGAGAGGGAGCCGATCGGGCGGCCGCGGTACGAGGCCTCGGCGGCGTGCGCCGCATCCTCCACGACCGGCAGGCCGAGGGCGGCGATCGCGTCCAGGTCGCACGGCTGGCCGGCGAGATGGACGGGCACGATCGCCTTGGTGCGGGGCGTGAGCCGGCGCGCCGCATCGGCGGGATCGAGGTTGAGGTCGCTCTCGCGCACGTCGGCGAAGACGGGCGTGGCGCCGCAGTGCACGATCACGTTGGCGGTCGAGGGCCAGGTGATCGGCGTCGTGATCACTTCGTCGCCGGGCCCGACGCCGAGCGCGAGCAGTGAGAGGTGCAGCGCCGCGGTGCCCGAAGACACGGCCAGCACATGCTCGGCGCCGCACAGCTCGGCGAAGCGCCGTTCCAGCTCGGCCGCCTTCGGCCCGGTCGTCAGCCACCCGGAGCGGATCGTCTCGGCAACCGCCTCGATTTCCTCCTCGCCGACTGCGGGCGGCTGGAAGCCGAGGAACGTAGCGCGGCGCGGGCGCTCGGAGACCTCCTGCACGCCGTCAAGCGTACTGCCCGCCCCAGCGCTTGCAACAGACTGTTACAAGGTCACATCGAAGCGGACGAGTGCGGCCGCCTGCTCGGCGCGCTCCAGCGCCTCGTCGCGCGTCTCCCCGACTGCGATCACCGTACCCGCCCGGTCGGCGCCGCGCTGCAACGGCCCGAAGAGGTGCCCCGGCGCGCGGTAGACCCGCACCTCGAGCACGCCCGGCACCGCGCGCGCCTCGTCGACGCCCTCCACCGCCCGCAACTCGCCTTCGGGGGCGACCAGAAACCTCACGCAGGCTCCCCCCACCTGGGGCCTCGCCCGCAGCCGGCCCTCGTCGATCGCATGGCCAAGGGCGGCGTCGATGGCCAGCCCGTTCAGGTCGACGTCCACCGCCGCCGCGCAGAGCTCCGCGTCGTGACCTCCGCCGAGCCGCGCCGCGACCTCGATGACACGCGGCCCGTCCTCGGCCAGGCGCACCTGCGTGTAGCTCGGGCCTTCTGCGATGCCGAGCGCGTCTGCAGCGCTCGCCGCCGCGGCCGCCGCCTCGTCAGCGCCGGCGAGCGCCGGCCACACGTGGGCGAGCGCCACCCCGAACGCCGGCGGCTCGGCCACCACCCGGTCGGTGACGGTGAGCGTGTGGAAGCGGCCGGCGACCGAGAACCCGTTGACGGTCAGCTCAGGACCTTCGACCAGCTCCTCGACCAGGCACGAACCGCTGCGCGACTCGGCGAGCGCACGGGCGACGGCCGACTCGAGCTCGGCGGCAGTGCGCACGACCGAGACGCCACGCTGGCCTTGCCGGTCGGGCGGCTTGACGACGCACGGCGGCGGGAGCGCCTCCGCCACGTTATGGGCGAGCCGCCAGCCGGGCTGCGGGACGCCCGCCTGGTCAAGGCGCTCGCGCTGGCGGAGCTTCGACGTGGCCAGTACGGCGGTGGAGGGCGAGATCGGGTGCGGCAGGCCAAGCCGCTGGGCGACGCGTGCGGCGACCGCCACGGGCCAGTCGATCCCCGGCGCGACCAGCCCGTCGACGCGCTCGGCCTCCGCAAGGCGCGCAATGCCAGCCTCGTCCTCCACGGAGATGATGGCCCGCCGGTCGGCGTACACGAATCCAGGCGCGGCCGGGTTGCGATCGGCCGCGATCACGAACAGACCGCCCTCGTGGGCCCGCCTGAGCAGGCCGATCTGGGCCGGCCCCGCGCCTAGGACGAGAAGGCGCTCGCGTGAGCCGGGCGCGCCGCCCTCCACCACGTCTCGTTCTCGGAGTACCAGGCGACGGTGCGCTCGAGCCCTTCCTCGAAGGACGTGCGCGCGCGCCAGCCGAGCAGCCGGCCGGCCTTCTCGGTCGAGCCGATGTGGCGCGCCACCTGTCCGGGCCGCTCCTCGATGTGCTGCTTGAGCGAGCCGGGCTTGCCGAGCGCCGCCAGGACTGCATCCGCGATTTCCGTGATGGAGATGTCGAGGCCGGTTGCGACATTGACGACCTGCCCGGCGACCAGATGGAGGTCGGCCGCGATCACCGCCTCGATTGCCTCCGCGTCGTCGTCGACGTAGAGCCAGTCGCGCGTCGCCCCGCCGTCGCCGTGGATGGTGAGCGGCTCGTCGGCGAGTGCCTGGGTGATGAAACGCGGAATGACCTTCTCGGGGTGCTGGCGAGGGCCGTAGTTGTTGAAGGGCCGCACGATCACGATGGGCAGGTCGTAGGTGACGTAGTAGCTGTATGCCAGCCGGTCGGCGCCGGCTTTCGTGGCCGCGTAGGGACTGCGCGGCTCGAGTGGGTGCGCCTCGTCCATGGGCGCGTACTGCGCAGTGCCGTACACCTCGCTCGACGAGATCAGGATGAAACGCTCGACCGGCCGGGCGCGGATCGCGTCGAGCAGGATGCGCGTGCCCTCAACGTTCGTGGCCACGAAGTCGCCGCCCCCTTCGGCGATCGACTTCTCCACGTGGGACTCGGCCGCCGCGTTCACGATCACGTCTACCTCGCCCACGACCGAGTGCACGAGCTCCTCGTCGCAGATGTCGCCATGCACGAATGCGAGCCGCGGATGCGACATGACGTCGGCCAGGTTGTCGATGTTGCCGGCGTACGTCAGCGCGTCGAGCGAGACGACCTCGTGGCGCGTCTCGGCCAGCAGGTGGCGGATGAAGTTGGAGGGAATGAACCCGGCCCCGCCGGTGACGAGCACGCGCTTGCGGTCAAGCATGGAGCAGAAGGCTAATCGGGCCGGCCCCACCGCCGGTGCACTTCCCGCACAGAATTGACACGTTCACGTCCATCGATCGCCACTACGCTGCCCCCCACCCTTTCTGGGTGGGGGGTGGGTTTGTGGGTGGAAGATGTCTTACCCGAGCTCCTCGTCGACGATGTAGAGAGGGCGTCCCTCCACGTCGCGTTGGATCCGGCTCAGGTACTCCCCGACGAGCGCCAGGATGAATCCCTGTGTGCCGAGCACAAAGAGTACGAGCACACCCAGCAGCAGCGGCCCCGGGAAGTCCGACTCGGTGATCCAGTAGACGATCCCGTAGACGCCGAGCCCGGTTGCTACCACCGAGCAGACGACACCCATGGCGATGCCGATCCACTGAATCGGCTGCGGCCAGAAGCCGGCCAGCACGTGCAGCGCGAGCCGCACGAGACGAAGCGGCGAGTAGCGCGACGGCCCCCGGCGCGGCGCGTGGTCGACGTCTACCTCCACGACGCTCGCCCCACTCGCAACGACGAGCGCCTTGGTGAACTTCTGCTTGCCGATCGTGCCGAGTAGCGGCTCCACGGCGCTGCGCCTGTAGGCGTTGAACGCACAACCGAAGTCGGAGATCGGAACGCCGGTGAAGCGGCGCAACATGCCGTTGACGAGGCGCGAGGGCAGCGCCCGGCCGGCGCCGTCAGCGCGGCCGCGTCGCCGGCCGCTGGCGACGTCGCTCCCGGCCTCGACGGCCGCAACGAGGCGGGGAATGTCCTCGGGCGGGTTCTGCAGGTCGCCGTCCATGGTCACGACGATCCCGCCCCGGGCGCGCGCCAGACCGGCGTGCATGGCCGGATGCTGGCCCGCGTTGCGGCGGAAGCGCACAGCCCGCACCCGCCGATCCTGCTCGTGCAGGCGCTCGAGGGCCGCCCACGTCCCGTCCGACGACCCGTCGTCGACGAACAGCAGCTCGAAAGACCGGCCCGCTCCCTCGAGCGCCGCCGTCGCGCGCCGGTAGAGCTCGTCCACCGTCCCAGCCTCGTTGAGCACGGTCACGACCACCGACACCGATGGCGGCACGCCGTCACCGGGGTGCGCCCTGACCGGCCCCGGGGCGATCCGTATCTCCACCATCTGGAAGCGAAACGCTACACCGGCGCGCCCTGGGCGGGCCATCCCTCGTGTTCTCGCGGCGGCTGCAACAATGGTCAAGTCGTGTCCGCTGCAAGCACCGACCGGACCGAGGCGCTTCGCCTAGACCGGAAGCACGGCGGCTCCTGGCTTGCGCGCATCGCCGTCGAGGCGCTCGTCCAGGAGGCAGCCGCCCCCGCGGAGACGGCCGAGGAGCTTCGCACGCGGCTCGTGGAGACGGCCCAGCAGCTCGCCGCCGCCCGACCCGACTCGGGATCCGTGACGTGTGCGCTCGCGCGCCTCGTCGCCGCCGCCCACCGTGGTTGGGAGCTGTCGCCGAGCGAGCTGCGCCGGCTCGTGCTCGACGAGGCACGTGCGCTGCTCGAGGGACGGGACCGCGCTGCGCGCTCGATCGCGATCCAGCTCGCGCCGCGCCTGGAGAACGCGGTCGTTCTCACTCACTCGGCCTCGTCGACCGTTCGCGAGGCGGTCACGCACACACCGCCGAAACACATCGTCTGCACCGTCACCCAGCCGCACGGCGAGGGGCGCGGCTTCGCCGCCGATCTGACCGAGCAGGGACTGGACGTCGAGCTCGTCGAGGACGAGGGCGCGGCGCAGGCGGTCGCGAACGTCACGCTGCTGTTCGTGGGCGCAGACACGATCTACCGCGACGGCACGCTCCTCAACCGTCGCGGTACGCGGAAGCTCGCCGAGGCCGCGTCGGCCGCGGGCGTGCCCGTCGTCGTGGCCAGCGAGATGATCAAGCTGGCGCCCTTCGGACCGCCGGACAAACCTGCCGACCCCAAGCACGCCGACCTGACGCCGGCCGAGCTGCTCACCGAGATCATCACCGAGGAAGGCCCGGTGCACGGCGCCGAAGTGGCGGTGCTCGTCGACCGCACCCCGTTCCTGCGCGAGGGCTACGAGCTCCTGGTGCAAAGCGGCGGCCGTTAAGACCGCCGCTCGTCGTCGGCCTCTTAAAGAACTGAGTGACCTTACGCAGTCGCGACGGGCCGGCGCGAGCGGTACCACGCGATCGTTCGGGCGAGCCCCTCGTCGAGCTCCACTCCCGCTTCGAAGCCGAGCAGCTCCCGGGCCTTCTCCACATTCGGGATGCGGATCTCGACGTCGGCATAGTGCAGCGGCTGGAAGACGATCTCTCCGGGACAGCCGGTGAGCCGCTTGATGCGCTGCGCCAGGTCGTAGATGGTGACGGTGGAACGGGCGTTGCCGACGTTGAAGCTCTGGCCGAGTGCCTCGGGCCGCTCGAGGCAGAGCAGCACCGCGTCGACCATGTCGTCGACGTAGCACCAGGCGCGGATCTGCGAGCCGTCCCCGTGGATGCTCAGATCCTGGCCCGCGAGCGCCGCCTCGATAAAGCTGCGGATCGCGCCACCGCCGATCTGCCCCGGCCCGTAGACGTTGAAGGGACGCACCGTCACGGTCGGCAGGCGGAACTCGTCGTGGTAGGCGTGCGCCATGTGCTCGCCCGCCAGCTTCGAGACGGCATAGGTCCAGCGTGCCTCGCCGACGGAGCCGATCGTCGTCACGTGCCCTTCCTGCGCGTGAATCGCGTGCGTCCCGAAGACCTCGCTCGTCGAGAACTCGACGAGGCGCTCGAGCGTGTCGACCGTCGCGAGCGCTGCCTCGAGCACGTTGTAGGTGCCGATCATGTTCACCCGCATCGTCCGTACGGGGCTCTCCCGCACCGTGTCGACGCCCGCGATGGCGGCGCAGTGCACGATGTGCGTGGCGCCGCGCGCCAGCTCCGGCAGCTCCTCGGCCTCGAGGATGTCGACGCGGTGCAGCTCGAAGTTCGGATGGTCGGCGAGCTCCGTGCCGGACAGGGCGTCGCGGTGCAGGTTGTCGACCGCGATCACCTGGTTCTCGTCGACCAACCGTCGCGCGAGCGTGGTGCCGATGAACCCGGCCCCGCCCGTCACCAGGATGCGCTTGCCGGATAGCGGCACGTTGCGAGTCTAGTGCGCACGCATACAGTTCCCGGCGTGCGAAGCGCTGCGCTCCTCACAGTTACCCTCGTGCTCGTTGCGACCGGTGGAGCCGTTGCTCACAGCGCTTCGGACAAGGACCGCACATCGCTCGTGATCCGCGTCTGGCCCAAGGGCATCAAGAAGACGAAGCGCGTCCGCACCGCGACGCTCGCGTGCCGCCCGGCCGGCGGCTCGCTGCCCAGGCCGGGCGCAGCGTGCCGGCTGTTGCTGGCGACGAAGGAGCCCTTCCGGCGCACGCCGCGCCGCGTCGCCTGTACAGAGATCTACGGCGGCCCGGCCGTCGCGCACGTGCTCGGCACGTTCAAGGGACGGCGCCTCTCGCGCTGGTTCAACCGCAAGAACGGCTGCGAGATCGCGCGCTGGGACCGCGTGCGCTTCCTGTTCCGCGCTCAGTAGCCTTGCCGCCCGTGGGCGGCGAGACGGTGCTCTTCGTCGGCGCAGGCCGTCACCAGCGGCGGGCGATTCAGCGCGCGCGCGAGCTCGGGCTCCGCTGCGTGGCCGTGGACCGGAACGCGGAGGCTCCCGGCCTGGCGGCCGCGGACGTTGCCGAGGTGGTGGACTTCACCGACGTGGCAGGTGTCATCGACGCGGCTCGGCGGCACGAAATCGACGGTGTGCTGACCGTGTCGGCCGATCGCGCCGTGCCTGTGGTGGCTGCCGTCGCCGAGGCGCTCGGCCTGCCCAGCATCGGCACCGGGACCGCGCATCTGATGACGCACAAGGTTGCCATGCGCCGCCGTTTCGCAGATGCGGGCGTGCCACAGCCGCGCTTCGCGGCAGTACGCACGCTCCACGAGGGCCGGCTCGCCCTGGAGACCGTCGGCGTGCCCTCGGTGCTCAAGCCGGCCGACTCGGGTGGTCAGCGGGGCGTCTTCCGGCTCCAGTCGGGCGACGACCTCGAGCTACACCTGCACGCGGCGCTGGCAGAGTCGTCGTCGCACGAGGCGATCATCGAGAGCTTCGAGGACGGGCTCGAGCTGAACGGGCTGGCCGTGGCGCGGAACGGCGAGGTCGATCTGCTCACGCTCTCCGACCGCCTGCGACCGCCGGGCATCGGCTTCGGCGTGGGCTGGATCCACGTGTATCCGTCGACCCTCTTCGGCGACACGCTCGCCGAGGCGGAACGCGTGGCGGTGAGCTCGGTGCACGCGCTCGGGCTGCGCGACGGGATCGCGTTTCCCCAGCTGATCGCACGGGCGGACGGGCGTGTGATCGCCGTCGAGTGCGCCGCACGCATCCCGGGCGGGCAGATGGCCGACCTGGCCACGCACGCCGTGGGCGTCGACCTGGTCGAGATCGCGCTGCGTCAGGCCCTGGGCAAGCCGGTGCCGGACGAGCTCGTGCGGCCGACGCGCTCGCAGCCGCTCGCCATCCGGTTCCTGACCGCCGAGCCGGGCCCGCTGCCGACAGGCCGGGTGCGCCGCGTGGGAAGCCTGGAGCGCGTGCTCGCCTTCCCCGGGGTCGTGCAGGCGGACGTCTTCCTCGCGGAGGGCGAGACAGTGCGCCCCGTGCGGCTGGACGGTGACCGGCGCGGTTATGTGATCGCGGTCGGGCAGACGAACTTCGAGGCGCTCGAGCGAGCAGAGGCTGCGGCGACGCTGCTCGACGTGGAGGTGGAGCCTTCGTGAAGGTTCGTGCGCTCGACCATCTCGTGCTGACGGTCCGGGACCTCGAGCCAACAATCGCCTTCTACGAGCGGCTCGGCATGGAGCACGTCGTGTTCGACAGCGGACGACATGCCCTCGCGTTCGGCACGCAGAAGCTCAACCTGCACGTCGCCGGCCAGGAGTTCGAGCCCAAGGCCGCCGACGCGACGCCGGGCTCGGCGGACGTCTGCTTCCTGGTCGACGAGCTCCCGCCGGAGGGCCTCGACGTGCTCGAGGGGCCCGTCGAGCGCACGGGCGCCGCCGGCCCGCTCCGCTCCGTCTACCTGCGCGACCCGGACGGCAACCTCGTCGAGCTCTCGGTGCCGCTGTGACCTGCGTGTTCGACCTCGGGCACTATCGCGAGCTGCTGGACGCAGCGCTGGCGGGCGGTTACCGCTTCTCGTTCTTCGACCGCGAGCCGCAAGCGGGCGATCTGCTCCTGCGCCACGATGTCGACCTCTCGCTGCCGGCGGCGGTCGAGCTGGCGGAGCTCGAGGCGGAGGCTGGGGCGGCCGCGACCTACCTCCTCATGACGGAGAGCCTGTTCTACAACCTCGCTTCCGTGGAGGGACGCTGGGCGCTCGAGCGGCTGCGCGCACTGGGGCATCGCGTCGGCCTCCATGCGGTCTGGCCGCGGGCGGCCTTCGACGAGCGCTTCGACCGCGTGCTGGCCTGGCACAACCCCGATCCGCCGTTCATGTCCGAGCCCGTCGACGGAGCCGTCAACGTGATGCAGGAACCATGGTTCGACCGCGACCACTACCGCTCCGATTCCAACCAGCAATGGCGCGGCGGGTGTCCACACGAGCAGCTCGCGCGGGGCGAGTACGACTGGCTGCAGCTGCTCGTACACCCCGAGATCTGGGTCTACCAGGGCGCCACGATGCGCGAGACGATGCTCGCCATGCTGGACGCAGAGCGGGAGCGGCGTCTCGTGCAGCTCGCCGAAGACAGAATCGATCTGTCGTGAGAGACCTGTCAGTGCTCGTCAGCGCGTCGGGCGCGCCGGGGACGGCCGCGTTGCTCCGCTCGCTCCGCGAGAACGGCGAGCGGCGCGTGCGGCTGGTCGGGACCGACATGTCGCCGCGCTCGATCGGGCGGCACCTGTGCGACGCGTTCCACGTCGTGCCGCGCGGTTCCGACCCGGCCTTCGCGGACGCAGTGCTCGAGGTCTGCCGGCTGGAGGGTGTCGACGCCGTGATGCCGCAGTCGTCCTTCGACCTGCTCGGCCTGGCCGAGGCGAAGGAGCGCTTCGACGGGATCGCAGTGCTCGTGTCGTCGCCAGACGCGGTGCGCCGCTCGAACGACAAGGCGGAGACGTACGCGCTGCTCGAGCGGATCGGCGTGCGCGGCCCCGCCTGGCGGCGCGTGGCGGGAGGTCCCGCGCTCGCCGGGGCGGCGCGCGAGCTTGGCTATCCGGGCGAGGACGTGTGCATGAAGCCGGTCTTCTCCTCGGGCACGCGCGGCTTCCGCGTCATCTCGGCGTCGGCCGACCGCCGCGAGCAGCTGCTCACGAACCGTCCGGGGGTGGCGGAGGCGATCCGGCTCGAGGATCTCGTGGAGCTGCTCGGCGACGACGAGGGCACCGAGCTGCTCGTCATGGAGCTCGCCACCGGCAAGGAGCGGACGATCGACGGAATCGCGCGCGAGGGGCGCATCGTGCTCGGGCATCCGAAGACGCGAGAGGCCATGCGCGCCGGGCTGGCCATGTACTTCGAGACGCTCGACGACCCTGCCCTGATGGACGTCGCGGCGCGCATCGTCGCCGAGCTCGGAATCGACCACTTCTTCAACATCCAGCTCGTCGGCGAGCACGTCATCGAGATCAACCCGCGAATCTCGACGATCGTGTACCAGGAGGATCTGAACCTCCCTTACCTGGGCGTGAAGCACGCGCTCGGCGAGCTGTCCGACGAGGAGGTGGCGGGATACGCCGACCGGATCCGGCCCACCCGCAGAGCGCTGCGCTACTTCGATCAGGTGGAGTGGGACGAGTGACACGACCGCGCAGGACACGTCCCCGAGCCCACCCACAAACCCCCCACCCACCCAAAGGGGGTTGAGGAATGGTAGGCGTGGCGGGCGCGCACCTGTGTGGCCGAGGCGTGCCGGGAGCGTGACAATCGCTCCACCGCGGCAGGCGCAAAGCGAGCGGGCGCTCCGAGTCGTGCACTGTCCGGTAAACGTGGCCGGCGTGCCGTGGGCAAATGTGCAGGCACTGCGGCACCGAGGCGTGGAGGCGCAGCTCGTCGTGTTCAACCGGGGCGTACTGCACCCGGACGCCGACGTCGACCTGCGCCGACCGAACGGGTTCCTTCGCGGCCAGGCCGTCCAGTGGCGCGCCCTCGCACGGCTGCTCCCCAAGACAGACGTCTTCCACTTCTACTTCGGGCTCACGCTCGTGCCCAAGGCGCTGCAGTTCCCCATTCTGCGTGCGCTGCGCAAGAAGTCCGTCTTCCACTTTCTCGGCTCGGACATTCGCGGCAAGTCGCCCGCCGAGCTCGCCTACGGCCGCCGCGCAGGAGCGCAGGTGATCGGCTCCTACGACGCGATCCGCTGGGTGCCCGAAGCCGAGGTCATTCCGCCGGGCATCGACCTCGGCCGCTACGACCCCGTGCCACCCTCGGACCGGCCGCGGCCGCGGGTCGTCCACGCGCCCTCGAGCCGCCGGCGCAAGGGCACCGAGCACATCGTCGCCGCCTGCGCAGAGCTCGACGTGGAGCTCGAGGTCGTCGAGGGACTGCCTCACGAGGAGGCGCGGCGGCGCTACGAGCAGGCCGACATCGTGGTCGACCAGCTGAACGCCGGCTGGTACGGGCTCTTCGCCATCGAGGCGATGGCGCTCGGCAAGCCGGTCGTCGGCTACCTGCACGACGAGGCGGTGCGCCGCACCGAGGACGCACTGGGCGTGCGGGTGCCGCTCGTCAGCACGACGAAGGAGACGCTCGCCGAGAGCCTGCGGCCGCTCGTCGAGTCGGCGGATGAACGGCATCGCATCGGCGCGGAGAGCCGCGCCTACGTCGAGCGCGTGCACGACCTCGAACGCGTGGCCGACCGCCTCCTCGCGCTCTACGCTCGGCTCTAGCGCCCCTGGCCGGCCGGGCTCCCGCCGGGCGAAGCCCGGCTCCGCCCGGCCTGACGCCGCTGGACTGCAGGATGCTGCGCGGGCGTCGCTTGTCCGTACCTGAATGTACTGTCCTGCGCGCCGCCCGCTTGCCTCCTTTGCCAGCGGCGCCCCAGGAACGCTAGAGATTCCGGAGGCGGCATGTACGAGCAGATCAAGCGGCTCGCCAAGCACTCGGCGATCTACGGGATGGGCGGCATCGTCTCCCGGCTGCTCGCCGTCCTGCTGCTGCCCCTCTACACGGCGTACCTCGAACCCGACGACTTCGGCCAGGTCGGCGTCTGCCTCGCTCTCGGCGCCGTGCTGGTCACGATTCTGCGCGGCGGCATCTCGAGCGCCTTCTTCCGCTTCTACTTCGACTCGCCCGACCCCGCGCGCCGGCTGCTCGTCCTGCGCACCTCGTTCTGGTTCACGATGACGAGCGCCACCCTCGGCCTCGCCGTCGGCCTCCTGCTGGCCGAGCCCGTCGCCGACCTCGTCGGCGTCCGTGACGCGTCACTCGTCCGCGCCACCTTCGTCGCCATCTGGGCGCAGATGAACTACGAGCAGCTGACGGCGCTCTTTCGCGTCGAGGAACGCTCGGTCGCCTTTTCACTTGCGACGCTTGCCAATCTCGCGTTCACCGTTGCCGCGACGGTGGTGCTGGTCGTCTTTCTCGACCAGGAGGCACTGGGCGTCATCGTCGGCAACCTCACCGGCACGCTGCTCGTCTACCTGGGGCTGCTCGGCTACCGGCGCGAACAGCTCGGTCTCCAGTTCAGCCGCCCGCTGTTGCGCGAGATGCAGCGCTTCGGGATGCCGCTCGTTCCGGCGGCGCTCGCCCTGATCGCGATCACCTTCAGCAGCCGTTTCTTCCTGTCGCACCTCGCCGGCCTGGAGGAGACCGGCGTCTTCGAGCTGGGCGTCCGGATCGCCTCCGCCATGGTGTTGCTCATCACCGCCTTCCGCCTCGCCTGGCCGGCTTTCGCGTACTCGATCGAGGACGACGACGAGGCCAAGCGCACGTACGCCTACGTCCTGACCTACCTCGTCTTCATCGCTTCATGGCTGGCCCTGGGCCTTGCGGCGCTGAGCCCCTGGCTCGTGCGGCTCCTCGCGAGCGACTCCGCCTACCACGAGGGCGCCCGGGTGGTCGGCCCGCTCGCGTTCGGGACAGCCGCCTACGCGGCGTACATCGTCATGGCGATCGGCGTCGGCCGCGCCCGCCGCACGCAGTTCAACTGGGTGATCGCCGGACTCGCCGCCGTCGTCAACGTGGCGCTGAACCTGGCGCTCATCCCGCCCTACGAGATCATGGGCGCCGCCGTGGCATCGCTCGTCTCGTACGTCGTGCTGTTCCTGGCGATGACGTACTGGGCGCAGCGCGTCTTCCCGGTGCCGTACCAGTGGCGCCGCGTCGCGACGGCGGCCGCTGCGGCCGTCGGTCTGACCATCGCCGTGAAGCTCCTGGACGCGCCGCTGCCGCTCGCGCTCGCCCTGGCGCTCTCGTTCCCGCTCGTGCTCGTTCCGCTCGGCTTCTATCTCCCCGCCGAGCGACAGCGCCTCCGGGCGCTCACGCGACTCGGCTAGGGCTCGGTATGGACGACCACGTCGTCGATCTCCGGCCGTTCACGCCGGATGCGCTCCTCGATGGCGCTGGCGCGAGCGTGCGCGTCGGCGAGCGGCGTGCCGGGATCGAGCGCGACGGTGACATAGGCGAGGAGCCCCTGCGCCGTTTCGACAAAGCGCAGCTCGCGCGGCCCGGTTCCGGTCGCCTCGCGAACGATTCGTTCTACGTCGTCGGAGGGGCCGCCGGTGGTCGGCTCACGCCCGGTCGCGGGCTCACGCAGTGGCTCGATATGGGTGCTCACCGAACACGCCCCCTGCACCGTGTCGACGATCGCCCGCTCGACGTCGGTTGCGGCCCTGTGGGCGTCGCTGAGCGAGAGATCGCCCGGCAGCTTCAGGTGGAGCGAGATCTCGAGCCGCCCGTCCACTTCGAGCACGCGGAGGTTGTGCACCTCGCGTACACCCAGCACGCTCAGCGCCGCCGCCTGCACGCGCTCGCGCACGGCGGCTTCCTCCTCGGCGGGCTCGACGTGTACGACGACGTCGCTCTCGGGGAGAGCACGTTCGAGCGCCGCCTCGACGGCGTCGGCAGCGGCGTGTCCCTGGGCAACGACAGCGCCGGGCGAGACGCCGATCACGACGTCCGCGAAGTGGCGCCCGGCGGCCTGGCGAAGGCGCAGGCGCCGCAACTCGACGGGCGGGTCGAGGGCCGCAATGGCACGCCTGGCGGTTTCCTCTGCGTCAGCCGAGGCGCGATCCATGAGTACGTCGACGTTCCGGCGCACGAGCCGGCCCGCCGCGACCAGCACGAGCCCGGCGACGAACAGCGCGGCCGCCGAGTCGCCGTCGGGATAGCCGGCGCGGGCCACGATCAGCCCCACCAGCACGGCCGTCGAGCCGGCGAGATCGCTCGCAAAGTGGAGCGCGTTGGCCTGGAAAGCCGCGCTTCGGTAGCGTCGGCCGGCGCGGTATGACACGAGCGCCCGGCTCGCGTCGAGGCCCATCACGAGGACGATGACGGCCAGAGCCCACCAGGCCGCGTCCACCTCGGCCTCGGACGTGCCGAACAACCGCGACAGCGCCTCGAACGCGATCACGAGGCTGGCCACGATCAGGATGGCTGCTTCGGCGAGCGCTGCCAGATGCTCCGCCTTGCCGTGCCCCCACGGATGGCCGCGGTCGGCGGGCCGCACGGCCACGCCTACCGCGAAGAACGTCAGCAGCGCCGCGACGAAGTCCGTGCCCGAGTGAATCGCCTCGGAGATGAGACCGAGGCTGCCCGTCGCAATGCCCGCGACGAGCTTGACCGCTACGAGGACGGCGGCCGCAAGGACCGAGATGAGCGCCGTCCGGCGCTGGGGACTCACACGGACAGGCTACGGCCCGGGGGCGCAGGCCGGCGTGGCCGGCGTCCCCCGGGCCGATGACGCTAGTTGCCGGAAGTGCCCTTCCAGAGCCCGAATGCAGCACCCGTCGCGTCGGCGAGCACCGCAAACCGCCCGACTTCCGGGATGTCCATCGGCTCCATGTAGACGGTCGCGCCGAGCTCTCTCGCCTTGGCGACCGTCGCATCGACGTCCGAGGTGCCGATGTACGTCAACCAGTGGGTGGGCGTCTGCGAATCGGGGGGCAGCGGATTTGCCCCAGCCCGGTCGGTGTCGCCGGACCGGAACATCGTGTACGTGAACCCTCCGCCCATGTCCTGGTCCGCGTACGTCCAGCCGAAGACGTCTCCGTAGAAGCTCTTTGCGCCTTCGATGTCCTTCGTCTGCAGCTCGTCCCAGACGAACACGCCCTCGGCAGGCGACCACGAGCTTCCCGGCTTGTAGGCCGAGAAGACGGCGCCCTGCGGATCGCTGATGATCGCGAACCGCCCGCCGTCGGGGACGTCCATCGGTCCTGTCAGCACCGACCCGCCGGCAGCCTTGGCCCGGTCGGCAGTCGCGTCGACGTCGTCGACGAGCACGTGGCCGACCCAGGCGTCGGGGGCGTCGCTCGGCGGCCACAAGCCGCCGTGAGGCTGCCCGTTGGCCACGAGCGTCGTGTAGTCGTGCTCGCCCACCTTCGTAGCCTCGGCCCGCCAGCCGAACAGCGTCGTATAAAACTGTTGCGCCTTCTCCGGGTCGCTCGACCCGAGGTCGTGCCACACGAAAGCTCCTACTGCGGTCTGCACCGGTGTGCTCATTCGCACCTCCTGCTCGATTGCGGCCCTACCCTAGCGGGCGCGCGCAATCCTGCAGTCAGCCTCGTCGGGCGATTCAGCCCTGACGCCAGGCTGTCTGGCTCACCGGGCCGTGCTGCGCATGTACGCCGATGCGCGCCCCGAGCTCGCGGGCGATCACGCGCTCCCCACCCGCGACATGGAGAGTAAGCGGCCCCTCGAACGGGGCCGATGCCGCGAGCACCACCTCCACATCGGGCACCAGCCCCAGCTCCGTGAGGTAGCGCAGCAGCTCCGGATCGCCGTCCGGGACGCGGCGGACGACGGCGCGCTCGCCCACACGCAGGTCCGTCACCGGCCGCAGGTTCTCACGCGCGAACTTCAATCGTGCGTCCGGTATCGGGTCGCCGTGCGGGTCGTGGGTGGGGAAGCCGAGCGACTCGTCGATGCGCGCCTCGAGCTCCTCGGACAGAGCATGCTCGAGCCGGTCGGCCTCGGCGTGCAATTCGTCGATGGGCAGCCCGAGCGTCTTCGAGAGGTACTGCTCGATGAGCCGGTGGTGGCGGATCATCTCGATGGCCACCGCCTCGCCGCGCGCCGTGAGCACGGCTCCTCGGTAACGCGTGTGCTCGGCAAGGCCGAGCAAGGCCAGCTTCTTCACCATCGCCGAGACGGAGGGCGGCGCCACGCCGAGGCGCTCCGCGAGGGTGGTCGTGGTAGCGCGGCCGGTCTCGTTCTGGAGCTTGTAGATCTCCTTGAGGTAGTCCTGTGCGGCATTACTAACCTTCATCTAAAGTAGAGTTTAGTCATGCCTAAACCTATTTCCAGGAAGGAGCTGCTCGTCGGAGCGGCGGCAGTCGCGGCCGCGGCACCGGCTGCGCGGCTCGCCTGGCCGGATAAAGCCGCCGCCGAAGGCGCAGCCGCGCACGCTCTCCACGATCACAGCACCATCGGCCACGCGGCGATGATCGGGGACAAGGTGCCCGCGCCGGGCGGGCCGCACGACCTCGACCACCTGCTCTTTCCGCCGCCCGCGCTGCCCCACCAGCCGGGCCGCGTGCGCGAGTACGACCTGGTCGCCGTCGACCGCGACATCGAGGTCGCCCAGGGAGTCATCTTCCCGGCGTGGACGTACAACGGCACGATTCCCGGCCCGGTCATCCGCGCCACCGAGGACGACCTGCTGCGCGTGAAGTTCACGAACGGCGGCTCGCACCCGCACACCATCCATTTCCACGGCATTCACCCCGCTGACATGGACGGCGTCTTCGAGGTCGTGCACCCGGGGCATTCGTTCACGTACGAGTTCCCGGCGCGGCCTTACGGGATGCAGCTCTACCACTGCCACTCGACGCCGCTCAAGAAGCACATCCACAAGGGCCTCTACGGCGCCTTCATCATCGACCCGCCGAAGCCGCGCAAGCCGGCCCAGGAGCTGGTCATGGTGCTGAACGGCTACGACACCGACGCGGACGGCGAGAACAACTTCTACACCGTCAACGGGCTCACCTTCTACTACGCGAAGTACCCGATCACCGTCAAGCGCTCGCAGACCGTACGCATCTACCTGGCCAACCTGACCGAGTTCGACCTCATCAACTCGTTCCACCTGCACGGCGACTTCTTCCGCTACTACCCGACGGGCACGAGCGACACGTTCGAGTACACGGACACCGTCATGCTCACGCAGGGACAGCGCGGCATCATCGAGATCGACTTCTCGAACACCGGCCGCTTCATGTTCCACGCGCACCAGTCGGAGTTCACCGAGCTCGGCTGGATGGCCTTCTTCAACGTCGTGGACTGATGACGACCGTGGCTGCAGTGCGTGGCTGGGGACGCTGGCGCCTGTGGGCGCTCGTGCCGGTCGTGCTGCTGGTGTCCGTCGTCTCCGCGTTCACCGCCGCCGGGAGCTCGCTCACCGAGCTGCTCGGAGCCAACCCGCCGCCGGCCGACGAGTTCGACATCAGGCGCGTCGAGTTCAAGCCGGGCGAGATCCGCATCCGCGTCACCAATCCGCAGGCCGACGACCTGAAGATCGCAACGGTGACTGTGGACGACGCGATCGTGAACTACGAGCTCGACGGGCCCCAGACGCTCGGACGCTTGCGGTCGAGCACGATCGTCGTCCCGTACACGTGGGTCGAAGAGGAGCCCATCGCGGTGGGCGTGACGAGCTCGACCGGCATCCAGACGACGAAGGAGATCGCCGCGGCCGTCGAGACCCCCGGCCCGTCGGTGGACAGCGTCTTCGGCTACGCCGTCGTAGGCGTGCTCGTGGGCATCATTCCGATCGCCCTGGGGCTGCTCTGGCTGCCGTCTCTGCGCACCGCAGCCCCGCATTGGCTGGCCGCGTTCATGGCATTCACGGCCGGGCTGCTCGCGTTCCTGGCCGTCGAGGCGCTCTCCGAGGCGCTCGAGCTGCAGGCGGCATTGCCGAGCGCGCTGGGCGGCTTCGGTCTCGTGCTGCTCGGGGTCGCGCTCTCGTACCTGACGTTGACTTTCATCTCACGACGGCTGGGCGCGGAGGGCAGCGACGGAAGCTCAGGCGCGCTCGCGCTGGCCACGCTCGTGGCGGTCGGCATCGGGCTGCACAACTTCGGCGAAGGGCTCGCCATCGGCACGTCGTTCACGCTGGGCGAGCTGACGCTCGGGACGTTCCTGATCGTCGGCTTCATGATCCACAACGTCACCGAGGGGCTCGGCATCGCCGCACCGCTCGCCGAAGGCGGGCGGCGCGCGTCGCTCGGCCGGCTGGCCGCGCTCGTTCTGATCGCCGGAGCGCCCACGATCGCCGGCGGCTGGCTGGGCGGCTTCGTGACCAGCGACCTGCTGGCCGTGCTCTTCTTCGCGGCTGCGGCGGGAGCCGCCCTGGAGGTCGTCTTCGAGGTCGGCCGGCATGTTGCGCGCCGCGTAGCGGGCGGGCTCTCGTCGCCCTACGTGCTGGGCGGCTTCCTGGCCGGCGTGGCGGTGATGTACGTCACCGGCATCCTGGCCGCCTGAGACCGCCGCATCACCCTGCGTACGACCCGGCCGAGCGCCACACCCGCGGCCACCACGCCGCCCGACGCGAGCGCCACGACGTTCGTCGTCGTGCACGTGCGGCACGCGTTGCAGCAAGCGGGCGCCATCGGCGCGTACTCGGCGGCGCGACTCGTGAGGGGTGCCATCCGAACCGAGAGCCGACGGAGCATGTCCTCAGTGTAAGCCTCCGTCTTCGACGGGGGCTACGGCCGCTGACCGATCCTGAACGCTCCGGAGACCGGTAGGAACCGGGAACTCGGCGGCCACGTAACGTAGGCGATGAGCCGGTACTCACCAGCGCGCACGCTGGGGATGCGGAAGGCGAGCTTGCCGCCCGAGCCCACTCTGCCTACGAAGCGGCGTGCCTCAGGCGAAGTGCTCACGCGCCGCGAAGACGTCCACGGGCTGACGAAGATGCGCACTCCTTTGACGGTGTTTTCGCAGGCAGGGTTTCCCTCGCAGCCCGGCACGTACACGCGGACGAGCTGACCGGGTGCGACCGTCCGGCCGGCGACGCCTTTGAACCAGATCTTCGCGCTCGCCACCGGCGCACTCGCAAGTGCCAGTCCAATGGCCAGGAAAACGAGTGTCGCGAGTCTTCTTCCCGACAGCACGTGCACCTCCCGCGGTCGTCTGCAACTTCTACACCGAATCGAGCCGCCGAGGTCCACAAAACAGTCGGTTGCTAGCCGACGATCCGGTAGACCTGAAAGACCTCCGCGTACTCGCGGTTCACGTTGATGCCGTGCGTGCGCGCGATCGCCCAGATGTACTCCGGATCGGAGTAGCGCCGGTGCTGTTGCGAGGCGTACTTGGAGAGCGCGGTCACCTTGCGCTCGATGTGCTGCCGCTCGAGCGCGACGTATGCCTGGTACTCGAAGTGGAAGTTGTTCCACGGGATCTCGTAGCCGAGGATGGTGGTGCGCTTGAACGCCCGCAGCCCCTCGGCGGCGATCACCTGGTGGTCCTGATGCACGTCGTAGACGCTCGGCTGCAGCACGGCGTCGGGGCGCCACTCCTCCCAGAGCGCGATCAGCAGCTCGAGAATGTCCTGGCGCCGCTCCGGGAAGGTGCGCACGTCGAAGTCGTGCACCGTCAGCTGCGCCTCCGGGATGTCCAGCTCGCCGGTCGCCTCGCGTACCTCGCGGGCGAGCGTGTCGTGCGAGAAGCCCTCGGGAAGCGACTTGGTGGCGGTCGAGAAGGCCACGTAGCGGACCTCGGCGCCACCCTCGGCGAGCCGCGCCATCGTGCCACCGCAGCCGAACTCGCCGTCGTCGGTGTGCGGCGCCAGGACGAGCACCCGCTGCCAGCCGTCGATCATGCGCGCATCCTCGCAGCGACACCGAGCGGCGCAGCCGTGAGCGCCAGCAGGCCCCACGTCATCGGATCCTCGAAGAACGCGTTGTAGAACAGGCTGTGCACGGCGATGGCGGCGAGCGCGAGGCCCACGGCCAGGGCGGCGCGGCCGCCCAGCGAGCCGCC
>DAITAO010000122.1:0-6325 GCA_036824245.1 Gaiellaceae bacterium | reverse complement strand
GCTCCGGTAGCGGCAGCGGCGGTTCCGAAAGCGGAGCAGGTGGCTCACCCGATCCTGCCAACCCGCCGCCTGGCACGCCGCCTGCTGCCCCGGCTGCGACTCCGCCGGCAGCGTCGGCGCTGGCCACGATCTTCCCGCTCGTGGACGGCGCGCCCATCGCATGGGGCTCGGGCCTCGCGGGCCTGGGCTCGAGCATCGCGGTGATCGACAGCGGTGTCGCACTGGACACTCCCGATCTGGCGGGGCGCGTCACGCAGGTGCGCCTGCCCGGCCAGACCGGCTCGCTCACCGACACGTACGGCCACGGCACGTTCGTCGCGTCGGTAGCGGCGGGCCTCAGCGCCGACGGCCGCTACAAGGGCATCGCGCACGCCGCTTCGGTGCACGCCTTCAACGTGAACAGCGCGACCGGCGTCTACACGAGCGACGTGATCGCGGCTGTCGACTGGATCGTCGCCAACGGTGCGAGCCGCGGCATCCGCGTCATCAACCTGTCCCTCAGCGAGATGATGCCGAGCTCCTACCGCATGAATCCGCTCGCCCGCGCCGTCGAGACGGCCTGGCGGCAGGGCTTCGTCGTGGTCACGACGTCGGGCAACTCCGGGCCGGACTCGGTCTACTACGCGCCCGGCAACGATCCGTACGTGATCACCGTCGGCGCCTCCGACCTCATGGGCACCGAGGACACGAGCGACGACATCGTCGCCAGCTTCTCCTCATACGGCGTGACCGCCGACGGCTTCGTGAAGCCGGAAATCGTCGCTCCCGGGCGCCACATCGTCGCGACGCTGCCCACCGGGTCAGGTCTCGACCTGATGGCGCCCGAGGCGAACCATGTCGAGCCGGGCTACCTGCGCATCAACGGCACATCGTTCGCCGCTCCGCAGGTGGCCGCTGCCGCTGCCCTGCTCCTGCAGCAGCATCCGGAGTACACGCCCGACCAGGTGAAGTACGTGCTCGTGAACACGGCGCGCGCGCTGGCCGGCAGCAACGCGCCGGCGCTCAACCTGGCTGCGGCTCTCTCGTTCACGGGCACGCCGGGGTCCGCCAACCAGGGCCTGACGCCGTCGGATGGCGGCATCGTGGTGGGTACCAGCAACCTCAACTCGAATGCTCCCGACGCCATCTCCTACGAGCGCGCGGCAGTCAGATACGAGAAGCGCTACGACTGGGAACACGCCGGGGAGTACTGGGGCAAGGCCGGCGACAAGTGGACGAGCGCGAACATCCATACCAAGGCTGCTTCGGCTTACGACCGCTCCGCCGCTGCCTACGCGCGGGACAGTGAGTGGGAGGACGCGGCCGTGGCCTACGCCGACTCCGCCGACGCCGTCGCGCGGGCGGGCCTGCTGCAGTGGGAGCCGGTTGCACTCGAGCTCTCCGGAAACGCCTACCGCGTCGCGAACAAGCCCGACAAGGCGGCGCTGGCGATGGAAGAGGCTGCGATTCTCTGGGAGCGCGGTTACGTCGGCAGCGCTGCGGTGGAGGCCTGGAACAAGGCGGCCGCTGCCTGGCAGAAGAAGCCTGACCTCGTCAAGAAGTCGCTGGCGCTCACCCGCGCCACCACGGCCCTGACCGCCTCGTCGAGCTGGAACGCGTCGAGCTCCTGGAACGCCTCCTCGAGCTGGAACGCGTCGAGCTCCTGGAACGCCTCCTCGAGCTGGAACGCGTCGAGCTCTTGGAACGCCTCCTCGAGCTGGAACGGCGCCGGCTTCAGCGCCTCGTCGAGCTGGAACGCGTCGAGCTCCTGGAACGCCTCCTCGAGCTGGAACGCGTCGAGCTCCTGGAACGCGTCGAGCTCGTGGAACGCCACCTCGAGCTGGAACTCGACGACCGCGGACTGGAATGCGGTCAACGATTTCAACGCGGCTGCCGAAGATATAGACGAGAACAACGAAACGGACGCCTGGGAATAGGCACAACTGTGAGAGAAACGCACGAAAAAGGGGTCGCGGCCTCGCGCCGCGACCCCAACTCCCTCATCTCGGTCGTGGCCTGCGCCGCGACCGCGGTGTTCGTGCTGGCAAGCGCGCAGACGTGGGAGGCGATCACGGACACCCCGCTGGTGCTCCTGGCCTTCGTGGCGCTCTCCGGGGTGCTCCAGCTCGTCTCGGTGGAGGTCTACAACCGCGGCGCCACGAGCTTCGGAAGCGTCGGCGTGCTCGCGCTCGGTTTCATGTTCGGGCCGGGCCCTGCGATGGCGACTGCTGCGCTGATGGGCGTCGTCACGCTGGTCGCCCGCCGGGGGCGTCTCAATCGTGGTGTCTTCGACGCCGCGCAGTTCAGCCTTGCGGCGGCCGCCGGAGCCGCCGTCTACGCGGTGGCGCGCGACGTCTCGTTCGCGCCGATGCCCGAACTCCTGGCAGCCGTGCCGGCCGGGGCCGCCTACATGATCGTCAACGTCGGCCTGCTCAGCCTGGCCATCAGCCTCGCCGACGGCGCCAAGGCGCTCGACGTCTGGCGCGAGCGCTTCCGCTGGCTGACGCCGTACTACCTGGCCGCCGGGCCCTTGGCCTACGTGCTCATCGCGGCCTACGACGCGCTGGGGATTCCGGGGCTTCTCGCCTTCGCGCTGCCGCCCGTCATGATGATGGTCTCGGTGCGCCAGTACGTGGCGCGCACGAAGCAGGGCGTCGAGGAGGTTCGTCGCGCGAACGACGAGCTACGTCATGCCAATGCCGCGCTGGAGACCCGGAACGACGACTTGCAGGCGCTCTTCCAGTTCGCCGGTGGGCTTGCCGCGCGCGCCCACGACCGCGACGAGCTCGTCACCTACACGGAGCAGGCGCTCGCTCGTCTGACCCAGGGGCAGGTGCGGGTTGCGGAGGCGGAGAGCCTCGGCGGCGTGGAGCTGCGCGCCGGCGGTGCCGTGGTCGGACGGCTGCAACTGGAAGACACACCCAGCCTGGACGGCGACCGCTGGGCGCGGTTGCGGGAGGCAATCGTCCCGCAGCTTGCCACAGCCATCGAGAGCGCCGACCTCGTCCAGCGCGTGCGCAAGACCCACCTCGCTACGATCGCCGCGCTCTCGAAGAGCATGGAGGCCAAGGACTACTACACGGGCGGTCACACCGAGCGCGTAGCGTCCGTGTCGGTTGCGCTAGGCAAGCGGCTCGGCTACTCGGGTGCTGACCTGGATGCCATCGAGGTCGGTGCTCTGCTGCACGACATCGGCAAGATCGGCATCCCGGAGCGCATCCTGCAGAAGCCCGGGCCGCTCGACGAGGACGAGTGGAAGATCATGCACGAGCATCCGGTGATCTCCGAGTACATCCTCTCCGAGGTAGACCTCCATCCCATCGTCCTCCAGATCGCACGCTCGAGCCACGAGCGCATCGACGGCAAGGGCTATCCCGACGCCCGGCTCGGCGACGAAATTCCTCTCCCGGCGCGCATCGTGCTCGTCGCCGACGCTCTGGACGCGCTCACCAGCGACCGGCCTTACCGCCAGGGGCGCAGCGTTCACGCCGCGCTCGACGAGTTGCGCGCACACGCGGGCTCGCAGTTTTGCCCGTCGGTGCTCGAGGCGCTGGAGCGCCTGTACGTGGAAGAGCCCGAGGCGCTGGGCATCTCGCGGCTGCACGCCGTTCACGCCGCGTAACACGGGGAAACCCGTGGTTCTCGCACGGGGGAACCCCTGGTTCCCCCGTGAGCCCCCTCCTTGACGGCGTGTGAGGTTGCTCTCTTGTGGGCAGAGCCGGCGGCTCGCGCGCTCATTCGCGCGTTTGCCTCTCGTTCGTTGAGCCTCCCGGCCGGCAAAGCCGGCCTCCGGCGGCGTGTCGTTGCGGCTCTCGGGAGCGTTTTGTGGGGAACCTGCGGTTCCCCTCGCCCCTTCCCTACGGTTCTTCGGCCAAGAGCTCGGGCGGCGGCAGGGCTACTGAGGCTCGAGTCGTCGCATGAGGCGCAGAGAAACTCGGCCTTCCTCGGGCGCGGTACCCCATTCGGGCTGCTTCCCGCGCACTTGGAAGCCACGAGCGTAGTAGAAGGGAAGTCCTTTCGTGTTCTCGGGCTCGACGCTAACCCATTGCTGGCGTGCGCCCTGGGCACGCTGCTGCTCGGTGATCGCGGCGAGGATGAGCGTGCCTATCCCTCCGCCGCGGCGCGTCGGATCGAGGTAGAGCACGAAGATCTCGCCGACGCCGGGCTCGGTCATGCCACCGCCGCCGGCGCCGATCACGGTGTCGTCCTCGACTGCCACGATCCAGCCGTCCCAGTCTTGGGGCGCAGCGATCTCGCGACTGATCCGTTCGGGCGCGTAGTACTCGGCGATCACCGCCTCGATCCGCTCTGGCTCCTTGATGCCGTGGTAGGTGTCACGCCAGCCGGCCGCACAGACTCGCGCGATGCCCTCGGCGTCGTGTGTCTCGGCGGGGCGGATGAGGAGGCGCCTCATACAAGCCCCTATGTTTTCGAAGGTCAACTCAGCTGCGCCGGGCGTCGCCAGCTAGGGCGCTGTTAGGCCGCCGCGGGCTCGAGCAGGCCCACGCGTTCCAGGGCCGTCCGGATCACGTCGCGTTCGCTCTCGGTTGCCTCGACCAGCGGCAGGCGCAGCCCCCCAACCTCGTGGCCCAGCATGTTGAGCGCCGCCTTGACGGGAATGGGATTCGTCGTGACCTCGAGCGCCCTCAGGAGCGGCCGCAGCTCCTCGTCGACTGCGCGCGCGTTCTCGGCGTCGCCCTCACGGAAGAGCCGGATCATCTCCTTGACGCGCGGCCCGACCAGGTGCGTGTGCACGCAGATGCCGCCCACGCCGCCGAGCTCGAGGAACGAGTAGACGAGGTCGTCGTTGCCCGCGTATAGCTCGAGGTCGGTCTCGGCGAGGATCCTGCGCGCCTGCTCGAGGTCGGTCGTGGTCTGCTTGACGGCGCGCACCGACGGGATCTCCGCCAGCTCGCAGATCGTGTCCGGCTCGATGTTGACGACGACTCGCTGGGGAATGTTGTAGACGACGATCGGCCGGTCGCTGGCCTCGGCGATCGTCCGGAAGTGGGCGACGATGCCGCGGGGCGGGGGCTTGTTGTAGTAGGGCGTGACGACGAGGAAGCCGTCCACGCCGAGCTCGTGAGCCCGCTTCGTGAGGTGCACCGAGTGCGCGGTGTCGTAAGTGCCCGTGCCGGCGATCACCGTGGCTTGGTCACCGACCTCGTCGACGGCCGCCTCGAAGAGCGAGAAGCGCTCGTCGTCAGAGAGGGTCGGCGACTCGCCGGTCGTCCCGCAGACCACCAGCCCGTCGGAGCCTTGCTCGACCAGATGCCTGGCGAGGCCCCGGAAGCGCTGGAGATCGAGAGAACCGTCCCCGCGGAAGGGCGTGACGATCGCGGTCAGGACTTCGCCGAGCACAGCCTCGCTTGATTCTAGACCCGCGGTTAACGGCCTTCCTGGAGCTCGTAGGTCTCGTCCGTCACGAGCCCGTGCGCCTCGCGGTGCCTCCTCCTCGTCTCGTGAGCAGGCAATGCTACTGCGGCGTCAGCCGCCAGAACTCGCCGGTCAGACCGAGCTCGTCGAAGACCGCCTGCGAATCCTCGGCCGAGCGGCGCCGCCATCCCACGGCCATACGGTCCGCGTACCACGCCTGCGCGAGGCGCCAGCAGGTGTCGAGCGGGAAGGCGGCGCCTCGCTCGAGGTTGCGCAGGACGCACCAGCGATCGACGTGCGCTTCCGACCGGAAGGCGAGCATGGTCGCTCAGGTGAACCCGATGTTGTCCCACCAGCGGGCGGCGGGGACGGCGAAATGCACGATCCCGTCGGCAGGCACGAGCTCACCGCGCTCGACACGAAAGTCCAGGGGATCGGCGCACTCGGGGCACTGCGTCGCTACCCGGCCGTCCCCGCCGAGCATGGCGATGACCCCCAGCGCGTCCCAGATGCAGTTGCCCCAGAACGCTCCGCGCTCGGTCTCGACGCGGAACGGAGTCGCCACCGCGGACAGAGGTTGCGCCATCCAGACGTTGAGCGTGCCGGGAGCCAGAACGATCGCCCGAGCCTCCTCGAGGCGGCCGTAGGCGGCGGCGACCTCGTCGTGGCGGCGGCCGAGCATGCGCGCGGTCTCCGCGACAGTCGGCGGTGAGC
Source organism: Gaiellaceae bacterium (assembly GCA_036824245.1). Lineage (GTDB taxonomy): Bacteria > Actinomycetota > Thermoleophilia > Gaiellales > Gaiellaceae > JACVRM01. Next base: position 256 of record DAITAO010000122.1, on the reverse strand, counting down.
CTGTGGCCACGAAGCGCTCGTACAGATGCAACCGAACGGCGGAATCGAGGTCGCTGTCGAGCACGTGACGATCCTAGGCAGCACAGTCGTCGAGGGCCCGTGCGTAAAACTGGAGGTAGTCGGCGAGATGGCTTCGCACGTACGCCTCGCCGTGGTCGCCCGGCCACACCCTGACGCGGACCGGCCGGCCGAGCGCACGGGCAAGCTCCTCGTTCGCCGTGCGGAACGGATCGTCCCGGCCGGCGTCGAGCCAGAC
>DAITAO010000121.1:0-6367 GCA_036824245.1 Gaiellaceae bacterium | reverse complement strand
GGCGTCGTGTCGGCGGGCGGCGGTGGCGGCGGCGCCGGCGAGCCGGAGTCGTCGGTGGAGCCGAAGTTCTGGGCCCAGAAGATCGTGGACGTGCCCGCGGCGCCGACACCGATCGCCTTGAACGTCGAGCGCTCGATGTTGGCCCGGTGACCGGCTGAGTTGAGCCAGCCCTGCATGACCGACTCAGGCGTCGTGTAGCCGTAGGCGATGTTCTCGCCGGCACCCGAGCCCGTGTAGCCGCACGCCTGGACGCGCTGGAACCACGTGCGCGCGACCGGCGGCGCCGGATCGTTGTGCGCCATGTACTTGTAGTACGCCATGTGGCGCGCCTTCCAGACAGCAGCCCCGGTCAGCGTCGGCGAGACCTTGAGCGCTGCGAGCCCGAGGCCTGCGCGGTGCTGATTGACGAGCTGCACGACGCGGGCGGCGTAATCCTGGCGGTTGACAGGCCACGCAGCGGCCGGGTTGCAGTCGCCCACGCCGGCGGCAGTCGCTGGGCCGGCGGCGAATGACGGCGTCAGCGCGAGCACTGCCGCGAGGAGCGTGAGCACGGCAGCCGGCTGCCAGAGACGACGGCGCACGCCGAACGTCGACGGACCCTTCCTCACAGACCCCATCTCCCTTCCGCAGTCTGTTAGCCCCGGGTCTCCCTCCCGAGGTCGCCGCAGGCTACTGCAGGTCGGTACATGCCGCAATAGGCCATACGGCCCACGTCGATCGGATAGGGGCATGGGGCTCTCCTAACGTTCGAGGGCTGCGATCAGGGTGCGCCGCAGTCGCTCCATGCGGGTCGCGAGACCCGTACTCGGGTAGCGGGGCCACGTGTAGCCCACGCCCTTCGTGATATCGACCTTTCCAAAGATGCCGCCCAGCACGCGGCGGGCCGCCGGGGCGCCGTAGCGCTGCCGGTAGAGCTCGACCAGGTTGGCGTCCTCGATGCCGTCGCGGATCTCCTCGAGCCGGATCGACGTGACGGGTGGAGCCGTGGGCTCACGCAGGTCGTAGCGCTCGGAGACCGGTGGGTAGATGAGGCTCACGTCGCCGTTGGCAACCTGGCCCTTGGGCGTCCTCGACGAGACGGGATCGTCGTAGGGGTTGCGTGACTTCGCCTTGGCCGCGTTCGCGACGCGCCCCTCCACCCAGCGGTTCATGTGCCAGATCAGCCAGCCGGCGTTGTTCTCGTACGCGTTCCAGAGCATCAGCAGCCGCGGGTCCGTGGGTGGCCCGTCGATGGCGAGCTGCGGAATCGAGCGGGTCGGCATGTAGTACGTGTACGACCAGACCTCCTTGCTGCGCTTGCGCAGCTTCTGGATCAGCTTCCAGGTATCGCGTGAGTGGTCGATGCCGTACTTGCGCTCCAGGCCGGCCGTGTAGCGGCCGTAGTACTTGTTCGTGGCGATCAGCCAGGTGTCGAGATCGTCGGGGCCGCCGTCCCAGAGTTTCTCGTTCGAGTTCTTGACGCCGCGAAACGTGTGGCATTTCAGGTTGCCGAACCGCTTGCAGAGGCGCCGCGGGGCGACGCGCTGGTAGGGAAACGCGGTGGCGAACGCGTTGACGCCCGGTGCGTGCTTGTGCACGAGCCGGTTGATCGCCGGGATCTCTTTCGTCTCCTGGGCATTGCTCGGCTCGTCCCAGACCCAGAAGTACGAGTTGTGGCCGACCCAGTCGCGCTTGCGCCAGTAGCCTGAGATGTTTTCGAGGAACTCGTCGCCGGTCTCGGCCCAGTCGCGCTCCATGGTGAACCTGTCGCCGCGGTTCGGCACGACCTTGGCCGGCCACGGCTGTGCGTGATACGCCTGCGGGAACTCGGGCGAGCGCCACCAGCAGGCCCCACACGAGCCGTCGGCGTAGCGGCCGCGCCGGTCGGGCCGGCCGTAGTCCCAGCCTGTCGGCGTGATGTGGTGGTCGGCGAAGAACTCGGTCAGATTGCGGTACAGGCGCAGCAGCCGCGCGCCGTTGTCGCGCTGCGGATCGCCGACCGGCGCGTACTGCAGGTACCAGCCGGTCAGGAAGCCGCCGATCGCCTTGAACGCCCGCCGGTCGGCTCTGGGAATCGACTCCACCTTCGAGACCTGCAAGTCGAAGCCGCGCGACACGTACGGGCGCCCGTTCTCGTCGTTGACGACGATCTCACCCCGGTAGGAGCGCGGCGTGGTGTCGCGCGGAACGTCGATGAGCACCACGAACCCGGCCCACTGCCCCGGGGTGGTCTCGAGCCCGCTGCTCGTCTGCGGCGGTAGCGGGTCGGCGTACCTGCCCGTACCGAGGCTGACTCCCGCCGAAGGCGTCTCGACGCGGACGAAGCCGACACGCAAAAAGCGAACCTTGCCCTGGAACCACGGATCGGAGCCCGCGCCGAGCTCGATCGAGAGGCGCTGTCCGGGGGCACGCACGGCGATCTGGAAGCCCTCGGTCTCGCCCCGCAGTGCCACCAGATGCTCGGCCAAGGAGTTCGAGGCCGGTGCCGCATCGGGCGCGAACCGCTCCGTCAGCAGCAGAACGCGATACTCGACCGCCGCCGGGCTGGCGAAAGCCGCCGCCGCGGTCAGGAAGGCGAGGAGCGCGAGGATGCCGCCCAAGCGGCGCCCGAATGAGGGTCGGACCACGAACGTCCGCATGCAGAGACCCTATTCGGCAGAAAGGGCGCCGAAGTGAACCCCTACTTTTGTAAAGAGCGGCTAACGGCGGCTGGAGCTCTTCGAGCGTGCTTTGCGCTTCGGAGCGCGCTTACGGGCCGGTGAGCGCTTGCGCGCGGCGCCGTCACGCTCGCGCTGGGCGGCATCGAGGCTGGCCTTCAAAGCTGTCATCAGATCGGCCGGCTCCTCGACCTCAGGCGGCGCCTCGACACGCACTTCCTTGCCGGCACGCTTCTGCTTGATGATGGCGCAGAGTCGCTCGCGATAGTCGTCCTTGTAGTGCTCCGGCTCCCACTTGCCGGTGAAACGGTCGATCAGCTCCTTCGCCATCTCGAGCTCCCGCTTGTCGACCCTGACACCGCTGGGCGCCACGTCGTCCGTCGGCCGCAGCTCGTCGGCGAAGAACATCCGCTCCAGCGTGATGACGTCCTCACGCACGCGCAGGCAACCCAGGTGGGCGCGATCGCGCATGACGAACTTGGCGATCCCGACCAGGCCGGATTCTGCGAGCGCTCGAGCAAGCAGCGCATAAACCCGCTCGCCGTCGGCCTGGGCGCCGAGGTAGTAGGTCTTCTCGAAGAAGATCGGGTCGATGTCGTCGTAGGGCACGAAATCGACGATCTCGATGGTGCGCGTCGTCTCAGCCTCGGCCGCGGCGAAGTCTTCATCGGTCATGTAGACGTACTCGCCCTTCTCCCACTCGAAGGCCTTGACGATTTCGTCGTCGGGGGCCGGCTTGTCCTCCGCCTTGCAGATCTTCTGGTAGCCGATACGGCCGGTGTCGGGCTCGTGCACGTAGTGGAAATGGAGGTCGTGCTCCTGCACTGCCGAGTACATGCGCACGGGCACGTTGACGAGTCCGAACGAGATCGTCCCGGTCCAGATCGCTCGCGGCATGCGTGTGTTTTCCCCCATTGGCCCGCCCGCGCAAACGTCGCGCGCACGGGTACCGCTTCACCGCGTTTTCACCCGCCGGATTGACTCCGTCCGAACGAGCCTCTAGCTTGAGATGTAGATGTCGCGCGCCCACGTCAGCTTTCCGGCGTACCTCGTCCTTACGGCGCGCATCCGTCTGCGCTAGTCGGCGTCGCTTTCCCGCCTCCGCCGGCTAGCTGAATCGCAGAGGCGGGGACGCACCTGACACGTCCAACTTCGTCCGTGAAAGGCGGTCGAGCACATGTCGACTCGCGCAACGCTCCACGACAGCGCCGTTGAGCGCGACGCCTGTGGTATCGGCTTCGTCGCCGATGCGGCCGGCCGTGCCTCGCGCGAAGTCGTCGACGCCGTGCTCGAGGGACTGTGCGGCGTGCGTCACCGCGGGGCGACCGCCGCCGACGGCAAGACCGGAGACGGCGCCGGCGTGCTGCTGCCGATCCCGCCCGCGCTCGTGCCGGCGCGCGGCTACGGGCTCGCGATGGTCTTCCTGCGCGACGACGACGCCCGCGGCGCGATCGAGGCAGCCTGCCGGGTGGAGGGCATCGAGCCGGCCGGCTGGCGCCGGGTGCCGGTCGACCCGGATGCCCTCGGCGCGGGCGCCCGCGCATCGGCCCCCCGGATCGAGCAGCTCGTCCTGGTGCCGCCCCGCTCCGTGGGCGCGCACGAGCTGGAGCTGCGCGCCTACCGGGCACGGAGACGTGCGGAGCGTGCCGCCGGCGCGTACGTCGCGTCGCTCTCGTTCCGCACGGTGACCTACAAGGCGCTCTGCGCAGCCGACCAGCTGGCCGTGTTCTACCCCGACCTGCGCGAGCCGGCGCTCGCGGTCCCGTTCGGGATCTTCCACCAGCGCTTCTCCACCAACACCTCCCCCTCCTGGGAGCGGGCCCAGCCGTTCCGCGTTCTCTGCCACAACGGCGAGATCAACGCGATCCAGGGCAACGTCAACTGGATGCGAGCCCGCGCAGCGCGGCTGGGCCCGCTCGCCGAGGACATCCTCGCGGCTGTCATCGACCAGTCAGGCTCGGACTCGGCGATGCTCGACAACGCGCTCGAGCTGCTCGTTCGCGGCGGGCGGGACGTCCGCCACGCCCTCGCGATGCTCGTGCCGGAAGCCTGGCAGGGCTGCGAGCTCGACAGGCGCGTACGAGACTTCTACCGCTATCACGCGACGCTCCTCGAGCCGTGGGACGGCCCCGCCGGCCTCGTCTTCACAGACGGCAGGGTGGTCGGAGCCGCCCTCGACCGCAACGGGCTGCGTCCGCTTCGCGTCTCGATCGTCGACGGCACCCTCGTGGTCTGCGCCTCGGAAGCCGGGGCAATCGAGCTCCCGCCGGGCGCATACGTCGAGCGAGGGCGGCTCGGGCCCGGCCAGATGATCGCCGTCGACCCGCGGCGCGGCGTGGAGACGAACGTGGACATCAAACGGCGCCTCTCGCGGCGGCGCCCGTACAGGCGGTTGCTCGAGCAACAGGTGAGACAGGTCGACGCAGGCGAGCCTGCGGAGCCGCCCACCGAGGCGCTCACGGCGCGCCAGGTCGTCTTCGGCTACACGCGCGAGGAGGTCTCGCTCGTGCTTCGGCCGATTGCCTCGCACGCGCACGAGCCCACCTCCTCGATGGGCGACGACACCGCGCTCGCGCCACTCGCCGTGCGGGCACGTCCGCTCTACGGCTACTTCAAGCAGCGCTTCGCCCAGGTCACGAACCCGCCGATCGACCATCTGCGCGAGCGGCTCGTGATGTCCCTGGAGACGCTGCTCGGGGCCCGGGCGCCGCTGCTGAGCGACGCTGCCTGGGTGGCGGAGCTCTACGAGCTCGAGAGCTTCTTCCTCTTCCCGTCCGCGCTCGAAGACCTGCCAGTTACACGCCTCGATGCCACGTTGGGATCCGACGAGGATCTGGAGGCGGCCTGCGGGCGCCTGGCGTCCGACGCCGCGAGCGCGGCTATGGCAGGCGCGGAGCTGCTCCTGCTGACGGACGAGGCGGTCGGGCCCGACCGGGCGCCCATCCCGGCGCTGCTCGCGGTTGGCGCGGTGCACCAGCGACTAGTCGCCGCCGGGCTCCGCACACTGGCGTCGATCGTCGTCGCGAGCGACGAGCCGCGCGAGACGCACCACTTCGCCTGCCTGCTCGGCTACGGCGCGGACGCCGTCTGCCCGCGCCTCGTGCTCGAGACGATCGCAGCGCTGGCGGCAGGCGACCGGATCGGAGGCGATCGTCCGTCTCCTGCGGAGGCGCAGCGGCGCTTCAAGGAGGCGGTCGAGGACGGCGTGCTCAAGGTGATGTCGAAGATGGGCATCTCCGACCTGGCCAGCTACCGCGGAGCACAACTTTTCGAAGTGGTCGGCCTCGCCGCTCCGGTCGTGGAGCGCTGCTTCGTGGGCACGCCCGCTCTGGCCGGCGGCGTCGGCTTCGCCGAGCTCGAGCGGGAAGCCTGGGAACGCCTGAGCGCCGGCTTCGGCGAGGGGCCGCAGCTCGAGAACCCAGGCTTCGTCAAGCACCGCAAGGGCGGCGAGCAGCACGCCACGAGTCCCGAGGTCGTCGACGCCGCGCACGAGATGGCCGCGGCGCACGCGCTGCGCAAGGCGGTGAACGGCGACGGCTGGCGCTTGTACGAGCGCTTCGCCTCACTCGTGAACGACCGCCCCGCGATGGAGCTTCGCGATCTGCTCGAGCTGGTGCCGGCGGGCCCGGCCGTCCCGCTCGAGGAGGTGGAGCCCGCCGAGCAGATCGTGCGTCGCTTCTCGGGCGGCGCGATGTCGCACGGCGCGCTCTCCGCCGAGGCGCACGAGACCG
>DAITAO010000054.1:0-20730 GCA_036824245.1 Gaiellaceae bacterium | reverse complement strand
CGCCACGCTCGCGGTGTTCGGCGCGCTCGCGATGCCGGAGCAGGGCTTCCGCCGCCGCCCGCCTGACCAGCGGGAGAACCCGTGGCGCGAGCTGCGCTCGACCGCGTCCGCCGGCGGACGCTACGTGCGGGCCCAGCCGCTCCTCCTGCTCATCATGGCGATCGCATTCTTCGCGGGCGCCTCGACGGAGAGCTTCGACCGGCTGAGGGAGGCGCAGCTCATCCGCAACATCGGCTTGCCGGAGATCGGTGGGCTCGATCCGGTCGTCTGGTTCGGGATCTTCGCTGTCGGGACGCTCGTGATCGGGCTCGTCGCGTCGGAGGTGCTCGTTCGCCGGTTCGACCGCGTGGGGCGCGCCGGTCTGGCGCGGCTGCTCTTCGCGGTCACCGCGGTGCAGGGCGGCGCCGTGCTTGTCTTCGCGCTGGCCGGCAATCTCGCCCTCGCCCTGGTCGGATCGTGGTTCTACTACCTGACGCGCTCGCTTGCCTCCCCCGCTTACGACGTCTGGCTGAACGAGAACATCAGTGATTCCAGCGTGCGGGCGACGGTGATCTCGATCACGAACCAGTCGGACGCGATCGGCCAGGTCGGCGGAGGCCCTGCGCTCGGCGGCATCGGCGCAGTCTTCGGCTTGCGCGCGGCGCTCGTGGCCGGCGGCGCGCTGCTGGCGCCCGCGCTGGCCCTCTATGGTCGCGCGATCCGGCACCACGGCCGCGAGCCGGAGCTGGACGAGCTGCCGGCCTAGCGCAACGCCTCCACGCGCCCGACCGCGTCCACCGGTCCGACCATACTGCTCGTGTAGACTCCGCACGTCTTTGAGGCGACGTGGCCTCGGGCGCCGCGGCGCCCGGGGTCTTTCTGTTTTCAGAGGAGGTTTTCATGGCGCAGGTCGAGACGAAGAACAGGGCGACATCCAGCCAGGAAGCACGCGGCGCTGTGCTCGAAAAGGTCCACGAGGAGGGCGTCGAGTTCGCGCTGCTCTGGTTCACGGACCTCGAGGGCCACCTGAAGAGCTTCGCCATCACACCAGGCGAGCTGCCGGACGCGCTCGACGACGGGATGGGCTTCGACGGCTCCTCGATCACCGGCTTCAATGCGATCGAGGAATCGGACATGGTCGCCATCCCGGACCCGAGCACCTTCCAGTTGATGCCGTGGAAGGAAGGCGAGACGAAGACGTGCCGCATGATCTGCGACGTTGTCACCCCCGACGGCCAGCCGTACGAGGGCGACCCGCGCTACATCCTCCGACTCGCGCTCGAGCGCATGAAGAGCATGGGCTTCGACACCTTCAACGTCGGCCCTGAGCTCGAGTACTTCATCTTCAAGGACGACAAGGGCACCGAGACGCTCGACGAGGGCGGCTACTTCGCGATGACGACGATGGACGCCGCCGGCGAGCTGCGGGCGGAGACCGTGCGTGCTCTCGAGGGCATGGGGATCCCGATCGAGTACGTCCACCACGAGGTCGGGCCGTCGCAGCACGAGATCGACATGCGTTTCGCACCGGCGCTCGACATGGCCGACGGCACGCTGACCTACCGGTTGATCGTCAAGGAGATCGCGAAGAAAGCCGGCTATCACGCCACCTTCATGCCGAAGCCGATCTTCGGTGAGAACGGCTCGGGCATGCACACGCACCAGTCGCTGTTCTCGAACGGCCGCAACGCGTTCTTCGACGCCGATGACGAGTGGCACCTGTCCGACGTCGGCAAGGGCTTCATCGCCGGTCAGCTGCGGCACGCCCGCGAGATCGCAGCCGTCTTCGCCCAGTGGGTGAACTCGTACAAGCGACTGGTGCCGGGCTATGAGGCGCCGGTGTACGTGGCGTGGTCTCAGCGCAACCGCTCGGCTCTGATCCGCATCCCCGTCTACAAGCCCGGCCATGAGCAGGCCACGCGCGTGGAGATCCGCTGTCCGGACCCCGCTTGCAACCCGTACCTGACGTTCGCGTGCCTGCTGCACGCCGGGCTGGACGGCATCGAGCGCGGTTACGAGCTGCCCGACCCGATGGAGACGAACCTGTACCACCTGACGGCGGAACAGCGGCGGGAGCGCGGCATCGTCGCGCTGCCCGAGACCCTCGGCGAGGCGATCGACGAGCTCGCTGCCTCCGAGCTGGCGCGCAAAGCGCTCGGCCCGCACATCTTCGAGCGCTATGTCGAGCTCAAGCGCAAGGAGTGGGACGAGTACCGCGTGCAGCTCACCGAGTGGGAGCTGGAGCGCTACCTGCCGGTGCTCTGACGCTCGACGAACGCAGCAGCAACGACCTCTCTTGTCGCGACACGTCCCAGGGACAGACCCTGGGACGTGTCCGTGATCGGCGCGCCTGACGGGCAGCCGGGCGGCCTCGCCCTGTCGGCTCCGTGTCATCGGGAGACAGGTCCGAGGGGCTGTCCCTCGAGCCTGTCTGTAACGGACAGGTAGCGCTAACGGTAGAAAAGAGCAAGAATGGTGGCGATCACCGGTTCTGTCGCCTGGCGGACGACAGGACCGCTGACGGCCGACTGCGGGGTGCGCAAGCACCCTGTAGTCGTTTTTGCGGCCAATGGCCGCAAAAACCTCGAGTAGCGGCTTCAGCCTGGCACTAACGGCGACCGAAGCGCACCTCCCTCGGGCGGAGCAAAAACTCACAGAAGGCTCTGCCTTGGCAGCCGGGCCGGGCAGTCTCTTCGGTCGAGCAGACCTAGAAGAACGTGCGGATCTGGTCGCGCTCGAGGCGCAGCCCGATGACCCGGCTGCGCGCGTCGACCTCCCGGATCGCGTCGGCGGGCACCATGTGGCGGCGCGAGAAGAAGCGGGAGCGCACCGACAGGGCGTCGGGCTCGTCGGGGCGCGTGCCGTAGAGCGGGCACTCGACGCGGCCCACCAGCCGACCGGCCGCGTCGGCCACCAGATAGCCGACGGTCGAACGCAGGTCGAGCTCGAGGGTGCTCACAGATGCGACCGTACCGGCCGCCTGCAAAGGAAAATCGCGGCGCCCGTAAGGGGTTTGTTAACTACGTTGGCTTTGTCGTCATCGCCCACACGGCGACGACGTAGGCGAGCAGTACGACCACGGCCACCACGCCGACGATGCGTGCGATTGTCGCGCTCCCCGAGGCGCCCTCTCGCGTTCGCCGGAGCCCGATGATGCTCAGCACGAGCGAGACGAGGATCAGCAGCCCACCGAGCTCTGCGGTGACGTACCCGATGCCGAGCCAGTCGACCTCCGGCTCGTCGCCGGGAAACTCCTCGGACGCCGTCCACCCAGCGCCGATGCGCATGAGTATCCAGGAAGGCACCACACCTGCGATCAGCGACCAAAAGCCGAATCGGGTCAGCGCGACGGCGTCACTCCCCTCTGAACGCCGCCAGGCTGCCAGGAGGGCGACACCGGCGGTGAAGAGCATGCCCACGAGCGCCATGGCGCCGAGGACGTGCAGCAGTAGGGGGAAGTTGATCTCGTCGGCACGGATCGCGGCGAGCGGCACGTCAGGCCCCGGGCTTGAAGATCATGAAGTAGAGAACGACGAGGACGGCGACGGTGCTGATCGCGGCCAGCATCGTGCCCCGCTTCCACAGACGGGCCGCCTCTGCGGCATCGCCCGCCTCGCCCGCGGCGTTGTAATCGTTCCCCGCGCGCGCACCGGTGATGGCGCTGACCAGCCAGAAGGCCAGTGAGGCGAGGATCCAGCCGTCCCACGGCTCGTATGCGTCGAGGTAGATGGCGAGCCAGATGCCGAAGACGAGGGTCCCGAGCGTTCCGAGGATGGCGAGGACGGTCAGCGGCCGCACGAGCGCAGGTGCCGTCGTCGGCCCGAGCAGGGGTCTCCCCGGGATCGTCGCGAGCGTGATCGCCCAGAAGCCGATGGTCGCCCCAAGCATCGCGAAGGCGGACAAGACGTGGACGAGCAACAGGAAGTCGTACACGCGCGCGTAAGCGTAAGCGAAACGGCGGATGCCTACACTCACAAGCGTGGACGCCCCCAAGCGCCACTTGCGGCTGCTCACCGAGACGACCGCGGCGGTCAACGAGACCCTCGATCTCGAGGAGGTGCTCGCCCTGGTTGCACGCAAGGTGGCCGAGGCGCTCGAGGCCGACGCCTGCTTCGTGTACCTGTACGACGAGCCGGCGGACGAGCTCGTCCTGCGCGCCACGTACGGCACTCGCGTGGAGGAGATGACGCGCCGGCCGCGCATGCGGCCCGGCGAGGGCATCACCGGCTCGGCGGCGGCGGCGCGCGAACCGGTCATGCTCTCCGCGCAGGCCCACCTCGACCCACGCTTCAAGACGTTCCCGAACCTCCGCGAGGACGAATACGAGTCGATCCTGGCCGTGCCCATCCTGCTGCGCGACAAGCTCGAGGGCGCCCTCAACCTGCGGACACGTCAGCCCCGCGACTTCTCGCGGTCCGAGATCGACCTGCTGCTCGCCATCGCCGGCCAGGTGGCGCGCTCGATCGAGCACGCGCGCCTCTACGACGCTGCCCAGCGGCGCGTGGCGGAGCTGGAGGCGCTCGCGCGCATCTCAGAGGCGGTTTCAGAATCGCTCTACCTCGAGGAGTCGCTGGAGGCGATCGTCAAGACAACCATGGACGCGGTCGGCGCCACGGGAGCAGCACTGGTGCTCGAGGACGGACGTATCGCGTGGCCGGAGGGACGGGCCGGCAGCCATGCACTGCGTCTCCCGTTGCGCTGGAAGCGTCGTGACATCGGCGAGCTCGTCTGTGACCGAGACACGCCCTTCTCGGACGACGAGCGGGCCTTGCTCGCCTCGATCGCCCAGCACGCCGCCATGGCGCTCGAACACGGACGCGCGGTGCTGCGCGGCGTGCTCGCTCAGGAGATCCACCACCGGGTCAAGAACAACCTTCAGACGGTCGCGTCGTTGCTGCGGCTCCAGGCGCGCGCGGCCGACGGCGTCGATCCCCGCAAGGCGCTCAGCGACTCGGCGAATCGCATCCTGGCGATAGCGGCCGTCCACGAGGTGCTCACAGAGCAGCGCGAGGAGGAGGTCGACCTCGCCGAGCTGCTCGACCGGTTGCGAAGCATGCTGGTGCAAGGTCTAGGAGTGGCCAAAGCCGTGGAGACACGGCTGGAGCCCGTCGCCCTCGTCGGCAGCCGGGCGACGGCGCTGGCGCTCGTCTTCAGCGAGCTCCTCCAGAATGCGCTCGAGCACGGCGGCTCGTCGGTGCAGATCGAGCTGGCACGGCGAAACGGCGACGTAGTGCTCGCGATCGTCGACGACGGCGGTGACGTGACCGGCGAGCTGCACGGAACCGGCCTCTCGATCGTCACCGCGCTCGTTCGCGACGAGTTGCGCGGGACGCTCTCGCTCGACCACGAGGGCGGCCTGCGCGCGGAGGTCGTCTTTCCGGCCTAGGCAGCACGTGCGTGCCAGGCTAAACGCACGCGATCTTTCCCGAGTCCGGGTTGGTCGTTAGGGCCGGCCGTGTCGATTTTGGCGGCACCCGTTCGTCATTAGGAGGACCGATGGAGTTCGATAGCTACACGCTGGTGTTGTTGCGACGCGGGCCGCGCGCGCTCGAGTTCTCCGACGAGGAGGTGACTCGGCTTCAGGCGCAGCATCTCGGGCATCTCGACGCGATGCACGAGCGCGGCGTCCTGCTCGTAGCGGGTCCGTTTGACGATCAGCCGGACGAGACAAAGCGCGGCATCTGCATCTATCGAACCGGTGTCGAGGAGACCCGACGGCTTGCCGAGCAGGACCCGTCCGTGCAGGCGGGCCGCATGTCGGTCGAGGTGATGACGTGGTTGACCCAGCGGGGCGCGCTCGCGTTCCCGAAAGCCAGAAAGGGAGGCATCTCATGAGTGAGCAGGTGCAGGAGCGGGTCGTGATCGACACGCCGTTCGAGTATCGAGGCGAGGTGACGATCTCGACGAACGTGAGCAACCTCGATCGCTCCATCGAGTGGTACGGGAAGGCATTCGGCTTCGAGCTGATCTACAAGCTGGACGAGTACGGCTGGTGTGAGCTGGCCACGCCGATCAAGGGCGTTTCGATCGGCCTGAGCGTGTCCGACGAGCCGAAGGGCGGCATGTCTCCGCACTTCACGGTCGCCGACATCGAGGCGGCCCGCAAGCATCTCGAGAAGGTCGGAGCGCAGTTCGACGGCGAAACGACGACCATCGAGGGGATGGTGAAGCTGGCGTCCTTCAAGGATCCGGACGGCAACTCCTTCGGGCTCGCGCAGCCGCTGAGCCAGTAAGCGGGCAGGGGCCGTCCCGGCAGGGACTGGCCATCAGCAGGGGAAGCGGGTCCCGCCGGCAGCGGAGGGAGCCGCTTCCCGCTCCTAGACTGCGCACGCGATGCGCGTGCTGATCGCAGAAGACGAGACGATCATCCGCCTCGACCTGGCCGAGATGCTCGAGCGGGCCGGCTTCGACGTGTGCGCCCAGGCGCGGGACGGGCTGGAAGCCGTCGACCTCGCTCGCAGCGAGCGGCCGGACGTTGCGGTACTGGACGTGAAGATGCCGCGCCTGGACGGGATCGAGGCGGCGCGTCGCATCCTCGAGGAGCGGCCGATCCCGATCGTGATGCTGACCGCCTACGGGCAGGACGAGCTCGTTGGCCGAGCCGTGGAAGCGGGTGTCTTCGGCTACCTGGTCAAGCCGTTCCGTGAGTCTGACCTGCTGCCTGCCATCCACACCGCGCGGGCGCGACACGAAGAGCTGGCGGCGCTGCGCGAGGAAGCGGAGTCACTTGCGGAAGCGCTGGCCGCGCGCAAGGCGATCGAGCGCGCCAAGGGGTTGCTGATGGAGAAGGAGAACCTCTCGGAAAAGGACGCCTTCGCACGGCTGCGCAAGGCGAGCCAGGTGTCAGGCAGACCGATGCGTGTCGTCGCCGAGGCCCTGATCGCCACTTTCGAGAAGTAGCTGAGGCAACCACGTTGCAGGGACTGTCCCCGCAGGGGACTGTCCCGTCAGCCTCCGACCCTTACCGAATCCGTCGCGCCGCGAAAGACGGAGGCGTGCAGGCCTACGACGTCGTCTGCGCCTCGAAGAGCTGCTCCCAGCGCCTGAGCAGCGCCTGCAGCTCCTCTCGCGCGCGTCTGTGAGCCGCCAGGCGCTCGACGTCAGTCCACTCGTCGGCAAGCTCGTGCTCTAGGCGGGCGACCTCGGCTTCCCGAGCCGCGATCTCGGCCTCGAGCCTTTCGAGCTCGGTGGGCGGCGCGGGTCGCGCGGCCTTGGGACGGTCCTTGCGTTTTTGCTTCGGGAGCTCGGGCGGCGGCTCGGCAGCCTCGGCGAGCTCGTCGCGCCGGCGGACGAGATCGGCCCAGCCGCCCTCGTAGGAATTCAGCGAGCGGCCCTCGATTGCGAGCGTGCGCTCCGCGACCGCGTCGAGCAGAGCGCGGTCGTGTGAGACGAGCAACACCGTGCCGGGGAAAGCCTCGAGCGCCGCCTCCAGCGCCTCGCGGCTCTCCAGGTCGAGGTGGTTCGTGGGCTCGTCGACGACGAGGAAGTTCGCTCCGGAAGCTACGACGAGCGCCAGGGCGAGCCGGCGGCGCTCGCCTCCGGAGAGCACCGCGACCTGTTTCTCGTGCTCCGCCCACCCTGAGAAGAGGAAACGTCCGAGCAGGGCTTGAGCCTCGGGGCGGCGGAGACCGGTGGACCGCTGGGCGCATTGCAGCACCGTGCCGCGCGTGTCCAGCTCCAGCTCCTGCTGCGAGAAGTACGCAGGCTCGACGCCGTGACCCAGTCGCACGCTGCCTCCGGCAGGCTCGTGCCGTCCGAGAATCGTTTCCAGCAGTGTCGTCTTGCCGGAACCGTTGGGACCGACGAGGCCCACGTGCTCGCCTCGCTCGAGCGCGAATCCGACCCCCTCGAGCAGCTTTTTGTCGCCGGCGGTCACCGCGAGCTCCTGCGCCTCGACGACGGTGCGGCCACTGCGCTTCGGCTGCAGGAAGTCGAAGCCGAGCGACCGTCTCTTCGCCGTGAGCCGCTCGACCTGGTCCGTGTGTACGGCCCGCTGATCGGCCAGGCGGCCGATCTGTGTGAGCTTCGCCTGCGCCTGCTTCGCCTTCTGCTTCTTGTAGCGGAAGCGCTCCACGAAGCGCTCCAGGCGTGCGATGTCCGCCGCTATTCGGTCGCCCGCCTTCTCGGCGTGCAGCACCCGAGCCGCCTTTTCACGCCGCCAGGTGTGCCACGGGCCGCGGAAGTAGATCGAGCGCCCGCGGTCGAGCTCCAGCACGGACGTCGTGACTGCCTCCAGGAACCAGCGGTCGTGCGCGACGAGGATGATCGCAGCGTCCATCGCCTGCAGCTCGCGCTCCAGCCATTCGAGCCGCTCCACGTCGAGGTGGTTGGTGGGCTCGTCCAGCAGCAGCAAGTCCGGCCCGCCGGTCAGCGAGCGCGCCAGGGAGGCGCGGGTCAGCTCACCGCCTGAGAAGGTCGTCAGCGGCCGGTCCAGGTCTCGATCGGCGAAGCCGAGGCCGCGCAGCGAGGCGACCGCGCGCTCGCGCCAGGCGTAGCCGCCGGCGTGCTCGAGCAGCGCCTGTGCCTCTCCGTAGCGCGAGAGCGTCCCGGAGCCGGCGTCGCCGGCGGCCATGGCCCGCTCGAGGCGTTGCAGCTCCTGCTCGGCCGCGACGAGGTCGGTGGCGCCCGAAAAGGCGTACTCGCGGAGGGTGAGGTCGAGCTCGAGCGGGGGGCGCTGGTCGTGCAGCGCGATTCGTGTCCCCTTCTGGAAGGCAAGCTCGCCGCCGTGCACCTCGGTCTGCCCGGCCAGCATGCGAAGGAGCGTGGTCTTGCCGGCTCCGTTCGGGCCTGCGAGAGCGAGCCGCTCGCGCCGCTCCACCTTGAAGGAGACGCCGTCGAACAGCAGATCGCCGGCGAGCTCCTTGCGCAGGTTGTTGGCTATGACGACGGCCATGGACTAAGCGTACGGGCGGCTCGCCGCCGGCCGACGCGCGGGACCGTCGCGATCTACGCGGCCAGCCGCTGTGAAAAGCGTGCGGTCAGTGTCTCGAGCCCCAGCGCGACGAACGCGTCCACGATCCGGGGGTCGAAGTGCCGGCCGCTCAGTCGCACGATCTCCTCGAGAGCGCGCTCTGCAGGCCATGCATGCTTGTAGGGCCGCTCGTGCACGAGCGCGTCGAACACGTCGGCCACCGCCACGATCCGTCCGCTCAGAGGGATGTCCTCGCCTTGCGTGCCGGAGAGGTAGCCGGTGCCGTCCCAGCGCTCGTGGTGGGTTCGCACGATCTCCTCGCCGAGCTGAAGCACCTTGGAGCGGCTTCCCCGCAGGATCTTGGTGCCGATGCCCACGTGCGCCATCATCGCCTCGTACTCGGGCGGCGTGAGCGGCCCCGGCTTGAGCAGGATCGCGTCGGACACGCCGAGCTTGCCGAGGTCGTGGAGCGGCGCGGCGCGCCGGATGAGCTCGACGTAGTCGTCGTCGTGGCCCAGCTGTCTGGCGATGAGCGCCGAGACCCGGCCGACCCGGCGCGTGTGCTCGTGGGTGGCGTCGTCGCGGTACTCGGCGGCCAGCGCGAGACGTTCGATGATCTCTACGCGGGCTTCCTCGAGCTCACGCGTACGATCGCGGACACGCTGTTCGAGCGATTCGTTCCGGCGCTGCAGCTCGCGCTGCAAGACCCGTGTCAAGAGCAGGTTGCGGATTCGAAGCACGACCTCTGTCGTATCGAGCGGCTTGCTGAGGAAGTCGCTGGCGCCTCGGGCGAGCGCGCGACGCCGCGTCTCGGCGCTCTCGTCGGCGGTCAGGACGACGACCGGCAGCCTCACGGGACCGTTCACCAGCGGCTCCAGCTGCCGCATCACCTCGAAGCCGTCGGGTGCCGGCATCTGAAGGTCCAGCAGCACGATGTCGGGATCGTGCTCGGCACACAGCACCACGGCGCTGCCGGAATCGGTGGTGCTGACGACATTTGTGAATCCGGAGCGGCCCAGCAGCCGCTCGAGGAGCATGACGTTGGCCGCCTGGTCGTCAACTATCAGGATGCATGCCTGCTGAACTGCAACGTCCACTGGCACCTCGGGGTAGGGGCTGATCGTGAGTATCGGTGGCTGCTGCCGAGAGTCTTGACGGTGATCCCTCGATCGGGCGAGTCACGCGACTTGCTTTGCCTTCAGGAAACGAAGCCGCTGTCGATACAAGTCTGCGCCGATGTCGGTTTCCCCGACTGTCACGCTTCCCATGAGGCGGTTCGTCGCACTTCTCGCGGTGCTCATCTTCGTCCCGCTCGGCCTCCTGGCCTTTCTGAGCATCCACCTCTCCACGCGGGCGGTGCGTGAGGAGGCCGAGGAGCGCGTCCGCTCGAACGCGGCGCTGACCGCCAACAGCTTGCAGTCGGGTTTCGTCAGCAGTTCCGCGCTTCTCACGTCGTTCGCAGGCCGACCGACGCTGCAAGCTGTCCTCAACGGCGCCGTCGGCCCCGACGCGACTCGCCTCAACTCCCAGCTGCGCCAGCTTCGCAAGGACATGTCAGGCGCCGCGTCGGCCTCCTTCGTCAGCCCCCAGGGCCGCCTGATTACGACCGTGCCGCCGCGGCCCGGCGCCGAGCGGCGCGATCTGAGCAGGCAGGACTGGTACCGGGGTGTGACCCGCACAGGTAAGCCGTACATCTCGTACGCGTACCGGGAAGGAACCGCGAACGTGATCGCGGTCGCCGCTCCCGTGCGCGCCCGCACGCGGGGCGCGGGGGAAGGAGCGTTGCGCGGATTCCTCGTCACGACGATCGAGCTCACCCCCGTCCAGCGCTTCGTGGACTACTTCTCCGAGGCGCTCGGCGTGGAGCTCGAGGTGACGGACCAGCGCGGCGTCCTGCTGGCTGCGCCCGGCCAGAAGCAGGCGAGGCTCGTCTCTCGCCGTGAGGACACAGTCGTGAAGGCTGCGCTCGAGGGGCGCAGCGGCGTGGACACGGTGCAGTCCGAGCAGGGTCGGCTGCTCTCGGCCTACGCGCCGGTACCGGGCATCGGCTGGACGGTCGCTGCGAAGCTCCCGGAGCGCACCGCCTTCGCCAGGGTGGACGGGCTCCGCTCGACCGTGCTGGCCGTGGCCGGTGCACTGGCGCTCGTCCTGCTCGCTGCGCTCGGCCTGCTTGCCCGCACGCTCCGCCAGCGCCAGCGCGCCGAGCAGTCGGCTGCGCAGGAGCGACTGGGCGCAGAGCGTGCGAGGCTCGAGGCAGAGGTTGCGCGAGCGGACGCCGAGCAGGCCAACCACGCAAAGAGTGAGTTCCTGTCGAGGATGAGCCACGAGCTGCGCACGCCCCTGAACGCGGTGCTGGGGTTCGGGCAGCTGCTCGCCATGCGCGACCTCGATGAGGACGAGCGTGAGAGCGTCGACCAGATCCTCAAGGGCGGCGGGCACCTGCTCTCGCTCATCAACGAGGTCCTGGACCTCACCCGCATCGAGACCGGCAAGTTGCCGCTCTCACTCGAGCCGGTCGAGATCTGGGAGACGGTCAGCGAAGTGATTCAGCTCGTGCGGCCGCTCGCCGACGACCGCGAAGTCGAGATCGCGGCCGACCCGCGCAACGCGAACGAGTACGTCATGGCCGACCGGCAGCGGCTGAGCCAGGTGCTGCTCAACCTGGTGGCGAACGCGATCAAGTACAACCGCACGGGCGGTTCCGTGCGCATCGCGATCAGCGCTTCGTCGGAGGAATCAATGCGACTCGAGGTGAGCGACACCGGCCACGGCATCTCGCCCGACGGGCTGGCACGTCTGTTCACGCCGTTCGAGCGGCTCGGCGCCGGTGAGATCGAAGTCGAGGGGACCGGACTCGGGCTGACGCTCAGTAAGGGTCTCGTCGAAGCCATGGGCGGGCGTATCGGCGTGCACAGCCAGCTTGGTGAGGGCAGCACATTCTGGATCGAGCTCCAGGGGGCGAAGAGCCCACTGGCCCCGAGCGAGGCGACTTTCGACGGGCCTGGAGTCCCGGCCGCCGCCTCCAGCGACGAGCCGTACACGATCCTCTACGTCGAGGACAACCTCTCCAATCTGAAGCTCGTCCAGCGGATTCTCGGCGAGCGGCCCGATTTCAAGCTGATCGCCGCCATGCAGGGTCGTCTCGGGCTCGAGCTGGCCCGCGAGCATCGCCTCGACCTCGTGCTTCTCGACCTCCATCTTCCGGACATCACCGGAGACGAGGTACTCACCCACCTGCAGGCCGACCCGGACACGGCCGGCATCCCGGTCGTCGTGCTCAGCGCCGATGCCACGAGGGGCAGGATCCAGAGACTGCTGGCGCAGGGTGCGGCTGCATACCTATCGAAGCCGTTCGACGTTCAAGAGTTTCTCGCGGTCGTGGGCGACCACGCTCGGCGGCGCGTGACCGCCGAGACCTGACGAACTGGTTTAGTCGCTACGCGCGGACGGGCGTGCCCACGAGCACGCGCGCCGCGTCCGCAATGTGCGGGGCGTCGATGCCCGCTGCGGCGAGCAGCTCTGCCGGCTTTCCCGACGTGGGCATTTCGCGTACCGCGAGCTTGACGACGCGCGGCGGCCGCTCACTCTCGGCGAGCGCCGAGAGCACCGCCTCGCCGACCCCACCCTCGGGCCAGTGGTCCTCGATGGTGATGATCCGCCCGGTGACTTCGGCGGCGGCCTGAAGCGTCTCTGCGTCGACCGGTTTCACGGAGTAGAGGTCGATCACCCGGGCGGCGACGCCGTCTTCGGCGAGGAGGTCTGCCGCCTTGATCGCCTCGTGGACGGTGATTCCGGCGCCGACGAGCGCCACCTCGTCGTCGTCCGACGAGCGCAGCACGCGGCTGCCGCCGACCGGGAAGTCCTCGTCGGGCCCGTACACCACGGGCGTCGCGGCCCGCGTCGTGCGCAGGTACGAGATTCCTTCCAGATCGGCCATCTGCGCGACGAGTTTCGCTGTCTGGTTGGCATCGCACGGATAGAGCACTGTCGACCCGTGCACCGCGCGCAGTGCGGCGAGGTCCTCGAGGCCCATCTGTGACGGCCCGTCCTCGCCGATCGAGACACCTGCGTGCGAGCCGCAGAGGCTGATCGTCGCCCGGCTGACGGCGCCCATGCGGACGAAGTCGTAGGCACGCGTCAAGAAAGCCGCGAACGTGGAGGCGAACGGGCGCCAGCCCTGCACCTGCATGCCTACGGCGGCCGCCACCATCTGCTGCTCCGCGATGAACATCTCGAAGTAGCGATCCGGAAGCTCCTTGGCGAAGATCTCGGCGAAGGTGGAGTTGGAGACCTCGCCGTCGAGGGCCACCACTTCGCCGCGCGCGCGCCCGACTGCGGCCAGCGCATCGCCGTAAGCCTTACGGGTCGCTGCCTCGGAGCCCACCTCGTAGCGAGGCAGCTCCAGCCCGGTCGACGCGAACACGTGCGGCATCCCGCTCTCGGGCTTTGCCACCTCGATCCGAATGTTGCGCACGCCGCCAAGCTCGGCGATGGCGGCCTCGGGGTCGTCGAGAGCCTTGCCGTGCCAGCCCTCGCGGTCCTCCACGGCCGCCACGCCCTTGCCTTTGAGCGTGCGCGCGACGATGACTGTGGGCAGACCCTGCGTCGCGACGGCCTTCGCGTAGGCACGGTCGATCGCCTCGACGTCGTGCCCGTCCACGGCGATCGCCTGCCAGCCGAATGAGCGGGCCCGGTCGACGTACGAGTCGAGGTCCCAGCCGTGCATCGTCTCTCCGCGCTGGCCGAGGCGGTTGACGTCAACGATTGCGGTCAGATTGTCCAGCCCTTCGAACGACGCGTGTTCGAATGCCTCCCACATGGAGCCTTCGGCCATCTCGCTGTCGCCGCACAGGCACCACACGCGATAGGGCAAACGGTCGAGCCGCTTGCCGGCCAGCGCGATGCCGACTGCGTAGGGGAGGCCCTGGCCGAGGGAGCCGGTAGCCACGTCGACCCAGGGGATGATCGGCGTGGGGTGGCCCTCCAGCCGGCTGCCGAACATGCGGAACGTGAGCAGCTCCTCGTCCGTGATCGCACCGGCAGCCTTGAACAACGCGTAGAGAAGCGGCGAGGCGTGGCCCTTCGAGAAGACGAGGTGGTCGTTCGCGGGGTTGTCGGGCGCGTCGAAGTCGTAGCGCAGGTACTCGGCGAGCAGCACGGCCATCAGGTCGGCCGCGGACATCGACGAGGTGGGATGCCCTGAATTGGTCACTGCGCTCGCGCGGATCGAGTCCACGCGCAGCTGCTGGCCGAGCTCCCGGGAAAGAGCAGCGTCCGACATCAGACGGCCATTCTACGGCGGGGGGGCGGGTGTAACGTTCGCTGCGTGACCGCGGAGCTCGTGCAGCGCTACCGCGAGGCGCTCGATGCCGGCGACTTCGATACGGCACACGCGCTGCTCGACCCGGACGTGGAGATCATCCGCCCGAGTGGCAGGCGCTACCGGGGCGCCGACACGTTGCGCTCGCTCTGGGAGCGCTCCGGCGGCTCCCGGAACATCGCGTCGGCGATCGACGGGCGCGAGTACGCCGAGCAGAATGGCCGGGTGCGGGAGACATGCCACATCTCGCATCACTGGATCGAAAGCGGGGACCTCGCCTACACGAGCCGCGAGGAGACTGTGATCACGGTCCGCGACGGGCGCATCGCGCGCATGGAGTCCACGGTCGAGCACCGGGAGCCGGAGTGATGGTCTCTCCGGCGTGGCCAGGGTAAAGGGCAAGTCGGGTGAGAGTCGCACTGGCGTTCGACCACCGAGGCGTGAAGCTCAGAGAGCGCGTCTTCGAGGAAGTCGTCCGGCTGGGTCACGATCCGGTCGATCTCGGCACGGACGCGCCCGAGCCGAGCATCGACTACCCCGACAAGGCGCGCGAGGTCGGCGACACCATCCGGGCCGGCGACGCCGATCGTGGCGTGCTCGTGTGCGGGTCCGGTGTCGGCGCGTCGGTGGCCGCGAGCAAGTTGTCCGGCATCCGGGCGGCGGTCTGCCACGACACGTACTCCGCGCATCAGGGCGTCGAGCACGACGACATGAACGTGCTCTGCCTGGGCTCCGAGGTGGTGGGTGCCGAGCTGGCTGCCGAGCTCGTACGGGCTTTCCTCGGGGCACGTTTCGACGGCGGCGAGCGTTATGTACGGCGACTGGAAAAAATCGAGCAAATGGAACGGGAGATTCATGGCTAAGTCGAGACTTCACGAACTGAGCGAGCTCGGCCAGAGTGTCTGGGTCGACTCGCTGTCGCGCGCCTGGCTTCAGGACGGCACGCTCGCGGCTCTGATGGACGAGGACGCCGTGGTAGGCGTCACGTCGAACCCGACCATCTTCCAGAAGGCGCTCGCGGAGGGCTCCGTCTACGACGAGCAGCTGCGCGAGATCCTCCGAGAGGAGGACGATCCGAAGGAGATCTTCCTGCAGCTTGCGGTGCGCGACATCCGTGACGCGTGCGACCTGCTGCGCCCCGTCTGGGACGAGGGTAGAGGGCAGGACGGCTACGTGTCACTGGAGGTGGATCCGACACTGGCGTACGACACGCAGGCGACCATCGAGGAAGCGCTGCGGCTGCACGAGTGGGTCGAGCGCCCGAACCTGTTCGTCAAGATCCCGGCCACCGAGCCCGGGCTCCCCGCGATCGAGGAGATGATCGCGCGTGGCTATTCGATCAACGTGACGCTGATCTTCTCGCTGGAGCGCTACGGCCAGGTAGTGGACGCGTACACGAGGGGTATCGAGCGGCTGCTCGCGGATGGTGGCGATCCATCGCCGGTGGCGTCGGTGGCGAGCTTCTTCGTCTCGCGCGTCGACACCGAGGCCGATCGCCGGCTCGAGGAGCTGGGCGGCGAGGCGCTGGCGCTGCGGGGCAAGCTGGCGATCGCGAACGCCAAGCTCGCCTACGAGCACTACAAGGAGGCATTCAGCTCGGATCGCTGGGCGCCGCCGGCCGCGGCCGGGGCCACGAAGCAACGCTGCCTGTGGGCGTCGACCTCCACCAAGAACCCGGAGTACCCGGACGTGATGTACGTGGAGAACCTGATCGGGCCCGAGACGGTGGACACGATGCCGCTCGAGACCGTTCGTGCCTTCCAGGATCACGGGGAGGTCGCACGTACGCTCGACCGGGGGCTCGAGGAGGCGCGCCAGGTGTTCGAGCAGCTCGAGCGGGTCGGAGTCGACTACGACGACGTGACTGCGACGCTCGAACGTGAGGGCGTCGAGAAGTTCGCCGAGTCGTTCGAGCAGCTGCTGGACGGCGTCCGTGCGAAGCGCGGCGAGCTGGCGGCCGCGTGACGCACGGCGTGAGCGTCGTTCCAGCCACCGAGCTCGTCGAGCGCATCTGGGCTCGCGACCCGACGATCTGGACAGGCACGGACGAGGCGGACTGGCTCGGCTGGCTCGATGAGCCGGTGCGCATGCGCGAGCAGGCTCACGCGCTGCTCGAGTTCGCCGCGACGGCCGATTACGAGGAGGTCGTGCTGCTCGGCATGGGCGGCTCGAGCCTCGCCCCGGAAGTGCTTCGCCGGTCCTTCGACGCTACCGCGTTCCACGTGCTCGACACGACGCACCCGGCGGCGATTCGCCGGGCCGAGGCATCGCTCGACCTTGGACGCACGCTTTTCGTCGTGTCGTCGAAGTCGGGCGGCACGGTCGAGACACGCACGCAGCTGGACTACTTCTGGGAACGAACCGGCGGCGACTCGAGCAGGTTCGTGGCGATCACGGACCCAGGGTCCGCCCTCGAGCAGCTCGCGCGCGAGCGCTCCTTCCTGGACGTCTTTACGGGCCAGCCGTCCATCGGCGGACGCTATTCGGCGCTCTCCGTCTTCGGCGTGCTGCCGGCGGCGCTCATGGGGTTGGACGTAGTGCGTCTACTGGAGCGAGCCGAGGAGATGCGCGACGCGTGCCGCTACGGGGAGGGCAATCCGGGGCTCGAGCTCGGGATCGCGCTCGGCGCAGGCTGGCGCGAGGGTCGCGACAAGGTGGCGCTCTCACAGACGCCGCCCGGCTTCGACCTCTGGGTTCAGCAGCTGCTCGCCGAGTCGACCGGCAAGGAAGGCAAGGGCCTTGTGCCGGTCGAGGGCGACGGCCCCGACGTGCAGACCCACGAGGCGCGTCTCGAGGGGCCGTACGAGCTCGGCCAGGAGTTCTTTCGCTGGGAGTTCGCCACAGCGGTGGCCGGCTCGATCCTCGGCATCAACCCCTTCACGCAGCCGGACGTGCAGGCGGCGAAGGACAAGACCAACGCAGTGCTCGAGCGCGGCGGCGAGCTCGAGCTCGAACCCGAGGGCTCAGTCGACGAGCTGCTCGAGCACGCAAGGGAGGGCAGCTACGTGGCTGTGTGCGCGTTCATCGACCCCGAGCGCGAGCCGGAGCTCGGGCCGCTCGCCGAGCGCATTCGCGGGCGCGGCGTGCCGCTGATGCGCGGCCTGGGGCCGCGCTACCTGCACTCCACGGGCCAGCTGCACAAGGGGGGCCCGGACACCGGCCTTTTCATCCAGGTCGTCGACGACCTCGGCGAGGAGCTGCCTATCCCCGGCCGTCCCTACGGCTTCCGGCGGCTGATCGCAGCGCAGGCAGCCGGCGACCTCGAGGCGTTGCGCGAGCGCGGTCGGCGCATCGTCCGCGTGCGGCTGGACGACCTCTGAGAACCTTGCAACAGACTGTTGCAAGGTAGGGAAGGAGGCGAGCTGTGAAGCTTGGCATGGTGGGGCTCGGCCGGATGGGGGGCAACATGGTCGAGCGGCTGCGCGAGCACGGGCACGAGCTGGCCACGTATGCGCGCTCCGGCGGCGGCACGGCGGACTCGCTGGCGGAGCTGGTCGACCAGCTCGAGGCCACGCGTGTCGTCTGGTTGATGATCCCGGCCGGCGACCCGACCGAGAGCGCCTTCCAGGAGCTGCTGACTCTGCTCGAGCGTGGCGACGTGATCGTCGACGGCGGCAACTCGAACTTCCGCGACTCGCAGCGTCGTAACGGCGAGGCGGCCGCGCGCGGGCTGCGGTTCGTCGACGCCGGCGTCTCCGGCGGCATCTGGGGGCGGGAGGTCGGCTACAGCTTGATGGTGGGCGGTGACCGTGACGCGGTCGAGCTCGTCGAGCCGGCCTTCCTTTCGCTCGCTCCCGAGGACGGCTACGCGCATGTGGGCCCTGCGGGCGCCGGCCACTTCGTGAAGATGGTGCACAACGGCATCGAGTACGGGCTGATGCAGGCCTATGCCGAGGGCTTCGACATCCTGAAGGGCTCGGAGTTCGGCCTCGACCTCGAGCAGGTCGCCGGCATCTGGCGGTATGGCTCGGTCGTGCGCTCGTGGCTGCTCGAGCTGCTGTACGCCGCGCTGCAGGCAGAAGGCAGCGACCTCGAGGCGATCGCCGCCTACGTGGAAGACTCGGGTGAGGGGCGCTGGACGGTCTTCGAGGCCATCAACGAGAGCGTCCCGGCGCCTGTCATCACCGCCGCTCTCTACGCACGCTTCGCCTCCCGCCAGGAGGAGTCGTTCGCCGCCAAGGTGAACGCCGCGCTCCGCAACCAGTTCGGCGGCCACGCGATTCGGGCGGTCGAGGAAGCCAAGACGAGCCCCGACCCGCGCTGATGGCCGTCGTCGAGGAGAACCCGCTCCTCGTTGGGCTGCGCCTGCGCCGTACGCCGGAGCCCTGCGCCCTCACCATCTTCGGCGCTTCGGGCGATCTGACGGCTCGTAAGCTCTTTCCGGCCCTCTACGCGCTCGCGTACCGCCGCCTGCTCCCTGAGCGCTTCGCCGTTGTGGGCACGGCCCGCAGCCCACAGTCGACCGAAGAGTTCCGCGAGAAGATGCGTGCGGCGGTCGAGGAACACGGGCGCGACGAGCTCCGCGACGAAATCTGGGACTGGCTGGCGGAACGCACCACCTACGTGTCCATGGAGTTCGAGGACGAGGAGGGCGAGGACCGCGTGGCCGACGAGTTGCGCCGCCTGGACGAGGAGCGCGGCACGGCCGGCAACCGCCTGCACTATCTCGCCGTCCCGCCGCAGGCGATGCCGAAGCTCATCGAGAAGATCGGCAAGCGTCGCAGCACCTCCGGTTGGACACGTCTGATCGTCGAGAAGCCCTTCGGGCACGACCTCGACTCGGCGCGCCGGCTGAACGCCGTGCTTGCGGAGTTCTTCGATGAGCGCGAGATCTTCCGCATCGACCACTACCTCGGCAAGGAGACGGTCCAGAACCTCCTGGCGCTCCGCTTCGCAAACGGCATCTTCGAGCCGGTCTGGAACCGGCAGTTCATCGACCACGTCGAGATCACCGTGGCGGAGGAGCTGGGTATCGAGGGCCGCGCCGCCTTCTACGAGCAGGCGGGTGCGATCAGAGACATCTTCCAGAACCACCTGCTCCAGCTTGTGACGCTCACGGCGATGGAGCCGCCTGTCGACTTCGATGCAGAGTCGGTGCGCAACGAAAAGGTCAAGGTGCTGCGGGCGCTACATACGCCGGGACCGAAGAACGTCGTCCGCGGCCAGTACGGGCCGGGCTTTATCGAAGGCGTCGAGGTGCCAGGCTACCGTGAGGAGGAGGGCGTGGCGCCCGACTCGCAGACCGAGACGTACGTCGCCGCCAAGCTCTACGTGGACAACTGGCGCTGGGCGGACACGCCCTTCTACGTGCGCACCGGCAAGCGGCTCCCCCGGCGCGAGACGACCATCGCGATCGAGTTCAAGCGCGCGCCGCACCCGCCGTTCGAGGAGGGCGCGGCAGACGGGTTGCGGCCGAATGTGCTGCTCGTTCATGTGCAGCCGGACGAGGGCGTTTCCCTCGCGGTCGCGGCCAAGGTGCCCGGTCAGGGCATGACGATCCGCACGGTCAACATGAACTTCTTATACGGCGGCGCGTTTCGCACCGACCTGCCCGAGGCCTACGAACGGCTCATCCTCGACGCGATGCTCGGCGACCCGACGCTGTTCATGCGCGGCGACGAGATCGAAGAGCAGTGGTCGCTCGTTGACGCCATCGTCGCCGCCTGGCGACGTGACCGGCCTTCGTTCCCGAACTACGAGGCGGGCACCTGGGGGCCGGCGGCGGCCGACGAGCTCATGCATCGCGACGGCCGCGCGTGGCGGCGGCACTGATGGCCGCCGCGCCCGCACTCGGGGCCTGGTCCGGGCACGACGTCACGGTCGACGACGTCGAGCGCGAGCTGGCGGCGCTCCGCGGCGACGGGAACGAGCCGGATCTGCGGACGAGCGTCATGACGCACCTCGCTTGGGTCCCTCCGGAGTGGGTCGACGCGGCTCGAGCGGCGCTGGCGGGACTGGGGGAGCGCTACCCCTCCCGCACGATTCTGCTCCTGCCGGAGCCGGATGAGGACGACGGGCTCGACGCGAGCGTCGCCATGCACTGCTTCCCGGCCGGAGGCGGCGGGCGTCACGTGTGCAGCGAGCTGCTCGAGCTCCACCTGCGCGGGGCGCGCGTCGAAGCTCCGGCGAGCATCGTGGCTCCGCTCCTGCTCGCCGATCTGCCGGTCTTCCTCCGCTGGCGCGGCCAGCCTCCTTTCGGCGCGCGGCCCTTCGAGCGCCTTACAACGCTCGTCGATCGCCTGGTGGTCGACTCGCGGGAGTGGGCCGATCTGCCGGACGCCTACGACCGGCTAGCGGAGCTGTTCGGCGACCAGCTGGCGGTCTCGGACATCGTGTGGGCGCGCGGACTCCCCTGGCGTGCCGCGCTCGCCTCGCTCTGGCCCGGGATCGCCGAACTTCGCGAGCTGCGTGTCGAGTCTCCGAAGGCCGACGCGCTGCTGCTCGTGGGCTGGCTGCGCTCGCGACTGGAGCGCGATGTGGCCCTCGTGCAGGAGGAGGCGGACGAGATCGCGGAGATCGC
>DAITAO010000001.1:35523-109757 GCA_036824245.1 Gaiellaceae bacterium | reverse complement strand
CGGCTATGCCGCGTGGCGCGGCCGGCGCCGGCTGGCGGCCTCGGCCCAGAACGCGCTGCTGGCCGCGTTCGGCGTGGCGCTGGTGGCGAGCGGCGTGCTACTCGCGGCATTGCTGAGGCGCGATTTCTCGTTCACCTATGTCGCGGAGCACACCAGCCTCGCGCTGCCCGACCGTTACGCAGCCTCGGCCTTCTGGGGAGGCCAGGAAGGCTCGCTGCTGCTCTGGTTGCTGGTGCTGACCGGATACTCGGCCGCCGCGCTTCTGCTCACCCGCCGCACAGCCCACGACCTGGTGCCCTGGGTCGTCCCGGTGCTCGCGTTGATCGGCGGCTTCTTCGTCTTCCTGCTCGTCGCCGTGGCAAGCCCGTTCGCCACGCAGGCAGCGCCTGCGGACGGCGTCGGCCTGACGCCCAGCCTGCAGAACCCCTACATGCTCGCCCACCCGCCGCTCCTCTACCTGGGCTACATCGGCCTGACGGTGCCATTCGCCTTCGCGATCGGCGCACTGCTCGCGCGCCGCGCAGACGAGATGTGGCTCGTCGTGACGAGGCGCTGGACGATCGTCGCGTGGACGTTCCTCGGCATCGGCCAGCTGCTCGGGGCACACTGGGCTTACGTCGAGATCGGCTGGGGCGGCTACTACGCGTGGGACCCCGTCGAGAATGCCGCGCTGATGCCATGGCTGGCCGCGACGGCCTTCCTGCACTCCGTGATGATCCAGGAGAAGCGCGGCATGCTGAAGGTCTGGAACGTGCTGCTCGTGATCGGCGCGTTCTGCCTGGCGCTGTTCGGCACCTTTCTGACCCGTTCCGGGGTGCTCAACTCGATTCACTCGTTTACGGAGAGCTCGATCGGTCCCTGGTTCCTGGGCTTCATCGGGCTCGTCGTCGCAGGCTCTGTAGCGCTCGTCCTCGCTCGGCTCGACATGTTGCGGGCGCGGACGAGGCTCGAGTCGATCGTCTCGCGCGAGGCGACCTTCCTCTACAACAACCTGCTGCTCATCGCGCTGTGCCTGACGATCCTGTGGGGAGTCGTGTATCCGATCGTGTCGGAGGCGGTGCGCGGCGAGTCGGTGACGGTGGGGCCGCCGTACTACAACTTCTTCCTCAAGGTCTTCGGGCTGCCGCTGCTCCTGCTGATGGGCATCGGGCCGCTCGTGGCGTGGAGGCGCGCATCGCTCCGCTCACTTGGCCGGACCTTCGCCTGGCCGGCGGGGACCGCGCTGGCGGTGGGCGTGGTGCTGCTCGCGCTTGGCGCCGGCTCGTCGATTCCGGGTCTGATCGGTTACACGTTCGCGGCGTTCGTGCTCGCGTCGATCGTGCTCGAGTTCGCGCGGGGAACGAGCGCGCGTCGCGCCACGTCGAGCGGCTCCTGGGGCGCGGCCTTCACGTCACTCGTGGCGCGCAACAGGCGCCGTTACGGCGGCTATGTGGTGCACGCGGCCATCGTGCTGTTCGCGATCGGGGTGGTCGGTTCGAGCGCATACGACACGAAGCGTGAGGAGACGCTGCGGCGCGGCGAGACGATGGTGGTCGGCGACTACAGCTTGACCTACCTGGGCACGCAGATCAGGCAGGGCCAGAATGCCGTGCAGGGGCGGGCGCTGATCGACGTGGAGCGGAGCGGGAAGAACCTGGGCCGCCTGGAGCCGGGCAAGAACGACTATCTCGCGGAGAACGAGGTCTCGCGCGAGGTCTCCATCCGCAGCGACTGGCTGACGGGCGAGGACCTGTTCCTGAACGCCGACGACCTCAGGGGTCGAGACGTCGTCGTCCTGGAGGCCTCGGTGAAGCCGCTCGTCAACCTGATCTGGCTGGCCGGCCTCGTCTTCCTCGCCGGCTCGCTCGTCACGCTCTGGCCGGACGCCCGTGAGCAACGACGGCTGGCGCTTCGCTACGGCCGGCAACCGGCGGCGGCCCGCGCATGACGGTGGCGCTGCTGCTCGCGGCGCTGCTGGCGATCCTCGTCGTGCTTGTCGTGGCGCTGCCCTTCCTACGCGAGCCCGACGTGCCTGTGGAGCGCGATGAGCTTGCCGGGACGAGCCAGGCAGAGCGCAGCCGCCTGGCGCTCCTGGAGGATCGTGACCGGGCGCTCGCGGCGCTCGCCGAGCTCGAGTTCGACCACCGCACCGGCAAGGTCTCGGATGTCGACTATGGCGCGCAGGTCGGCTCGCTACGCGCGCGGGCGGCCTCTGCCCTCCGGGCACTCGAGCCGGCCCCGGAGGAGCCTCAACAGCCTGTGCCGACCGGCCGCGTCGAGGTGCCGACACCACCGGCGCCGGGCGAAGGCGATCGCCCAAACGCCGTTTCGCTGTCGATTCCTCGCAACGCCCGCCGCGCAGCCAGCTAGACTCGCCCCGTACGAAGTAACAGGTGATGCGAGCGGCAGGGTCGTTCGACGGTCGCTCGAACCTCTGCCCTATGGCTCGGCGCCTCCTTCTCCTTGCATTCGTCCTGCCGCTCGTTCTCGTCGGGCCTGCTGCGGGCGACCCGGATGACCGCAAGGAGGCCGTCGATGCGCAGATCGCCTCGCTCGAGGCGAAGATGGCCGTTGCCGAGCAGCGTGAGGACGCGCTCGCGGCGGAGATCGCCTCCGTGTCGTCCGACATCCGGGCGCTCGAGCGGCAGGTCGGCGACGTCACGAGGCGGCTCGACGCGCTCGAAGAGGATCTCGCCCTGCATCGTCAGAGGCTCGCGCAGCTTACCGAGCTGCTGGATCTGCAAACCAGGCGGCTGGCCTTCCTGCGTCGCCAGCACCGGGAGTCAGTCCAGCGTCTGAATCGGCGGCTCATCGCCCTCTATCAGCGGGACGATCCCGACGCGCTCGACGTGATCGTCTCGGCGGCGAGCTTCTCCGACATGCTCGACGGATTGGATTTCGTGCGCGACATCGGCGATCAGGATGCGCACATCTCTGCGCAGGTGAAAGCTGCCCGCGACCAGATGCGCGCCCTCCGTGCAAAGACCAAGCGCACGCAGTCGCGCGTGGCAGCGGCGACGCGCGTGATCGCGATCCGCACGACCCAGCAGCTCGCGCTCCACTCACAGCTCGTCTCGCGCAAGGAAGGTTTGACGGCGGCACACCGCTCACGCGAGCAGACGCTGGCCTCGGTGGAGGAAGCACACCACGGCTACGCTGCCGAGGCGCGTGCGCTCGAGGCGGTCAGCTCGCAGCTCACGGCCCAGATCCAGGCGGCCCAGTCCGCTACCACACAGTCGGTCTCGCCCAGCGCGTCGGTATCGACCGACGCTCCCTCCTCGTCCGGGTTCGTCTGGCCGGTCTCTGGGACCGTGGTGAGCTCATTCGGCTGGCGCTGGGGCCGAATGCACGAGGGCATCGACATCGCCGCCGGTCACGGCGCGCCGATCTTCGCCGCTGCCAGCGGCACGATCATCTCGGCCGGCTGGCTGGGCGGCTACGGCAACCTGATCGTCATCGACCACGGGGGCGGGCTCGCCACCGCGTATGCCCACCTGTCCGGCTTCGCCGTGTCAGGCGGTTCTGTCTCGCAGGGCCAGACGATCGGCTACGTGGGCTGCACGGGCCACTGCTTCGGCCCGCACCTGCACTTCGAAGTGCGAGTCAACGGCGCCGCCGTCGATCCGCTGGGCTACCTCTGAAAGTCCGGCTGCGGCTTCGCCGCAGCCATGACGACTTTCAGAGGGGATTTGAGTCAGACGCGGCTTCGCGCGGTGCCTGCGCCAGGCAAAGCCCGGCTGCTCGCCTCCGAAAGTCCGGCGTGCTGCGCGCGCCATGACGACTTTCGGAGGTCTTTGAGGACAGACGCGGCTTCGCGCGGTGTGCCGCCGCCGGGCAAAGCCGGCTCCGGCGGTGGTTTACTCTCGCGGTGCGATGTCCGGGCGGTCCCGTGCTCGTGCGGAGCGTCTTTCGCGGACACGTGCGGGCGGCAATGCCGCACACCCTTGTCGAGGAGACCGCAGATCTCGTCGTGCTCTACCTGGCGCCGGGTACGCGCGGGAAGCTGTTCTCCGGGGCGCCGCTGCACAGGATCACAGACGTCGGAGGCGAGGACTGGTCGCTTGGGGACGTCGTCTGGAGCCGCACGCACCGGCTCTGTTTGACGCCGCTACATGAGGCACATTCGCTCGACCTGTTCTGGGACGAGGAAGACTGGCGGTTCCGATGTTGGTACGTGAACCTCCAAGAGCAGCTACGGCGGACGCCGTTCGGCTTCGATACGCGCGATCAGGCACTCGACGTCGTGATCAAGCCGGACGGCTCCTGGTCATGGAAGGACGAGGAACACTTCGAAGAAGCGACGCGTCACGGCCACTTCACGGCCGAGGAAGCACGCGCGGTCCGCTGCGAGGCCGAGAGCGTTGTTGCCGACCTCGACCGGCTCGTCCCAACCGGCTGGGAGGACTGGCGGCCCGACCCGGCCTGGCCACTGCCTTCGCTGCCGTCCGGCTGGGACAAGAGCATGTAACAATCTTTGCTTGCTGGAGGGCCAATCGTGATTGTCAGCTATCCGGGCTGGACAGCTCGACGAGAAATCCGTTCAGGTCGCGGAGGAGACCCACGGTCTGACCCCAGGGCTTGCGCTCCGGTGCCGTGATCGGCTCGCCACCAGCCTCGACCGCTCGTTCGTACGCGGCATGGACGTCGCCCGTCACGAACAGAAGGTCGACGGGTGGCGGAGACGTCTCCCGGCTCGCGTTGCTGAACGGCATAGGCACGTGACGCTCGACGAGGTCGTGCGATGCGAAGGCGATGACGGTCGCGCCCGTGGCGAGCTCGGCGTACGCACCGTTCTCGTGCTCGTCGAGATGCACGCGCTCCAGGCCGAACGCACGCTCGTAGAACGCGACCGCGGCCGCGACGTCGGGCACGTACAGAACGGTCGCCGCGTACCGCACCACGCTACGCGGCCGAGTGAAGCATCGCGACGATGTGCAGGCCGCGAAGTTAACAGTGATAGTCAGTGTAAAGAGCGGATCCGGTTGTGCCCTCGCCGCTTTGCAAGCGACGCGCCGGGCCGCCGCAGACGGACTTCGCGGCGTCTGTCTGTCAACCACCCGGAAAGTCGTCATGGCCCGCGAAGCGCGCCTGACTTTCGGGGGACAGGACGATGTGGAGATCGGGAAGGTTGCGGTGGCGCTCGCTGAGGTCGAAGCCGTACCCGACGAAGAACTCGTCCGGCACCGTGAAGCCGACGTACGGGACCGGCAGGTCGTCCACGAGGCGTCGGTAGGGCCGGTCGAGCAGCGTCACGGCGGCGAGCGAGGCCGGGCGGCGCAATGTGAACGTCTTGCGCAGGTAGTTGAGCGTGAGGCCGGTGTCGATCACGTCCTCGACGACGAGCACGTGACGGCCTTCGATCGGTGCGTCGAGATCCTTGAGCAGCCGGATCGAGCCGCCGTTGCCGCCCCCTTCGTACGGGGCGAGCTCGACGAAGTCGAGGTGGTGCAGGATCGGCGTTGCGCGCGACAGGTCGGCCAGAAAGACGAGGCTCGCCTTGAGCGGCGCCACGAGCAGCGGCTCGCGCCCCTCGTAGTCCCCGGCGATCGTCGCTCCGAGCTCTGAGACGCGGGCTGCGATCTCCCCGGCGGAGAGGTACACGTCGCCGATCCGCGGGTCGCTCAGCTGGCTAGGTCGAGACCGTATCGTTGCGCCAGACGCTCGATGTCGCGCTTGTAGAAGAGCTTCGCCCGCACCTCGGGGTAGCGCTCACGCAGCTTGCGCAGCTTGCGATTCTTGCGGGTGACGAGCGACTGCTTCATGGTCGTGACCTCCAGGTAGAGGTCCTGTTCAGGCAGGTAGAAGTCGGGCGTGAACGCCTCGACCACCCGGCCCTCGCTATCGCGCTCGAGCACGAATGTGCGCGGCTCGTACTCCCACGGCACGCCGTGGTAGTCGAGGATCTTCGCGCACTCGAGCTCGACGTCGTTCGCAAAGCGCGGTTCCTCAATTCCTGAATATGCCTGGAAAACGGGCATTTCTGCACGCACCGGAAGGCTAGCAGCGCCGTCGGATGAGCGTCATGCGCGCGCTCTAGACTTGTGTGGATGGCGGAGAACAATGCGTTTCTGATCGCCCACATCTCAGACATCCACTGTGGTGGAGCGCATTTCGTGCCCAGCCTCATGGATCGGGCGATTGGCGAGATCAACGAGATGGAGCCCGACATCGTCATCTGCACGGGCGATCTCACGACCTTCGGCTTCCGGCAGGAGTATCTCGAGGCCAAGTCGTACCTCGACAGGATCCAGTGCGAGTCGTTTGTGATCATCCCGGGCAACCACGACTCACGGAACGTCGGCTACCTCCACTTCGAGCAGCTGTTCGGCGATCGCAACTCGGTGCTGCGCCTGAACGGCATCACGGTCGTCGCCGTCGACTCGACGCAACCCGACCTGGACGAAGGCCAGATCGGCCGGGGGCGCTACTCGTGGATCGAGCAGCAGTTCGCCGAGCCTTCGGGGGTCAACATCTTCGTAATGCACCACCATCTGCTGCCCGTGCCGGGGACCGGGCGCGAGCGAAACATCGTCAACGATGCGGGCGACGCGATCGAGTGCCTCCAGCGCGCAGGGGTCGACATGGTGCTCAGCGGCCACAAGCACGTCCCGTATGCCTGGCGCCTCGAGAACCTCTTCGTCGTCAACACCGGCACGGTTTCGTCGACGCGACTGCGCGGTAACACACGGCCCTGTTACAACCTCATCGAGATCGTCGACAAGCATGTCGACGTCTGGCGCAAGTACCCGTTCCACGGCCAGGAGCGCATCATCCAGTTCTCCACCGAGACCCGCGCCTTCGAGAAATACACCGACCGCATCGAGGACGAGGTCACGACTCGCTGATGGCTCCCGGAAAATGCTGCGCATTTTCCGGCCGGGAGCCTGAATGAAAGCCCTGGCAGTAATCGACGGGGAGCACTACCCGCCCGTCGTGCGGGACGCGCTCCGCGCCCTCTCATACGAGGTCGTGGCCGCCTACCTGGCGGGCGGCAGCGAGAAGCTGCGCGGCGACGACGATTACGGTGTCAGGCTCGTCCCCGACCTCGAGGCCGGGATCGCCGAGCACGAGCCCGAGGTGGTTGTCGACCTCTCCGACGAGCCGGTGCTCGGCCCGCGCGAGCGCTTCCGCATGGCGAGCCGCGTGCTCGCACTCGGGCTTCCGTATGCCGGACCGGATTTCTACCTGGAGCCACCGGGCTTCGAGGAGGTGCAGCTGCCGACTCTGGCGGTGATCGGAACGGGCAAGCGCGTCGGTAAGACCGCCGTGACAGGGCACGTCGCCAGGCTTCTGGCGCGAGACAGGGACGTGCTGGTGCTCGCCATGGGGCGAGGAGGGCCACCCGAGCCGGAGCTCGTGGAGCATCCACCGACGCTCGAGGATCTGCTCGAACGCTCGCGAGCGGGGCATCATGCTGCATCGGACTACCTGGAGACCGCGGCGCTGACCGGCGTGCCGACGATCGGCTGCCGCCGCTGCGGTGGTGGGCTGGCGGGAGCCACGTCGATCTCGAACGTGCCTGCGGGCCTCGAGCTCGCCCGCGAGCGTAGCCCCGCCCTCCTCGTGCTGGACGGCAGCGGCGCGGCGCTACCGCCCGTGGCCGCCGACGCCCGGGTGCTCGTCGTGCCGGCCCACCAGCCGCCGGAGCTGGCGGCCGGATTCCTGAACGCTTACCGCATCCTCGTCTCCGACCTCGTCGTGCTGACGATGAGCGAGCAGGACAACGCATACGAGGATGTCCGGAGCGAGATCCTGGCCGTGAAAGAGCTGCCGGTCGTTGCGGTGGCCCTGCGGCCGCGCCCGCTCCGTACGGTGACGGGACGGCGCGTCGCCTACTTCGTGACCGCACCTCCCGACACACACCCCCTCCTCGTCGAGCACCTGCGCAGCGAATTCGGCGCCGCCGAGGTGACCGTCTCGGGCAACCTCGCGCGGCGCGAGGAGCTGCGGCAGGACCTCGAGCGAGTCGATGCGGATGTCTTCCTCGTCGAGCTGAAGGCTGCCGCGATCGACGTGGTGGCCGAGACCGCAGTGAAGCGCGGAGCCGAGCTCGTACTCGCAGACAGCGAGCTGCGCCCTCTGCCCGGCGAGCCGGACCTGGACGAGCATCTGCGCGCACTCACTGACACGCATGAGCCGAGCTACGGCCGATGAGCGAGCCGCGGCGACTTGATCCGCTGCCGCTCGGCGGGGACGAAGGCCCGCCGTATTCCAAGGGCCTGATGGCCCGGGCCATGATGGCCACCGGTCTCGCCCCCGATCGCGCCTACGAGCTTGCACGCCGTATCGAGGTCGACCTGACCAACCAGGGCGGCGGGCCGGTCTCGCTGGACCGTGTCGAGGAGCTGGCGGTCGAGGTGCTGGGCGCCGATGAGGGAGGCCGGGTTGCGAGCAGGCTGCGGCGCTACGGCAACCTCCAGCAGCTCGACGTTCCGATCATCCTGCTCGTCGGCGGCGCCACCGGCACGGGCAAGTCGACAGTCGCCACGGAGGCCGCGTACCGGCTCGGCATCACGCGGGTGACGTCGACGGATTTCATCCGCCAGACGATGCGGGCCTTCTTCACCCGCGAATTCATGCCGTCGGTCCACGATTCCAGTTTCGAGGCGCGTGTTGCGGTTGATCAGGACGATGTCCCCGAGGGGATGCTGCCAGGCTTCCTCGATCAGACACGCAACGTGCTGGTCGGCGTGCGGGCGGCCATCGACCGGGCGCTGCAGGAGGGCTGGTCGATGGTGATCGAGGGCGTCCATCTCGTGCCGGGGATGCTGCCGCCCATCGAGGGCCCGCTCGTCGTGCAGTGCGTGATCTCGATCCAGGACGAGGACGAGCACCTCGGTCACTTCTACATCCGTGATGCGGCGTCCCAGGGCCTACGTCCGCTCGAGAAGTACGTCTCGCACTTCACGAACATCAGGGCCCTCCAGGGCTACATCCTCGAGCGCGCCCGGCGCAGCGACGTGCCGGTGATCGTCAACACCGGCGTGGAAGCTGCTGTCGCAGCTGTAATGGAGCTTGTGTTGGACGCTGCGCAACGAGTACAAACGGTGTCGTGACGCAGACGGTGCCCGAGACGACGCCCACCGAGGTGGGGCAGGAGCGCGCGTGCGGCTGCGAGACGTACGCACGCGTGACCGAGCGCGCGGCACTCGCCGGCGCCCGGTGGCTGGGGCGAGCCGACGATGAGGCGGCCGCCGCCACCGCCGCGCGTGCAATGTGGGAGGCGCTCCAGATCCAGCCGATCGACGGGCAGGTCGTGATCGGAGCCGCCGAGGGGCCCGAGGAGCTCGCACCGGGCCGGCAGGTCGGCGCCGGCGGCGAAGCGGTCGATCTGGCCGTCGACCCGATCGAGGGCAGCGGCATCGTCGCGCGCGGGGCGAGCGGAGCGATGTCGATGATCGCCGTCGGCCCGCGTGGATCCCTCCAGACACTGCCCGACATGTACATGCGCAAAATGTCCGTCGGCCCCCGCGCACGCGGCCGCATCGATCTGCTCGCGCCGGTCGGTGACAACATCCGCGCAATTGCCGATGCATTCGGGCGGCGCCCCGAAGACATCACCACGATTGTCCTCGACAGGGCTCGCCATCACGACCTGATCGAGGAGATCCGCCAGGCAGGCGCCCGCATCAAGCTGATTGCCGACGGCGACGTCACCGCTTCGGTCTCGGCGGCTATCCGCGGCACCAACGATCACCTGGCGATCGGCATCGGCGGCACGCGCCAGGCCGTCCTGGCGGCGGCGGCGCTGCGCTGTCTGGGAGGCGAGCTGCAGGCGCAGCTGTGGCCAACGTCGCGCCGTCAGATCGAGGAGGCCGAGGCGCAGGGGATCGACGACATCGAGCGGGTCTTCACCATCGACGACCTGGCCCCCAGCGAGGTGATCGTGGCCGCGACGGGCGTGTCGAACGGGGATCTGCTGCGCGGCGTGCGCTACCACGCGGACAGCGCCCTCACGCACACGCTGGTCATGTGCACGAGGTGCAGCTGGGTGCGCTTCGTCGACGGCGTCCACTTCTTCGCGCGCGAACGCCGCGAGGAAGTCCGTCTCCCGGGGTTCTAGCCGAGCGAGCCAGGCTGACCCTCACGGGCAGCGGCACACAGGTACGCTGACCGCATGGCGACCAAGGAAGAGGTCTTCGAGGCGCTGCGCACGGTCGAAGACCCCGAGCTGGGCATGGACGTGGTCGAGCTGGGGCTCGTCTACGACGTCGAGGTCGAGAACTCGAGCGTCAAGGTCATCCACTCGCTGACGTCGATGGGCTGCCCTGCAGGCCCGATGATCCAGGAAGGCCTCCACGAAGCGGCTGCCTCCGTGCCGGGCGTCGAGCGCGTCGACATCGAGCTCACCTGGGATCCGCCCTGGACGCCCGAGCGCATGTCCGAAGACGCCAAGTTCATCCTCGGCTTCGGCTGAAAGAACGGGGGAAACCATGTTTCCCCCGTTGACCCCCTTCTTCAGAGAATGACGCGCCGCGGCCGCGGTGTGGCTGCGCCGGGCTGAGCCCGGCTCCGCCGACTGTCCTATTCGCCGGACAGCGCCCGCTCGTGGGAAATCGCACGGGCGGGGTCGTCTCAGCCGACGGCAGGCGAGCCGCGCGCTGCTCACTCCAGGATTTGCAGCACGATCTTGCCGAAGTGCTCGCCGCTCTCCATGCGCTCGTGGGCGGCGCGTGCCTCCGCGAGCGGGAAGACGCTGTCCACGACCGGCCGGGCCCGGCCCGTCGCCACGAGGTGGTAAGCCGCCTCGAAGTCAGCGGGAGTACCCATCGTCGATCCGTACACGACGAGCTGCTTCCACCAGATGCGGTGGAGCGCGGCGGGCGGGTTCGGGCCGGTGGTCGCACCGCAGACGACGATTCGACCCTCCTGGCGCGCCGCCTGGAGCGAGGTCTGCCAGGTCGCCTCGCCCACGTGCTCGACGACGACGTCGACGCCGCGGCCGTCCGTGACTCGCTTCGCCTCGGCGGCGACGTCGCCTGAGGCGTGGTTGACGGTCTCGTCGGCGCCTAGCTCGCGTCCACGCGCCAGTTTCTCGTCGCTCGACGACGTGGCGAGGACGCGCGCGCCCAGCGCTTTGGCGATCGTCAGGGCGGCCGACCCGATGCCGCTGCCCACGCCCCAGACCAGCACCCACTCGCCCTCGGCGAGCTGCGCCTTCCGCACGAGCATGCGATGGACGGTCTCGAACACGAGCGGAAACGCAGCCGCCTCCTCGAAGCCGAGGCCGTCAACCAGCGGGTAGACGTTCGTCGCGGGAACGGCGATCAGCTCGGCATGCGTCCCGTCCGTGTGCTCGCCGATCACGGAGATCCGCGAGCCGTGCTCGAGCCCAGGGTTGATCACCACCCTCTGGCCGGCCCCGAGCCCGTCGACCCCTTCTCCCGCCTCCTCGACCGTGCCGGCGCCGTCCGCGCCCAGGATGCGGGGCTTCGGTACTGACGGCAGGCCCCGGCGCACCCAGATGTCGAGTCGGTTGAGCGAGGCGGCGCGCAGACGAACGAGCACCTCACCCGCCGCCGGACGTGGGTCTGGAGCGTCCTCGTAGCGGAGCACCTCGGGGCCACCGTCCTCGTGGATGCGGATCGCCTTCACGGGTGCGGATCGTAGGCTGCGGACGATTCGTCACGCTTCCGCCTCGAAATCGTCTCCCACATGTGCGCATTTCCCCGCTACCGTGGAATCGGAGGGAGGCCCGCGGCCGGCCCCAGACCGAAGGACATGTCTGTACAGGACACCCGTGTGACCCCCGCCGAGCTCGAGCGGCTCGCTGAGGAGCTCGGCATCGACGTCATCGGCGCGGCACCCGCCGAGCCCTACCAGGACACCGAGCGGCACATTCACGAGCGGCGTGCGCGTGGGCTCTTCGCCGACATGCGCTTCACGATGGCCCATCCGGAGGTCTCGTGTCACCCCGAGACGCTGCTCCCGGGGGCGCGCACGGTGGTGTCCGCCGCGCTCTGCTACTACGCGAGCGGTCGGGAGCCCGGACCGGGGGAGGGCCGTCTCCCGCGCTATACGTGGTACGACGCCTACGGCGAGCTGCGTGAGAAGCTCGACGCGCTCGGCCGCCGCCTCGGCGGCGCATACCGCGTGCTCGTCGACGCGAACCAACACGTCGACCGCGAGGGCGCAGCGCGCTCCGGAGTCGGCTTCTACGGAAAGAACACGATGCTGATTACCCGCCGCTACGGCTCGTGGGTCGTGCTCGGCACGCTCGTCACCGACGTCCTGGTGGAGGCAACTCCACGGCTGCAGCTCGACTGCGGCACGTGCACGCTCTGCATCGACGCTTGCCCGACCGGAGCGCTCGACGAGCCCGGGACGCTCGATGCCACCAAGTGCCTCTCCTACTGGACGCAGTCATCGAGCGCGATGCCCGAGGAGTACCGCTCCGAGCTCGGTGCCCAGGTGTACGGCTGCGATATCTGCCAGGACGTCTGCCCGTGGAACCGCGGCATCGAGAAGCGCCGCGCCGGGGAGCCGCTCCCTGCCGGTGCCGAGCCGACCGTGTCGCTCGTCGACTGGCTCGAAGCCGACCCGGCCGAGCTCGCGCGCCGCTATGACCGCCTATTCGTGCCGCGCAACGAGGGCCGCTATCTCACGCGCAATGCGCTTGTGGCACTCGGCAACAACGGTCGCCCAGAGCAGCGCCACCACGCGGAGCGCCTGGCCGGTGATCCCGATTCGGTGATCGCGGAAGCCGCTTCGTGGGCGGTTGATCGCCTGGCTGGTCCCTAGGCCGGCGCGGCGACCTTCAGTTCCTTGGCGAGCGCCGCGGCCCGCTTCGCAATCTGCCGCCGCAGGTCACCCGGCTCGAGCACGACTGCCTCGCCGCGGTCGGAGAGGATCTCGCCCACCAGCCACTCCGGGCTCCCGACGGCGGGCTCCGCCACCGCAGAACCGTCCACGAGCGCCCGTGCCCCGCGCTCGATCTTCCAGCGGGCCACCGCGGGCGAGTACCAGATGCGCGCCCGGCGCGCGTCGCGTAGCCCCTGTGGCTCGAAGCCCTCGCGCGGCTCGAAGTGCTTGCGCGACAGCCTCGCACGACGCATCCGGTCGAGCCGGAAGCTGCGCTCGCCGCCGCTCGTCGTATCCCACGTGTGGACGTACCAGAAGGGCAGACGGCGCTCGATCGCATACGGCTCGACCACCCGCTGAGACGGCGTCTCCTCGCCGCCCTTCAGATACTCGAGCTCGACCAGGCGACGGTCGCGTATCCCGGTCGTGAGCGTGGAGAGGAGCCCTTCCTCGGCGGCGCTGCCGTGCGGTTCCGGCGTCTGCGCAAGCTCGAACTCGCCGAATGTCTCCTCGAGCTTGCGCCGCACGCGATCGAGCGGTGTGTGTGCGTCGGCCGCGATCATCGGCCCCACGAACTCGAGCGCCAGCCGGATCGCACGAGCCTCGAGGGGCGTGAGCCGTGGAGGCGACCTGAACGTGTCGCCGAAAAGCTCCTTCTCGACGTGCACGGTCTCGCCGTCCAGCTGCGCGTAGACGGCGTAGCAGCCGCCGCCGAAGTTCACGAGGTTGAGCAGTGAGAGGTGCTCCTCGAGGGCCTCGTGCGGGATATGGAAGCGCTCGACCAGCTCGGCGGCGGGGATGTCGGCCGACGTGCGGTCGCCGCAGCGGTCGAGCAGATACGCGAGGAGCGCCTGCAGCACACCGAAGCGCTCGGGAGCCACCGGCCCGGCGGGGCGCTCGGCCGGCTCGCCGACAACAGGTCTCGCCTCGCGGCTCAGCTCGGGCGGGTCGCCGGCGTGGCGCTCCCGGACGCGGGCCAGCGAGTCCTGCACCTCGCGGACGAGCTCGGGCGGATCGAGCGGGACGGCGCGCCCGTCTTGACGCAGGATCCAGGCCGCCAGGAGCGGAAGGCTTGCGTACTCCGTGGTGAAGACGCCGTCGACGACCTTGCCGCGATCGCCGAAGACACGCTTCACCCACCAGGCGGTGTCACCGGCCACTGCGATGCGCGCATCGCCGGCGATGTCGCCGATCTGCCAGGGCGGGCGTCCGCGGAACTCCTCCACCTCGAACTCCGCCGGCAGCCGGAAGTCGCGCTCTCGCCGCGTGGCCAGTCGAATGTCGCCCCGGATGCGCGAGACGCGGAAGGTGCGTATCGCCTCGCGCTCGAGGTCGAAGCCGATCAGGTACCAGACTCCGTTGTCCGAGAGCAGCGCATAGGGATTGACCAGCCGCTCGGCAACCTCGTCGCGGGCTATCGACCAGTAGGAGAACTTGACGGTGCGCTGCTTGGAGATGGCAGCCTCGAGCTTGGCGAGCCGGCCGGGCA
Organism: Gaiellaceae bacterium; assembly: GCA_036824245.1. Taxonomy (GTDB): domain Bacteria; phylum Actinomycetota; class Thermoleophilia; order Gaiellales; family Gaiellaceae; genus JACVRM01. The sequence continues at coordinate 95,488 of DAITAO010000001.1, read as the reverse complement.
TCTCGGGCGAGTAGTCCGGATCGAAGACCTCCACCCGGACGGCAGTCTCCGTGGCAGGCTCGCGGAAGCCCGGTCGGCCCAGCGCAAGGTTCTGGAGCGCGAGGCGTAACGGCTCCGCGTAGGCGAACTTGCCCTCCAGCAGATAGAGGCACGTCTGCAGGGCCGCAAGCTCGTCGTCCGAAAGCTCGAGCGGAGGCAGGAAGTAGCGCTCCGAGCGCAGCGTGTACAGCTCCTCGCCGGTGAACTCGTCCCGCTGCGAGTCGAGCGGCACGCCGAGCGCCAGCAGCTCGGCCCGGTCGGAATAGAAGCGCCTCGCGAACGCCTCGTCCGACATCTCTGAATAGCCCTCCACGTTCTGCTTCACGTCCCGCGCAGTGATCAGCCGGCGTTCCGCCATCAGGAACGCGACGAGTGAGAGCTGCCGGATGAGCTTGTCGGTGTCGTGTGACACGCACCCCCTATTCAATCGGATTCGGGCGCACCCCTTGCAATCCATCGCAAAGTGCGGTATTCACCCTCCTCGGCGCTTCCGGTTCGACCTCCCCGTCCGCCCGACCAGTTGCCAGCTGGGACAACCGAGCGGTCAAGTTTGTGACAGCGTGGTGAAAACCGTTAAACTAAACGGCACAGCGGCGCGTAGGCCCCGCAACTCCCCATGAGCACGAGCTTCGCGACCACCGGCAACCCGAATGGACGGGGTGATCTGGACGAGCGGGCGGAGCTTATCCAGACATGTATGTATCAGTACTCGCGAGCGATTTATCGCTCGATTCGCGATCTGATCGACCCGTATGTGCCGGATGACGTCCGCCTCGAGTACCGCCGTGCGGTGCTCTGGGAGTGCGAGCAGACGATGGAGCGTCTGGCCCGCGATCCGCAGTACTTCTCGAAGCCGGACAAGGCACTTTTCCAGGACATTCGTCGTTACTTCCCCATCACCGCGCAGGCGCAGGTGGCGTGGACGGTGCAGGAGGGAGTAGACGCCGCGGTCTCCTTCGTCGAAGAGCAGATCGAGGCCGGTGCGTTCGACGGCGGCGTGCCGCGTTGCCGTGCCACGACGCGCAAGGGCAAGCCGTGCCAGCGCACGCCGCTGCCCGATCGCGACTACTGCCCGTCGCACCAGCACCTCGAAGGCGCGAAGGCCGCGTAGCGGCGCTGTCCCTGCACGGTCTATCCCCGAACGGGGACTGACGCCGGGTCACGCGCTTTACCCGCCGCCCGACGCGGAGCCTCACACGGGCGCTTTCTCGCGGGGCAGTCCGCTGTGGGGACAGTCCCTGCAGCGTGGTGCCGGTCTGCTCGGCCGCAAGTCTTGCCCCAACGGCGCATCTGTCTAACAAGCAGCGCGATTGGGGCATCGCGCGATGCCGGGAATGGCGGCCGATACGGCGGCCGCCATTCCCTTCCACTCAGCTTGTTGCTCGCACGGCCGGGCCGGAGGCGCCCCTACGAGACGATCTGGCGCGTGTAGGCGCGGGGGAAGCCCAATTGCTGCGCCTGCGCGAGCGCGCTTGCCGCGTCGTCCGCCGACTCGTAGATGCCGCTGAAGACGACGTAGTAGTCGGGATGGAGACTCGCGTACTGCGAGGAGTCCAGAAAGCCGACGTCAGGAAGCCCGGCGCGTAGCGCCCGCCGAGCAATCCGCGTTGCCTGCGCTCTGCCCGCACTTGCCGGCAGTGATACGAGCACCACGGTGTGCCCGCTCGTCTCCGGCGGCCAGGCGACGAGCTTGCGCGGGCGTGACTCGGCCGACGTCTCTGTCTGTGTCGCGGTGCTGCCCGTTCGTTCCTCCGGCGGTGGGGTGGGCCGCTGAGTGGGGCGCGGCGGCGCGGGCACAGGGCGATCGGCGGTCGCTACCAGCAGTTGCGTGCGCGGCTCGTCGGCCTCGGTCGCGGCCATTGCGACGGCTCCACCCGCCGCGGCAATCCCGAGGAGGAGCAACGCCGACCAGATCCAGTCGCCCGGATACCAGCGCAAGCGCGCCCGCCAGGCGCCGGCCAGGGCCGGGAGGACGCCGCGCGCCGACGGAAGTCGACCGCCACACTCCAGGCAGTACTCCTGGCCCTGCTCCACGTCTGCGGCGCAGCGCGGACAGGCATCGACGCCGCGGCGGGGAGGACCTACCGCTCCCACGGATCCTGTTCGGAGGCGACGTCGTGCCAGAACTGCTCACCGGAGGCCGTCTGTTCGTAGGTCGCCGATACGTGCTCGGGCCCGGCGGTGTCCTCGGCGACGGTGCCGCAGCGGGCGCAGAATTTGGCGTCTGCGGGCAGGGGCGTGCCGCACTGGGCGCAGGTGACGACCGCCTCGCCCGTGGGCCGGCCGCAGTTGGCACAGAAGTGTGCTCCCCAGGCGAGCGGCGCGCCGCAGTCGCAGCGAGGGGCGCCTCCGCGATGCCGCGCCGCTGCCGCCCTGGCCAGCGAGGACTCGATCTCGTGCAGGCGCTGCTCGAGCACGAGGATCTCGTGACACTGCTCGAAAAGGAGGTCCTGGCGGAAGCGCTGGCGGCGCACCATCTCGAGCGCGAGGCCGCCCAGGTCACGGATCCGCTCCTCGCGCACGCGCGTGAGCGCCCTCCGCTCGCGCCTGAGAGCGCCCGGCGCCGGCGCGCGCAGCGCAGGCGGCTTGTGGGCCTGCTCTTCGTCAGAGGCGGGCGGTCGGCCGCGCCCCCGTAGGCGCTGGAGTCTCGCCATCCGCCGCACGAAGTTAGCACGGGGAACCGCTGGTTCTCGCACGGGGGGAGCCCCTGGTTCTCGCACGGGGGAACCCCTGGTTCCCCCGTGGGCCCCCTCCTTGCGGGGGGCGGCGTGGTTCAGGGGTGGTCGGAGCCGGCGGCTCGCGCGCGGCTTCCAGCGTTGCCTCTCCGCAGTCGGCCTCCGGCCGGGACAAGCCCGGCTCCGGCGGCGATTCGCCTGGTTTCCGACGGCGGCTAGTGGGGAACCTGCGGATCTCGCACGGGTGAACCCGTGGTTCCTCCATGGCCCTCTCCTTGCGGGCGGCGGCGTGGTTCAGGGTGGTCGGAGCCGGCGGCTCGCGCGCGGCTTCCAGCGTTGCCTCTCCGCAGTCGGACTCCCGCCGGGACAAACCCGGCTCCGGTCCGACTGCGTGGGGGTCAGGTGTCGATGACGACGAGGCGCTGCTCGGTGAGCTCGCGAACGGCGTATGCGGGCCCTTCGCGCGTGTTTCCCGATGCCTTTACTCCTCCGTAGGGCATCTGGTCGGCGCGGAACGTGGGCGCCTCGTTCACGGTGACGCCGCCGAACTCGAGCCCGCGTGCGGCCTGCAGCGCCGTGTTCAGCCCGGCGGTAAAGATTCCCGCCTGGAGGCCGTAGCGGGTGCTGTTCGCGAGCTCGATAGCCTCGTCGAGCGAGTCGTACGGGGTTACCGTCACCACTGGGCCGAAGACCTCCTCGCAGGACACCTTGGCATCACGCGGCGGGTCGGCGATGACCGTCGGCTGGATCAGCTCGCCGTCCAGTTCGCCTCCGGCAAGCACCTCCGCGCCGGCAGTTCGCGCCTCGTCGATCCAGGCCAGGATGCGCTCGCGCGCGTCCGCGTCGATCACCGGGCCGACGTCAGTGCCCTCATCTGCGGGGTCGCCGACCTTCAGCGCCTTGACGCGCGGTACGAAGCGCTCCAGGAAACGCTCGTAGGCCGTTCGCGCCACGTAGACACGCTGCACGGAGATACAGCTCTGGCCGGCGAACGAGAACCCGTGCTGCGCCATCGCCTGCGCGGCCTTGTCGATGTCTGCATCGGGCTCGACGATCACCGGCGTTGCGTTGCCGAGCTCCAGAAGCACGTGCTTGCGTGGCGCGCGCTCGCGAAGCCCCCAGCCCACATCTCCGGAGCCGGTGAACGTGAGCACAGCCACGCGCTCGTCCTCGACGAGCACGTCGCCGATCTCCGAGGCCGGGCCGACGAGCACGTTGAGCCAGCCGGGCGGCAAGCCCGCCTCTTCCTCGAGCTCGGCTAGCAGGAGCGCGGAGAGCGGGGTCTGCGAGGCCGGCTTGAGCACCACGGCGCAGCCGGCCGCGAGCGAGGGAGCGATCTTGTGCGCAACCAGGTTGAGCGGGAAGTTGAAGGGTGAGATGGCGCCGACCACGCCTCGCGGCACGCGCAGCGTGAAGGCGAGTTTCCCCTCGCCCGCCTGAGACGCATCCATGGGCACCACCTCGCCGGCGAGCTTGCGTGCCTCGACGGCGGCCATCGTGTAGGTCGACATGGCACGAGCGGCCTCGATCCGAGCGGCCTTCAACGGCTTGCCGGCCTCGTCGGAGACGAGCCGCGCCACCTCGTCGTGACGACGTCCGAGCGCTCCCGCGACGCGCACGAGGATCTCCGCGCGCTTGTGAGCCGGGAGCGGCTCGCGCATGGCCAATTCGGCAGCGTCGATCGCGCGGCGTGCCTCCGGCGCCCCGGCCTTCGCGACCCGGCCGACGACGGCTCTGGAGTAGGGCGAGCGCACCTCGCCCCACTCGCCGGTCTCTACCCACTCACCGCCGATCAGGAGTCGCTTCTCGAGCGCGGTGACCGCCACGCCGGAAGTCTAAGCTCGCGTACCTCTCTGACCACCCTGAGACGTGGGGCAAGCTTTAGCCTGACCACACGAGCAAGCGTCCCTCACTCCCGCATGGAGGCCTTCACCTGAATGCCGGAGACGCGCTACGCGAAGTCGGGTGACGTCAACATCGCCTACCAGGTCGTCGGCGAAGGGCCGCTCGACCTCGTCTACGTGCCGGGCTGGATCTCGAACGTGGAGCTCATGTGGGAGGAGCCCGCGCAGGCGCACGTGCTGGGGCGGCTTGCCGGCTTCTCGCGACTGATCCTCTTCGACAAGCGGGGGACCGGGCTCTCTGATCCGGTTCCTGTCGACCGGCTGCCGACCATGGAGGAGCGCATGGACGATGTGCGAGCTGTGCTGGACGCCGTCGGGTGCCGGCAGGCCGCTCTGTTCGGCTTCTCGGAAGGCGGCCTGATGAGCGTCCTCTTCACCGCCACGTATCCCGAGCGGACGACCGCGCTCGTCTGTACGGCAGCTTCGCCAAGAGGATCTGGAGCGCCGACTATCCATGGGCGCCGACTCCCGAAGCGCGGGGGCGAGAGATCGAGGCGCTCGAGCGCAACTGGGCGGACCGGATGGACCTCGATCAAATGGCGCCGAGCGAAGACGACGCCTTCAAGCGCCGGCTCGCCACCTACTTCCGGCGCAGCGCGAGCCCGGGCGCCGCTGTCGCGCTTATGCGCATGAACACTGAGATCGACGTGCGCGATGTGCTGCCGGTGATCCACGCGCCGACTCTCGTTCTGCACCGGGCCGGCGACCGCGACGTGAATGTCGAAGAAGGGCGGTGGATCGCAGCCCGGATTCCCGGGGCGAAGTACGTGGAGCTGGACGGCGATGCCCACACGCTCTGGGCCGGCGACACGGATGCGATCGTCGACGAGGTAGAAGATTTCCTGACCGGCGTGCGGCGCGGCCCGGAGCCCCATCGGGTGCTGGCCACCGTGCTCTTCACCGATGTGGTTGCGTCTACCGAGCGCGCGGCCGAGCTCGGCGACCGTCGCTGGCGTGAGCTGCTCGAGCAGCACCATGCCGTGGTGCGCCGCGAGCTGGAGCGCTACCACGGGCGCGAGGTTGATACCGCCGGCGACGGAGTCTTCGCCACGTTCGACGGACCGGCGCGCGCCATCCGCAGCGCGCGGGCCATCGTTGCGGCTCTCGGCGAGATCGGGCTCGAGATCCGCGCGGGACTGCACACCGGCGAATGCGAGCTGCTCGGGGAGAAGGTGGCGGGCGTCGCGGTGCACACGGGCGCGCGCGTCGCCGCAGAGGCCCGGGGCGGGGAGGTGCTCGTCTCGCAGACCGTCAAGGATCTCGTCGCGGGCTCGGGAATCGAGTTCGAGGACCGCGGGGCGCATGTCCTGAAAGGCATAACGGGCGAGTGGCGTCTCTATGCTGTTTCCAGTGCCTAGCACCGGGGCGCTCCGGGAACACTGGCTCCTCGTGCGAGGCAGCGGCGAGCGACGCCTGGATGCTCGCGTTCGACGCGAGTCTCTCCGTGCCCACTCTGCAACGCGGCGGCCCGGCGTGCAGCGTGGCGATGTGGCCGTCTGCTACGCGTCCGGCTGGAAAGCGATCTTCGCCGTGGTCGAGGTGATAGGTGACCCGGAGAACGATCCGGCGCGCACGCGGTGGGCGTGGCGCTTTGGGATCCGTCCGCTCGTCACTCTGCGCGACCTGCGCGACGCGCCGCCGGTCGAGGCGGCAGGCGTCCTGCCTCGGAGCCTGGGCCGCCACTCATACATACGCCTGACAGCAGATCAGTTCCGTGCAGCGCGTGAGGCGATCGCGGGAGCGCTCGGGTGACCGACGATCCGAAGCGGCTCGTCGAGCGGGGCTACGACCAGATCGCCGACCGCTTCGCAGAGTGGCAGCGGGCGATCCGCGGGTCGCAGAGGCTCGAACGCCTCGACGACCTGCTGCGGCGGCTCCCGTTGCAACCGGACGTGCTCGAGCTCGGCTCAGGCGCGGGGGTCCGCTCGACCCGCGTACTGGCAGAGCGCGGCCGGCTGACCGGCGTCGACATCTCGGCCGAGCAGACGCGGCGCGCCCGCGAACGCCTGCCGGAAGCACGTTTCATGCACGGCGACATCATGGAAGTCGAGCTCGGGGGCGAGAGCTACGACGCGGTCGTCTCCTTCTACGTGCTCAACCACCTGCCCCGCGAGCAGCTCGGCCCCCTGCTGCAGAGGATCCACGGGTGGCTGCGACCCGGCGGCTGGTTCCTCGCCTCGCTCCCGGGGTCCGATAACGAAGGCTGGCGCGGCGAGTGGCTCGGCGTCGAGACGTTCTTCAGCGGTTACGAGCCGGAGGTCGCCCTGGGTCTGGTACGCGAAGCCGGGCTCGAGGTGGTCGAGGACGACTTCGAGACGATGCTCGAGCCGGAATACCACGACGACGGCTCGATCGGACCAGAGTACGGCGAGGCCCGGTGGCTCTGGGTATTGGCGCGGAAGCCGCCCTAGGCGAGGAGGACGGGCCGCTGTCCCCGGACCAGCTGGGCCAGCGCGCCCAGGAGCGCCACTGCGAGGAGCGCAAGCAACAGAACGATCAGCAGGGGGCGTGTCATGGTGTCCTCCAAGACGAGTCGCGGGCGAAATCTCTTCCGTGAGGCAAGCCGGTCGAGATTCGCTACTTCCGCCGCGCCGGTTCGGTTTCGGCCGCCCGTCGGAGACCACGCGATCTGCCGCCGGAGCCGGGCTTCGCCCGGCGGGAGGCTCACGACGGAGAGGCAACACTCGGACTCCTGCGCGAGCCGCCGGCTCCGCAAGCGTTGGAACAGACACAAACACACGCGAGGAGGGGGCCAACGGGGGAACCAGGGGTTCCCCCGTTCGAGAACCAGGGGTTCCCCCGTGCTACTTCCGTAGGATCGAGCCGGTGAAGGTTCGCTCGGTCGGCGTCATCGGTTTGGGGACGATGGGCGCGGGCATCGCGCAGGTCTGCGTAGAGGCTGGCTTCCCCACGGTCGGGCGCGAGGTGTCGATGGAACTGGCGGAGGGTGCCAGGGAGCGCGTCGAGCACTTCCTGACGCGCAAGGTCGAGAAGGAGCGGATCACGCCGGAGGAGCGCGACGCTGCGGCTGGGCGGCTGACTCTCACGACGGACCTTTTCGACCTGTCCGGCTGCGACCTGGTCATCGAGGCGGTCGTCGAGGATCCCGGCGTCAAGCACGACGTGCTGGCCGAGCTCAATCGGGCGCTCGCGCCGGAAGCGATCGTGGCCACGAACACGTCGGCGCTGTCCGTCACCGAGCTCGCACAGGCGAGCGGCCGGCCGGCGCGCTTTGTCGGCCTGCACTTCTTCAACCCGGCGCCGCTGATGCCGCTCGTCGAGGTCGTGCGCACCGCGCTCGCCGACGACGACGCATACGAAACGGCCTACGCCTTCGCCGGGCAGCTCGGCAAGACGCCGATCCGTTGCAACGACACGCCGGGCTTCGTCGTGAACCGGGTCCTCATACCGCTCATGAACGACTGTGTCCGGGTGCTGGACGAGGCCAACATCACGCCGCAAGACCTGGACAGCGGGATGAAGCACGGCGCCGGCTGGCCTCTCGGTCCGTGCGAGCTGCTCGACCTGATCGGCATCGACATCCACGTGCACGCGTCGGAGGCGCTCTACGAGGCGCTGCAAGAACCGCGCATGGCGCCGCCTCCGCGGCTCGTCCGTATGGCCCAGGCTGGGCTTCTTGGCCGCAAGTCCGGACGCGGGTTCTTCGACTACGAGGACTGACGCTTTCCCTCGAAGAGCCGCTGCAATGCAGGCGCGTCGCCCTCGTCGCTCAGCACCAGGACCTCGTCTCCGGGCTCCAGCACCGTCGATCCACCAGCGCGAACCGCCTCACCCTCGCGAATGACGACCACGATCCAGTTGTGCTCGGAGAGCGGCAGGTCGCGAATGCGCCGCCCCTCGGCGCGTGACCCTCGTCGGACCTCGAATCGTCGGATTCCGGCCGGCTCGCGGCGCAGGCGGATGGAGATGTTCCACGGCTCCGGTTCGACGTCACGCATCCGGATCCCGAGGCGGGCGGCGACGAACGGAAGCGCCGAGCCCTGCACGAGGACCGAGAAGGCGACCACGACGAAGACGATGTCGTAGACGCGTTGCGCGTCGTCGACGTTCGCCAGGAGCGCGAACGCGGCGAGGAGGATGGGGACGGCGCCCTTCAGCCCTCCCCAGGCCACGAACGCTCGCTCACCCCAGCGCATGCGCACCGGCCAGAGGAGCACGGCCACGACGAGTGGCCGGGCCACGAACGCGAGCACGAGCGCGAGCACGAGTGCCTCCAGAACGGCTGTGTCCGAGAGGACTGCTGTGACGTCGACCGTCAGTCCGAGCGCCACGAAGACGGTGATCTCGGCGAGGCTGGAAAGGGAGGTATGGAAGCGCTCGATCTCCGCCTTGTAGGGGGCCCTCGCGTCGCCGATCACCAAGGCTGCGACGAAGACCGCGAGAAAGCCCGACCCGTGCGCCACGGACGCCAGCCCGTAGATCACGAGCGCCGCGGCGAGCGTGCGCAGCGGGTAGAGGCCTTCGCTGGGCAGCGAGAACCGCCGTATCAGCTGCAGAAGCAGGAATCCGCCGCCCACGCCGACAGCCAGTCCGACCGCCATCTCGAGTACGAACTCCTCGGCGACCACCAAGAAGGTCGCGTCGTCCTCGGTCGCGAGCTCGAGCATTCCCACCATGAGTGCGATGCCCACCGGGTCGTTGGCGCCCGACTCGCCTTCGAGAATCGTCCCTGCGCGGCCGCCGACCTCTCGATTCCCCAGCACCGAGAACATCACGGCCGGGTCGGTGGGGGAGAGCGCGGCGCCCAAAATGCCCGCGGTCGTCCAGTCGAAGCCGAGCAGCACGTGCGCGGCGACTGCCATCACGCCGGCCGTGGCGAAGGTACCCAGGACGCCCAGTGAGGCGATCGGCAACGCGGCGCTCCGAAAGCGACCCCAGCCGACGTGCAGCCCGCCGTCGAAGAGGATGAGGACGAGCGCAACCGTGCCGATGCGCTCGACCTCGCGGACGCTGAGCACGTCGGAGAGTCCCGTGAAGACGTCGGAGGCCACCGCCGCGGCGAGCAGGAAGATGACCGGCGCAGGTAACGGGAACCGCTCCGTCACCTTGCTGGCCAGGATGGCGAGCGAGAACCCGGCCGCCACGATGAGCACCATCGCGCCGAAGGTCGTGATCTCGTCCACGCAGCGACTCTAAAAGCCGTCGCTGGGGCGGGTCGCCTTACACGTTCTTTACATTGAACTCACCGGCGGCACACTCCCGACCGCGATACTCCAAAGCGTGCGCGCACGCAGGTCTTTCGCTGCTCTCCTCGCACTTCTTGGCGTCCTGGTTTCCGCCGCGGTCGCGGGAGGGTCTACGTCTGCTACCGGAGACGGCACCCTGGCGGTGGAATCCGGCCGGGGCTCCTTCACGTTGCAGATCAACAGGGGGTCGGTGATCGGCCGGCTCGACCGAGGCAAGCTCATCATCGAGGATCAGTCCATTGCCGGTGGAGTCCCGATCGTGCGCGGGCAGCAGTGGACGAAGCCGCTCTCGGCGACTGCGACTAGCTACGGAGGAAAGAAGCCGATCCGCTTCCGTATCCTCGGCGGTCGCTTCACAGCGCGCATCCAGAATGCAACGGGCGTGGCTTTCAGCGCCGTGGGACGCGGGCGCGCCATGCTGAAAGGTGCAGGCCTCGAGGAGTTCGGTCTTTCGAACGGCGCGTACTCCTTGAACGGCGCAGACCTCGTCGTGGTGCCGGACGAGGCGCTGTGGCTGCAGTTGCGCGCTCCGGGTCCGGCGAGGGCGCCGCTCAAGCCCTGACTGGTGCCTCTGGCATCCTGACGGCATGGCTACAACCGCGAAGACACAGACGGTGCTGGTGGTCGAGGACGAGGAGTCGATTGCGTCCTTCGTCGCGCTCTACCTGAAGAACGCGGGTTACGACGTCCAGACGGCCGCCACCGGGGGCGAAGCGCTCGGCAAGCTCGAGGCGGCGAGGCCCGCGCTCGTCGTGCTCGACCTCATGCTCCCCGACTCGGACGGAATCGACGTCTGCCGGCGCATCCGCCGCGGCTCGGACGTGCCCATTCTGATGCTGACGGCGCGCGACGAGGACATCGACAAGATCATCGGCTTGGAGGTCGGCGCCGACGACTACATGACGAAGCCCTTCAACCCGCGGGAGCTCGTTGCCCGCGTCAAGTCGATCCTGCGGCGCTCGAACGCCGACCGGCGGCCGGCCGAGAACCGGACGATCCAGCACGGCGACCTCTTCATCGACTCGGGGCGGCGCGAGGCGCGTGTCGGCGAGGAGGAGATCCAGCTCGCCCCGAAGGAATTCGACCTGCTTTGGGAGCTCCTCGACCACCGCGGCATCGTGCTGACGCGCGACCAGCTGCTCGAGCGCGTCTGGGGCTACACCTTCGCCGGCGACACCCGCACCGTCGACGTGCACGTGCGCCAGCTGCGCCGTAAGCTCGGCGAGGCATCGCCGATCGTCACCGTCTGGGGCGTCGGCTACAAGGTGGCGCCGCCGGCGAAAGGGGCGGTGAGCGCCTAGCCACCGCGCGGCGATGTTCCGCTCGCTCCGCTTCCGCCTTCCGGCCCTCTTCCTGATCGGGATCGTCTTGTCGGGCGTAGTCGCGGCGGCGATCGCGGTGGGTCTCTTCCAGAACTACGTCGAGGACCGAACCAAGAGCGAGCTGCGTCAGAACGCAGCCGGCCTCGCAGACCTGTACGCGAAGCTCGCCATCGTCACCCTCGAGGAGGATCGGCCGCCGCCGGCGTTCGCGACCGAGGAGCTCGAGCGCGCGAGCGGCAACCAGCTGTTCTACCTGGGCGCCCCGATCGAGCTCCAGGGCGAAGCGGTGCTCCATGAGTTGCCACAGACTGTCGTTCCTCAGTGGCGCGACGGCCGGGTGCACACTTTCGAGTTCGTACCGCCGGCGGCGAACGAGACCTACTTCGCCGTAGCGCATCCGCTTCGCCTCGAGGGCCAGCTCTACGGCGCACTGATCGTGGCGACTCCGAAGGACGAGCTGCGCGACCGCTGGTTGACGCTCATGCAGCGTCTCGGCGTGGCATTCGTGATCGGCATCCTCGTGGCCGGCGCGCTCGGGTGGTACCTGTCGCGACGCATCACGAAGCCCGTTCTCGCCCTCTCGGACGCGGCCGACGAGATCGCTGCTGGAAACTACAGCGTCGCCGTGCCGGACGTGCCCGGGGGCGGCGAGATCGGCGACCTGGCCGGGCGTTTCGGAGAGATGGCGCATCGTCTAAGCGAGGCCGAGGAGCTGGAGCGCAACTTCCTGATGACCGTCTCGCACGAGCTGCGCACTCCGTTGACCGCCATTCGTGGACACGTCGAGGCCTTGCGGGAGGGCGTTGCCGAGCATCCCGAGGCGCGCGCGCTGTCGCTCGACGTGATTGCCGCGGAGACCGCGCGTCTCGAGCGCCTCGTGGGCGACGTACTCGATCTGGCGAAGCTCGACATGCGCCGTTTCACGGTGCTGCGTGAGGAGGTGGACATGAGCCGCCTCCTGGAGCAGGCGTACTCGAGCTACGGCGAGGAGGCGCGCCGACGCGGCATCGACTACCGCTCTGACTTCGTCGCGCAGCCGGTGATCCTGTCGGACGGCGACAGGGTGCTGCAAATCATCACCAACCTGCTCTCCAACGCCTTCCGCTGGACGCCCGACGGCGGCGCCATCGCGCTCGAGCTCTCGCAGGCGGACGGCACAGTGTCAGTGGCCGTCGCGGACACCGGCCCCGGCATTGCGCCCGCAGAACGGGAGCGCATCTTCCGACCCTTCTTCACGCACGACGGTGCAGGCACGGGACTCGGTCTCGCCATCGCCAACGAGCTGGCAGTGGCGCTGGGGGGACGGATCAACCTCGAGAGCGATCCGGGGCGGGGCAGCCGCTTCGAGCTGGTCTTGCCGGCGTCGCCCCGGGACTAGGTAGCGCGGCGCTCTTCGATGCGGTAGACGATCGCGCCGCTCGAGCTCTCGAGGCCGCGCTCGATGCGGTCGAGCCGCTGATCTGCTCCCTGCCAGCTCGACGAGATCAGATCGACGAGCAATGCGAGGTCGTCGAGCCGCGCGCGCCGCTCCGCGACCAGCTGTCCCTCCATGCGCTCGAGGCGGCGAATGGTCTGGCCGGCGAGCCCGCGTACCTCGGCCATTTGCCGCGCCACGGGCAGCGCCTCGGCTCGCACACCCTCGCGCACCGCGTTGCCGACCTGGTCCGGGAGCGACGATTCGAGGTTCGCGGCGAGTTCCGCAACGGCCTCGATCTGCGCCCGTGCGCGTTCGAGTGCGGTGTCGACGTCCGCCGCCTCTGTGCGCTCTTCGGCCGCTCTGGCGAGTCGCTCCTTCGCCATCTCCAGCGCGTCGTGGTTCACGGCGGCAACGCTAGCGTTCGGGTCGGATGAGGTCCGAGGAGCTCGACTACGAGCTGCCCCCGGAGTTAATCGCCCAGCATCCCGCCGCTCGCCGGGACGAGTCGCGACTGCTCGTCTACGAACGTTCGACGGGTGACGTGCGCCATCGCCGCTTCGGCGACCTGCCAGTCGAGCTGGCCGGTGAGCTGGTCGTGGTCAACGATACTCGGGTCGTCCCGGCGCGTATCCGTGCCCGCCGTGCGACGGGCGGTGAGGCGGAGGTGCTGCTGCTCGAGCCACTCGACGTGCGCGGCGAGTGGGAGGCGCTGGCGCGGCCGTCGCGTCGTCTCCGACCCGGGGACCGCGTCGGGCCCGCCGAGCTCGTCGAGCCGCTGGGCGAGGGCCGCTGGCGCGTGCGGCTCGAGGGGCGGCCGTCCGGAGAGATGCCGCTGCCGCCGTACATCACCGAGCCGCTTGCCGATCCCGAGCGCTACCAGACCGTCTACGCGTCCGCGGAGGGCTCGGCGGCAGCGCCGACGGCGGGGCTGCACTTCACGCCGGAGCTCCTGGCCAGGCTGGATGTCGAGCGCGTCACGCTCCACGTGGGACTGGACACGTTCCGACCCATCTCGGCCGCGACACTGGCCGGCCACCGGCTGCACAGCGAGCGGTACGAGGTCGGCGCGCGCGCCTGGCAGCGCATCCGCGCCGCAGAACGTGTGCTCGCGGTCGGCACGACCACCGTGCGGGTGCTCGAATCGCTCGCGAGCGGGGCACCGCTCGTGGGCCGCACGGATCTCCTCGTGGTGCCCGGCTTCGAATTCCGCCGCGTCGACGCGCTGCTCACCAACTTCCACCTGCCGCGCTCGACGCTCCTCGCCCTCGTGATGGCGTTCGCCGGCGTGGAGGAGACGCGCGAGCTGTACCGCCTCGCGATCGCCGAGCGGTACCGCTTCTACTCGTTCGGCGATGCCATGCTCGTCCTCTGAGGCACACCTATGGAAGAACCGCCACTCATTCGTCACACAACCGGGGACAGGCCCTGGAGGGGTCCGGCAAGGACAGGTGTGACTGGTTTGTGCCGCTTTCTTGACACGGGCCGGCGGCGTTAGCGTGACGGCCGTGCCAGGCTTCGCCGTGACTGCGACGGACGGCCACGCGCGCGCCGGCGTGTTGCACACGGCGCACGGCGAGGTGCCGACCCCTGCGTTCATGCCGGTGGGGACGAAGGCAACGGTGAAGGCCGTCGACCCTGACGAGCTGCGCGCGCTGGGTGCGACGATCGTGCTCGGCAACACGTATCACCTGTTCTTCCGGCCCGGCGTTGAGCCGATCGCGGACCTGGGCGGCCTGCACGAGTTCATGCAGTGGGACGGGCCGATCCTCACTGACTCGGGCGGTTTCCAGGTCTTCTCGCTGCGCCACACGATCGTGCGCGCCGACGACGAAGGAGTCACCTTCCGCTCCGTCTACGACGGAACGCCCGCGCGCTTCACTCCCGAGCTGGCCGCGCACGTGCAGGCGGAGCTCGGCGCCGACATCGCCATGTGCCTCGACGTCTGTCCGCCGGCGGGATCGTCGCCCGAGGATCTCGCCGCTGCCGTGCGCCGCACAACGCTCTGGGCGGCGCGGCAGCGCGCCGCGGAGCGCGCACCCGGGCAGGTCGTGTTCGCCATAAGCCAGGGCGGCACGAACGACGAGCTGCGGCGTCGCTCGATCGAGGAGCTGGTCGCGCTCGATTTCGACGGCTACGCGCTCGGCGGCCTGTCCGTCGGAGAGCCGCGCGGCCAAACGTTCGAGGCGGTTGCAAGTGCTACACCGCAGCTGCCCGCCGAGCGGCCGCGCTATTTCATGGGCATAGGCGACCCGGAGGGGCTACTCGAGGTGGTCGAACGCGGCGTCGACATGTTCGACTGCGTGCTGCCGACCCGCCTCGGCCGCACGGGGACGGCGCTCACCGCCGACGGCCGGCTGAACCTTCGCAACGCGTCCCTCGCGCGCGACCGGCGCCCGCTCGAGGAAGCCTGCCCTTGCCCGGCGTGCAGCCGCTTCTCGCGCGCCTACGTCCGCCACCTAGTCAACCAGCAGGAGATGCTCGGTTTCCGGTTGCTGACGCTGCACAACCTCCGTTTCCTCCTCGACCTGACCGCCCGCGCGCGCGCCGCGATCGAGCGCGGGGAGCTAGCATCCTTCAAGGCCGAGACGCTCGGCCGTCTGCGTGGGTCGTAGGAGGAGTCGGCTTGGAAGCATTGATTTTCATCGGGGTCATGGTGCTGCTGTTCTGGGTGCTCCTGATCGCGCCGCAGCGCCGCAGGCAGCGGTCTCAGCGGCAGATGCTCCAAGACGTCTCGGTCGGTGACGAGGTGCTGACCGCAGGCGGCGTCTACGCCACGGTTCAGGCGGTGCGCGAGGACGACCTCACAGTGGAGATCGCCGCCGGCACGAGCGTGCGGCTCGACAAGCGCGCGGTAGCGCTCGTGCTCACCGAGGATCGTGACGAAGAAGTGGACGTGGACGCGGCCGAGCTCGAGACCCCAGCGGACGAGGCCAAGACCGCGGCGGACGAGGAGCCCACGGAGGCGAGCCGAACATAGTGCAGCTACGCTGAAGTAAGGCCTTTTTCGCGTGTCGAACCGTCGCTCACAGCTCCTCATGCTGCTCGCTGTCCTCGCCGCCCTGGTCGGCGTGGCGCTGCTCGCCGTTCCGGCATCGCCGCTCAACAAGGAGCCGACTCTCGGCCTCGACCTGCAGGGCGGGCTCGAGGTGGTGCTGGAGGCACAGCCGCAGAAGGACGACCGTGAGCTGACGGACGAGGACCTCGACCGCTCGGTCGACATCATCCGCGAGCGCATCGACAAGCTGGGCGTCTCCGAGCCCGAGGTGCGCCAGTCCGGCACGAACCAGATCAGCGTCCAGCTAGCCGGCGTGTTCGACCGCGAGCGCGCCGTCAACATCATCGGCTCGACGGCGCAGCTCGAGCTCTACAAGCTGGAGGCTGATCTCGTGCCCCCGTCAGTTGACCGGCTGTACCACCAGCCGGTCGCCCAGGACAGTCTCTTCAGTCTGCTTGCACCGGTGAGCAAGGCAGCTCAGGAGAACGCCGAGGCCTACTACCTGTTCAACCCGCAGAAGAAGCTCATCGCCGGGCCGCTGCAGACACGCGAGAAGCTGGTCCAGACCGAAGCGGCGAGGTGTCTCAAGGGTGACGAAGATGCGTGCGCGGCTCAGGCAGCGGGGGGCACTGGGACCGGCGCGACGCCAGCAAGCGGCGGCAGCAACAAGAACCCGGATGCGTCGGGCGGCGACGAGTCGAGCGGCGAGCGTGCCGCCGACACGAGCCGTTCCTTCCCGAAGGGCACCCGCATCCTCGCGCAGCCGGCCAACACCAAGATCATCACCTGCGACAAGAGCGCGCGCTTTTGCCCTTCAGTCGCGGAGGCTCCGCCCAGCCAGACCTACTACTACCTCTTCCGTTACACGCCGAACGCCGAGGAGCCCATCCCAGAGATGACGGGCGAGGACCTCAACATCGACGGAACTCGCCAGGATTTCGACACGCAGGCCGGCGGCGAGCCGATCGTGCTCATGCAGTTCACCGATGCCGGCGCGAACAAGTTCCACGACGTCACGCGCGACCTCGCCCAGGACGGTCGGCAGCTGCAGCCGCGCCTGCCTCAGGGAACGCCGGCGGAGGACGCGTTCCAGCGTTTCGCGATCGTCCTCGACGACGAGATCAAGTCGTTCCCGACCATCGACTTCGAGGAGAACCCGGACGGCATCCCGGGCGACAACGGCGCGCAGATCACCGGCATCGGCTCGATCAACGAGGCGAAGGACCTGGCGCTCGTGCTGCAGACCGGCGCGCTGCCGATCACGTTCAAGATCGCAGACGAGACCACGGTCTCGGCGACGCTCGGCGAGGACTCGCTGCGCCAGGCGCTGAAGGCGTCCGTCGCCGGGCTCATCCTCGTCGCGCTCTTCCTGCTGGTCATCTACCGCTTCCTGGGCGTCGTCGCCGTGATCGGACTCGGTATCTACGCGGCCTTCCTGTACGCCGTGATCGTGCTGTTCGACGTGACGCTGACCCTGCCGGGCTTCGCAGGCATGGCATTAACCATCGGCGTCGCGGCAGACGCCAACATCGTCATCTTCGAACGCATCAAAGAGGAGTCGCGCGCGGGCAAATCAGTGCGCGCAGCGATCGCCAACGGCTACACCAAGGGCTTCTCGACGATCATCGACGCGAACGTGGTGACGGCGATCACGGCTGTGATTCTCTTCGTGATCGCGACGTCCGGCGTGCGCGGCTTCGCCCTGCTGCTGCTGCTCGGAACGGGCATCTCGATCATCACGGCCGTTCTCGCGACGCGTGCGTTGCTCGGCATCCTCGCGGGCTTCCGCTGGTTCGACAACCCGGCCTTCATGGGCGCCAGCCCGCGCGAGGTTCCGGCGTGGCAGCGCGTTGACATCGTCGGACGCCGGCGCATCTGGTTCATCCTGGCAGGCATCTCGATCGCCATCACGCTCGCCGCGGTGGTGTTCAAAGGACTGAATCTCGGCATCGATTTCGAGGGCGGCAGCCAGCTGGCCTTCGAGACGCCGCGGGCGGTGCAAATTGAGAACGTGCGCGACCAGGCGGCCGAGGTTGGGCTGGAAGGCGCCGTCATTCAGGGCAGGGGCGAAGAGGGACCGAACCAAAGCTTCCGTGAGTTCCAGATCCGCGCGGAGTCGTTCGACCAGGCGGACGTGACACAGCTCACGACGGCCCTCGAGCGCGAATTCGACGCCACAGTCGAGGGCATTCGCAACGTGTCGGCGAGCTTCAGCGAGCAGATCCTGCGTGGCGCGATCTACGCGATGGTCGTCTCGTTCCTGCTCATCGCCCTGTACGTGACGATCCGCTTCGAATGGCGGTTCGCGGTCCCGATCCTGCGCACGATCGGCAACGACGGTGTGATCGTCGTCGGCATCTATGCCCTGTCGGGACGGGAGGTGTCAGCGGCCACTGTGGCCGCCTTCCTGACCATCATCGGGTACTCGATCTACGACACGATCATCATCTTCGACCGCGTGCGGGAAAACATCCCCCTGATGCGGCGCTCGACAATCGCGCAGATCATCAACGTGTCGCTCTGGGAGACGATTCCACGTTCGCTCGCGACCACGTTCATCACGCTGCTCCCGGTCAGCTGCCTGTTCTTTTTCGGCGGCGAGACCCTCAAGGACTTCGCCTTCGCGATCCTGACGGGCATCTCAGTCAGTGCGTTCTCGACGATCTTCATCGCAGCGCCGTTCCTGGCCGTGCTGAAGGAGCGCGAGCCTGAGTACAAGCGCCGCACCGCACTGGCCGCTGGGGACGGTGCGGCGCAGCGTGAGGACGGGAAGGTGCTGGCACCACCGACCGCCTCGGCTGAGCAGGAGCCGCCGCCGGAGCTGGCCCCGACCGTTGACACCGGCGGAGACGGTGCCACCCGAGCCGACGCGCGTCGCGAACGACGCCGCCAGCGGCGGCGATCCAGGCCGCATGGCCGAGCCCGCTAACTCGGCTCGGGAGCTGCTCGAGCAGCTCGGGCTCGCGGCTGTGGGGGCAGTCTCGCTGACCGCTGAGCGCGCCGACCGCCTGGCCGAGGAGCTTGCCGAGCGAGGCGGCCTGCGCAAGGAAGACGCCCGGACCGTCATCGACGAGGCCACGGCCCGCTGGCGCGGCGAGGCCGGCCGTATGGGCGAGCGGGCCAGCGCCGCACTGGAGGGCCTGTTCCGCGACCTCGGCCTCGTCACCCGCGATCGCTTCGAAGAGCTCGAGCTCCGGGTTGCGCAGCTGGAGCACCGGTTGCGGCTGCTGGAGCCGCCGGTGGCCGGCGGCGACGGGTCACCGCCGGGGCGCTGAGCGTCGCCGTGGGGTCGGCCATGGGGCCGTCGGCAACCCCCTTCGGCAACGGTCTCATGACTGAACCGGCACAGGTCGCCACAGACGCGCGCGCGTCGGCGCAAGAGGCTCTCAGCGGAGGGAGGCCCGCGGCCGGCCCCAGCGGGACTGGCCTTAATCGCCGGTGGCGGCCGCAGCGGCCGCAGGCGTCCGTGTCACACTGAAACCATGACGCAGGCGCCGGCACGCAACCTTGGCCGCCTGTCGGAGATCGCACAGGTCGCGGCAAAGCACGGCTTCGGCTTCCTGTTCGAGGCACGCCGGATGCGACGCGCCGAGCTCGTCGACGGCGAGCCGTCGCTGCGCGGCGCCCACCTGCGGGCCATGCTCGACGAGCTGGGGCCCACGTTCGTCAAGTTCGGGCAGCTGCTCTCGATGCGGCCGGACATCCTGCCGCCGGACATCATCGCCGAGCTGCGTGGCCTCCAGGACGACGTGAGGCCCTTCACCTACGAGGAGGCTGAGCAGGTCGTGCAGGCCGAGCTGGGCCAACCGATCGAGCGGCTCTTCCGCGATTTCGAGCCCGTGCCGATCGCCGCCGCGTCGATCGGCCAGGTGCACCACGCCGTGCTCCCGAACGGGCACCGCGTGGCCGTCAAGGTGCAGCGGCCCAATGCGCCTCGCCAGATCGAGGCCGACATTGCGCTGCTCTACCAAGCGGCCAAGATCGCCAAAGAACGCGTGCGGCGACTCGACTTCATCGATGCCCGCGGCATCGTCGACGAGTTCAGCCGTTCGATCCGCCAGGAGCTCGACTACCGAAACGAGGCGCGCAACGCGGACACGTTCCGGCGCCATTTCGCCGGGCACCCCCGCGTGCGCATCCCCAAGGTCTACTGGAGCTACACGCGGGCGCGGGTGCTCACGCTCGAGTTCCTGGACGGCATCCAGCTTGCCGACCTGGACGCGTCCACCTACGCCGTCGCCGACCGCGCGCGGCTCGCCGAGATCATCACCGAGGCGTGGATGACGATGATCTTCCGCAACGGCTTCTTCCACGGCGATCCGCACCCGGCCAACATCCTCGTTCTGGACGGAGCGCAGCAGATCGGTCTGGTCGACTTCGGCCTGGCCGGCAAGCTGACCGACGCCGACATGTCGACGATGACGCGGCTGTTCATCGACGCTGTCAACGAGAACGTCGATCTGATGCCCAAGCGCCTCGCCGAGCTGGGCGTCCGTTACCCACTCGACCAGGAGGCGCAGTTCACGGCGGAGCTACGCGAGCTCTACTATCGCTACTACGGCGCGGCGTTGTCGGAGATCGACCCGCTTCAGGTGATCCGCGACGGCTTCGACCTCATCTACTCGAACAACCTGGAGCTGCCCACGCGCTTCCTGCTCCTCGACAAGGCCATCGCCACCCTCGCGTCGGTGGGCGTCGAGCTCTATCCGGACTTCAACGTCTTCGAGGTCGCCAAGCCGTACGCCCGCAACCTGATGATCGGGCGCTACAGCCCGCGCCGCATCGCTTCCCGCGCGCAACGCGAGACGGTGGAGCTGGCCCGCATCGGCCGAGAGCTGCCCTACCAGCTGCACGACGTGCTCCAGCAGGCCCGCGACGGCCAGATCGAGGTGGGCTTCGTGCACAAGGGCATCGACGAGCTTGCGCACAAGCTGGACGTCGTCTTCAACAGGCTTGTCGTGGCGATGGTCGTCTCTGCGGGCCTCGTCGCCTCGAGCTTGATGGGCATCTTCGCCGAGGGAGGGCCTGAGCTCCTGGGCATCCACCTCCTGTCCGTGATCGGTTTCCTGCTCTCCGGCGTGCTCGGCGCGTGGCTGCTGCTCGGCGTGATTCGCCACGGCCGGCTCTAGCTGTGCGGGCGGTCCGCGCGGCGCTCGTGCAGCTTGCTGTGCGGGTGGTTGTCGGTGTGGCTGTCGCCCTGGCGTTCGCGGGCCTGCTGGCGCTCGCTCGCGATGAGCCGTTCGCGGACGGCTTCGTTATCGCTTGCTGGATCGTCGGGGCACTCACCATCCTGCTTGGGGCTGCGGGCCAGACTGCCTGGTCGCGAAATGTCGAGACCTCGGGTCGGATACCCGGTGTGCCTGCTTACCTCCGCACACAGCCCGGCGACACGAGCCTGAGCGCAGGCGCTGTCTTTTTCTTCACCGGCGCGCTCCTGATCGCGCTCGCCATCGTCTCCGGCTGAGCTGACCGGCGCGGACGGCTGTCGACGAAACTGTCGATCGTTCGTCGCAAACTCGCATAAAAGGACATCTAGCGGTGCGCTTTCGCCGCCACTACCTTCGGCGCCATGAACGCATTGCTGGTTGCCGAATCCGAGAACGACACGCGTCGATTCCTCGGCCGCCACCTCGCCCGTGACGGCTTCGAGGTGCTCGAGGCCCGCGCAGCCTACGAGGCGCTCGACCTCGCGGAGCAAGCTCAGCCCGACCTCGTGCTGCTCGGAAGCGGCCTCCCAGACGCCTCCGGGCTGGACGTGTGCGCCCGCTTGCGCGAGGGGGAACCGGGCCGCTCGTGGGACCGCGATGTGCCCGTCATCCTGCTAGGCGAGGAGTTGGCGGATCCCGTCGATCGTGTGCGCGCGTTCGCGCGCGGCTGCGATGACTACATGGAGCAGCCTTTGGTCTACGACGAGCTGCTCGCCCGCATACGCGCCGTGCTTCGGCGCACGAATGGCGTGGAGCGGGAGCAACTGCACGCGGCAGAAATCGTTGTCGACCGCAGGACGCGCCATGTGACCGCGCGCGGGCGGGCTGTCCCGCTCGCGACGAAGGAATACGAGCTGCTCGTGAAACTGGCGGGCGAGCCCACGCGGGTCTTCACGAAGGAGCAGCTGTTGCGAGACGTGTGGGGTTTCCGCTCACTGGGCCGCACGCGCACGCTCGACTCGCATGCGTCACGCCTGCGGCGCAAGCTCGCGGCGGTGTCGGAGCGGCCGTATGTGATCAACGTCTGGGGCGTCGGCTACCGCCTCCTCGACCCATGAGGCTCGTCCGAAAGAGCCAATTGCGGCGCTGCCCGGAGACGGCCAGAAGCATGGGAGACCTGACACACGCGTGCATCGTCCTCGTGCTGGCTCTGACGCTCGGCTGCGGAGGCGGCTGCGGAGGCACGAGCGGGCCTTCGGAGACCGGGTCACCGAGGGTCGAACGGGCGATCGCACGACCTGGCCTCGTTGAGGTCGGCGTCGCCCATGTGTTGGGCGCGAGTGTGCGCGAGCAGGACGCCGGCGGCACCACGACCCTCGACGCTCCCCTATTCGCGCCGCTTGTCGGGAAGCTGTCGCGGAACGCGGCACGCTCCCCGGACGGCCGCTGGCTGCTCTATGCCACCTGGACCGCCGCCGCCGGCCTGGACGCGAGCCGGCTCCGGCCGGGCGATCTCATCGGCACTCCGTCCCTGCGCCTGCGGGACGAGCGTACGGGCGACGAGGTCGTCGTCGCCGGCGGTGGCGACTCGTTCGCGTGGAGAGGCGACGGCGCTCTCGCGTACGGGGAGGCGCTCGTGCCCGCCTATCGCGCCTCGCTTCCGTATCGCGGTCACATCTACGTGCGGGCGTCGTCCTCGGCGTCACCGACTCGCTGGACGACGGACCCGGCGCGCTACGTCGTGGTCGGTTGGGCCGGGAAGCGCCTCGTCGCGTATCGGCGGCCGCACGGCGAGCGGCTGGACGTGCTGGTCTTCGACGGGCCGGGCCGTGCGCGGCTCGTGAGCGACGACGCGAGCATCGTCGCGATCGAGCCTTCCGGTGAGCGCATGCTCATCTCGCGGTCCGAGCCGGCGCGGGTGGAAGTGCTCGAGACCGCCACTGGTGCAGTGGTGGGGTCGCTCGATCTCGGCGCCGTGGGCCCGGTCGCGTACGGCGGCGACTGGGTGAATGACCTCGTCGTTGCTGCCGGCAACGAGAAGCTCGTCATCTTCCGGCTGCACGATGCGATAGCGCTGGAGCAAGTGCTCGACTTCGGCGCAGGAGCCTTCAGGTCAGGGGGCATCGGCTCACCGCGCTTCCTCGACGACGCCGGAGAGCGCGTCGCCGCAGTGGCGACCGTCGTCGAGCCACTCAGCCGCAAGCAGGTGGAGGGCGGCATGGGCGAGGCCGACGCACAGGGCGCGAGCTTCGTGGTCGCCTGCGAGCGGCGAACGGTCGAGTGCCGGCGCGGTCAGGACGTGGCACCACGCACGTGGATCGAGGTTCTGACGAGCGAGAGAGGAGAAGGCTGATGCATGCCATGATGCTCCTGCGAGCGGTGCTCGCCGTAGTTTTTGCGCTTGCCCTTGCGCTCGCCGCTCCCTCGAGCGCCGACGGCTGGCGTTTCACCTTCTACAAACAGAGCAACCTCAGCTCGACACTGACGTTCGGTTGGACGGATCCCTACGACGGCCTCGTCTACTCCGACAGCTGGCGCGCCGGATCCGGAGTATCGACCGACACGTGCTGGATCAACCACGGCTGGCTGCCGAGCGGGAGCTACAACACGGTCGGGCACTTCGACAGCTACGACAGCGACATCAAGGGCCGCGTCTGGCAGCTGAGCGATCGGCAGTGCTACAACGGCACGTGGCGGACGGCTCTCTTCATCCACACCGAGGAGAGCCCGTGGCAGGGACAGTGGTGCGAGCCGTGGTGCTGGGACGGCGCCCACGACTACTACTCGAACGGCTGCATCAAGATCTCGTACCCGTACGACATCGCCGCATTGCACTCGCGCTACCACGCGTACGGTTGGGACGCACACGGTTACTACACCGCGTACGACGCTCTCTACGTGTACGGGTAAGCGCCGGAAGGGGTGAGGCGCAGGTGCGCCTCACCCCTGTCTCTCGCTAGCGCTTCGCCTCCGCGACGTATTCGCCGAGCACCTCGTCCCAGCCGCTGTCGTAGCCGCGACGAGCCCCCGCGGCCCCGCCGCCGAGCCGTTCCCAGCCGCGGTGCGTCACGTCGACCCGTGTCCCCTCGCCCTCGCTCGTGAAGCGCACCTCGACCTCCGTTGCCGGCCTGGCGTCCGGGTTCTCGATCGGATTCCATGCGAGCACGAAACGGCGCGGCGGATCCCACTCGAGCACCTCGGCCCAGTCGGCCTCGGTGCCGTCCTCCTGGATCTCATAGATGCGTCCGCCCGCCTTGGTCTCGAAAAGCACCGTCTTCACCTTCTCCTGGCCGAGCGAATACTGCTTGGTCGGCCACCAGCTGCCGATGCGCTCGGTGAAGACCTGAAACGCATCCTCGATTGGCCGCTTCACCGTCACGGTTTTCTGGACGGCGGCGGTCGCTTCGGCTTGCGTACTCATTGCTCTTCCTCCTCCTCGACTGCCTGCTTGAACTGCGCCAGCGCATGGCTCCAGAAGTCATTGATGTAGGCGCGCAGCTCGGCGAGCCCGTCGGGCGCGATCCGGTACAGCCGCCGTGTCCCGACCCGCTCGTCGCTCACGAGCCCCGCGTCCTTCAGCACGCGCAGATGTTGCGAGACGGCCGGTCGGCTGACCGGCAACCCCCGCGCGATGTCGCCGACCGAGCGCGGGCCTCCCCGCAGTTGCTCGAAGACTGCACGGCGCGTCCCGTCAGCCAATGCCTCGATTCCTTTTCCGTAAGCCACCACTTACGGTAAGGATACACTTACCAATGTTGACGTCAAGAACGCCGCCTCTCGCAGTAGAGTCCGAAGTTCCGAACGCGAGTGGGAAAGGAGTCTTCGGTGGAGCTGACGGCCCGGATTCGTGAGGCGCAGGAACGATGGAACGTCCTTGAGCATTCGTTCTACGAGCGGTGGGACGGCGGCGCGCTGACCGCCGAGGAGCTACAGACGTACGCAGGCCAGTACCGCCACGCTGTCACGGCCGTCGCCCGCGCCGCGCGCGCGTCCGCTGCTTACGGGACGCCCGAGCACGCCGCCGAGGAGGCCGCGCACGTGACGCTCTGGGATGCGTGGGCCACCGCTGTGGGTGGCGATCCTGCCGAGGCCGCGCCGGAGACAGTGCGCTGCGTGGAGAGCTGGGCACCCTCCGACCCGCTCGTCGCGACGGCAGTTCTCTATGCAGTGGAGTCGACCCAGCCGGCGATTGCAGAAACGAAGCTGCGCGGACTCGTCCGGCACTACGGGTTCGACGAGGGCTCGCCGGCCCTGGCGTACTTCAGGATCCATGCCGAGCGCGACCACGACCATGCGGAGCGGGCGGAGCAGATTCTCGCCGCAGAGGCGGGGCCCGAGGACACCCACCGGCTGGCCGCGGCGGCAGAGGCGGCGCTGGGCGGCAACTGGCAACTGCTCGACGGCGTCGAGCGGCTCAACCGCCGCTAGTAGCCGGCAGCGCTTTCTGGACGCACCTCCGGGAACTATTACTGCCCGAAGGAGCTCGCAGAGGCGACTTTCCGGGGGCGCCACAGCGGCGGGGGGCCGCCGGGGTCCGGCGGCGAGGCACTCCGACCCGCGGCCGGCTAGCGTCGACGCGTGCTACTACCGGCTCGCTCGTCGAGCATGGCGCCCTCCAGCGCAAGGAGCCGTCGCTTGCGGTCGAGGCCCCCGCCGTAACCCACGAGCGCACCCGTCGAGCCGACGACGCGGTGGCAGGGGAGCACGATCGGAATGGGATTGCGGTTCATGACCGTGCCGACGGCCCGCGCTGCGCGTGGGCGTCCGGCACGCGCGGCCAGCGTGCCGTAGGTCGTGAGCTCACCGTAGGGGACTCGGGCAAGCTCCTCGAGCACACGCCGGCTGAAGTCGCGCGCGAGGCGTAGGTCTACTGAGAGGGCGAAGTCGTGGCGGCCGCCCTCGAAGTACTCGTCCAGCTGGCGGCGGGCATCGTCGACCGCACGCGGCACGCGCAGAAGGCGTGCGCCGAACGTGCGGGCCAGCTCCTCCTCGAGCAGCTCGGGGACTGGGTCGTAGGTGATGCGGCAGACGCCGCGCTCGCTGCGGGCCAGGAGGAGCGGGCCGAGCGGGGAGTCGGCAAGGTCGTACGCCACGTCGAGGAGGCCTTCGGCGGCGGCCGCCTCTCGGAAGCGGCGGTCAAGTTCTGTTGGGACAGTCATTGCATTCTCCTTCTCAGTCTTCGGACGCCGGACGATGCGGCTTGGCGGGCCGCCTCCTCGCTCGAGCCGAGCGCGTTACCGATCTCCTCGTAAGGAAGGTCGTACCCGTACCTCAGCACCACCGCTGCACGCTCCTTGGGTGGGAGCTCGGCAGCGAGGTGCTCCAGCTCGGCATACGCGGGCCGACTGTCGGGGGCACCTTCCTGGTTGTCGAAGAGCGGCAAAGGGCGGCGGCGACGGTGTTCGTCGAGGGCGACCCGCGTGGCGATCGTGAAGACCCACGCTCGCAGGTGCCGACTATGCTCGAGGCGCGGATACGCACGCAAGGCGCGCAGGAAAGTCTCCTGGAATGCGTCCTCGGCGCGCGAGTGCCCGACAAGCCGGTTCAGGTAGCCGAAGATCGCTTCGGCGTGCTCCGTGTAGAAGCGCTCGAATGGCGGCACCCCAGACCTCATGGCGGTCAATTCCATCAACTCTGAAACGCGGCGCGGCCGCGCCGCGTGAGGTGCGAGTACACCGGCGCCCACCGTCCCGTGGGGACATGCACCTCGGTGCCCGAATCCTCCTCCCCGATGCGATCCTAGCTTCGTAACACGCTCCCCTGGGTGGCGGCTCAGTGCCGGAAGCCGCACGCCATCTGGGAGACTGCCGTGGTGCGTGTCGCCGTCGTCGGCCACGTCGAGTGGATCGATTTCGCGCGCGTCGAGCGCTTGCCCGCGGCCGGGGAGATCATCCAGGCCACCGAGCACTGGGAGCAGGCGGGCGGGGGCGGCGCCGTCGCAGCTCTCCAGCTCGCCGCTCTGGCCGGTGAAGCGACGCTTTACACCGCGCTTGGCGACGACGAGCTCGGCCACCGCGCCGAGCGGGAGCTGCAGTCGCGCGGCGTCCGCGTAGTCGCCGTCTACCGGGGTGAGCCGCAGCGGCGCGCATTCGTCTTCTTGGACGCCAACGGCGAGCGGACGATCACCCTGTTAGGGCCAAAACTCTCGCCGCGGGGCGACGATCCGCTGCCGTGGGAGGAGCTCGACGACACCGACGCGGTCTACTTCACGGCGCGCGACGTCGGTGCGCTCGCGCAGGCTCGGCGGGCGCGCGTGCTCGTGGCCACCGCTCGTGAGCTGCCCGTGCTGATCGAGGGCCGCGTGCGGCTCGATGCCCTCGTGCATTCGGGAAGCGATCCCGGTGAGCGCTACCACGAAGGGGTGCTCGAGCCGTCGCCCGGCCTGATCATCACCACAGCCGGCTCGACGGGTGGGACGTACGCCGTCGACGGCGGACCGGTGGGCACGTATCCGGCTGCGCGGCCGCCGGGCCCGCGCTCCGACGCCTACGGAGCCGGAGACTGTTTCGCCGCCGGGCTCACGTTCGCGCTCGGCCGAGGCGCTCCGCTCGACGAGGCGCTCGAGCTGGCGGCGGCCTGCGGAGCGGCCGCGCTGGCCGGTCCGGGTGTGTACGTCGCCGACCCGGCCCGCTGAGGTCTAGCGAGGGTCAGCGCCCGGGCCCGCGTCGCGTCCGCCGTCGTCATGCGGTCTTCCTCGCCGGGCTCGTCGAGTGGGTGGCAGCGATCCATCGTGGTCGATAGCCGCACTCGGCGCGCCCGCTCAATGCTGCGGTCCCGCGCCCGGCGCAGGGACCGCCACAGCGGCGCGCCCCGCACCCGGCAACGGCAGCTCACTCATCTGCATCACCACACCCGGCAGATACTTCCATCGGCGAGGTGGTCCAAAAGTGTTGCGGTGTGGTGGAAAGTGGTCTAAAGTGGGGCACGCACCGGCCACCACGAAAGCCCAACGCGATGCTGCTTGGCGAGTACGAGCACACGATCGATGACAAAAGCCGCCTCACCCTTCCCGCCCGGTTCCGAGAGGCCTTCCGGGAGGGCGCCGTGGTGACGCGGGGGATGGACGGCTGCCTCAATGTCTATCCGCGCGCCGGGTGGGAGCGGCTCGTCGAGTCGACGCTCGGGGAACTTGACCCGCTGAGCCCGGAGGGGCGCCAGCTCGAGCGGTATTTCTTTTCCGCGGCGGCCGAGGCGGATCCCGACAAGCAGGGGCGCATCATGATTCCGGCACCATTGTCCCGTTACGCGCGGCTCGAGCGTGACGTCGTCGTCGCCGGAGTTCGCGACCGGCTCGAGATCTGGGACCGCGGCGCGTGGAGCCGGGAGCGAGACGAGATCGAAGGGAGCGCAGAACATGTTGCCGAACGTCTTGCAGGCAGACGGAACTGAACACGTCCCAGCCCTCGCGATCGAGGTTCGCGAGCTGCTCGACGTGCACCCGGGCGAGACCGTCGTCGATGCCACCTTCGGCGGTGGGGGGCACGCGGCGCAATTGGCTGCCGATCTCCGCGGCGAAGGCCGCTTCATCGCCGTCGACCGCGACCCCACCGTCCGCCCGTTCTTCGAGCGCTTCCGCCGCCGGGCGGGTGTGCAGGCCCGCTTCCTGCGTGGCGAAGCGTCGGTCGTGCTCGGGCAACTGGCCGACAACGGCGTCCGCGCCGACGCGATCCTGCTCGACCTGGGCGTCTCGAGCATGCAGCTCGACCGGCCGGAGCGAGGTTTCTCGTACGCGACAGACGCTCCCCTCGACATGCGCATGGATCCGCGGGCCGAGCTCTCGGCACGCGAGCTCGTCAACGAGGCGAGCGAGCGGGAGCTGACGCGCATCTTCCGGGGATACGGGGAGGAGCGCTACGCGCGTCAGATCGCCCGAGCAATCGGCCGGCGTCGCCGCGAACAGCCCTTCGAGCGCACGGCGGACCTCGTCGAGACGATCAAAGCGGCCATTCCGGCTCCGGCGCGCTTCGGTGACGGGCATCCCGCGAGGCGCGTCTTTCAGGCGCTGCGCATCGCCGTCAACGACGAGCTGGCCGAGCTCGAGGATGCGTTGCCTGCAGCCGTCGACATGCTGCGGCCGGGCGGCCGGCTCGCAGTGATCAGCTTCCACTCGCTCGAAGACCGCATCGTCAAGAGCTTCCTTCGCGACCTCGAACGGGGCTGTGTGTGTCCGCCCGACTTCCCGGTCTGCCGCTGTGGGCGCGAGCCCGAGTTGCGCCTGCTGACTCGACGCGCCGTGCGGCCGCGCGTCGACGAGCTGGCGGCCAATCCGCGTGCTGCTTCGGCTCGGCTGCGCGCCGCCGTCAAGACCTGAGATGGCCACCCAGGCGGCATCTGTACGTGCACACGCAGCCGGCCGCAGGCCGCGCCGAAAGCCTGCAGCGGCGCGGGGACTGCCGCGGCATCGGCTTGCGGGCGGCGTCGTCTGGATCGCGGTCGCCGCCGCGCTGCTCGCCGGCGTGGTGGCGCTGAACGTGGTCGTCCTGCGCCTCAACATGCGCCTCGACGAGCTGGGTACAGAGCGCGTGCGGCTGCGCAGCCAGATCGACGAGCTGAACTCGCGTGCGGCGGGCGAGTCCACGCCCGCCCACATCCGCGCGCAACTCCACACCAACGGCTACCGCCCGGTGAGCGCGGACTCGATCCGCTTCGTGGCCCTCGACCCAGGCGCGCGGTGACGCCGAAGCTCGCCAACCGCCGCATCCGGCTGCTGCTCCTCATCTTCGCGGTCGCGCTGGCGGCGCTCTTCGGACGGGCGGTCTGGCTGCAGGCCGTCCAGGCCGGCTCGCTCGAGCGGCTTGCGGCCACTCAGCACCGTGTGACCGTCTCGCTGCCCGCCGGCCGCGGGACGATGTACGACCGGGCCGACGTACCGCTCGCTCTGGGTACCCAGGCGACGACGGTCTATGCGGATCCGCAGCGCGTGCGCAATCCCTGGGATGTCGCGCTCGCGGCCGCCAGCGCACTGGGACTCGAGGGAGATCAGCTCTTCAAGCGGCTGTCCGACCGCTCGCGGCAGTTCGTCTACATCGCGCGCCAGGCCGACCGAACCCGCGCCGCCGCGCTCGAGCAGCGCCGCCTGCCGGGCCTGGGCTTCTATTCCGAGGAACGCCGTGTTTATCCGCAGGCAACGATCGGTGCGCACGTGGTCGGCTACGCCGGGCTTGACAACGAGGGGCTCGCGGGGTTGGAGCGCCGGCTCGACGGCGTGCTGGCGGGGCGGCCCGGTCACGAGACATTCATCCGTGAGCCCACTGGCCGCGCTATCGACCTCGTCGACTCGGTGCCGCCCCGGGAAGGGCGCGACGTCCATCTGACGCTCGACCGGCTCTTGCAGGCGAAGGTCGAAAAGGTGCTGGAGCAGACGCGTGAGCGCTGGCAGGCGCGCGGAGCGACGGCTGTCGTGCTCGACCCGCTGACGGGCGGCGTCCTGTCCATGGCGGTCGCTCCGTCCTTCGATGCCAACCACTTCGCCGGCACGCCGCCCGACTTGACCCGCAATCGCGCCGTCACGGATATCTACGAGCCCGGCTCCACCTTCAAGGTCGTCACCGTTGGGGCGGCCCTCACCGAGCGCCTCGTCCAACCGGACATGCGTTTCGTGCTCCCGCCGGAGATCCGCATCGGCAATCGCACCATCAGCGAGTCGGAGCGAGAGGACACGGAGCTGATGAGCGTCTCGGACATCGTCTCCCAGTCGTCGAATGTCGGCGCGGTCACCCTCGCGAAACAGCTGGGGGAGGACTCGCTCAGCCGCTGGATCCAGCGGTTCGGGTTCGGCCGACGCACCGGCATCGAGTTCCCCGGTGAGTCGCGCGGCATCGTGCCGCCGCTCAAGAAGTGGTCCGGCTCGCACATAGGCACGCTGTCGATCGGTCACGGTATCGCCGTCACGCCCGTGCAGATGGCGGCCGCCTACGGTGCGATCGCGAACCGTGGTATCTGGACGCGGCCGCACCTCGTCGAGCGCGTCGAGGGACAGGCAGCGCGGCGTGTGGAGCGGCGGCGCATCATGCCGGCGCGCGCCGCCGGCCAGCTGCTCAGGATGCTTGAGGGCGTCGTCACGAGCGGCAGCGGACAGCTCGCCGCCGTGCCCGGCTACCGCGTGGCGGGCAAGACCGGCACGGCGGCCAAGGTCGAGCACAACCAGTACTCGGAGGAGAAGTACGTCGCGTCGTTCGTCGGCGTGGTGCCGGCATCGAAGCCGCGCCTCGTGATCCTCGTGGCCGTGGACGAGCCGCAGGAGGTCATCTACGGCGGCGAGGTGGCGGCGCCGGCCTTTGCCGCGATCGCGCGCTTCGCGCTCCGGTACATCGGCGCGCCTCCCGACGCCTGAGGATCGCGACGCTTCGCAAGGGGCTCGAAAAGCTAGGGTGCGCGCGTGGCGGTGGAGCGCCGGCAACCGCTGTCGCGGCTCGTGGATGCGGTAAGCCCGGTGCGCGTGCTGGGGGATACGTCGGTGGAGATCCGCTCCCTCGTGTACCGCGCGCAGGACGCCGAGCCGGGCTCGCTGTTCGTATGCATCCCGGGCGCTCGGGCCGACGGCCACGAGTTCGCATGGGAGGCGCTGGAGCGGGGGGCGTCGGCCCTGCTCGTCGAGCGCCCGCTCGACCTCGCCCTGCCGCAGCTCGTCGTGGCCGACGCGCGCGCCGCCATGGCACATGCCGCGGACGCGTTCTTCGGTCACCCGAGCCGCGACCTCCAGGTGCTCGGCGTGACCGGCACGACCGGCAAGACAACGACGGCGTTCCTGGTACACGCGGTGCTGACGGCCGCCGGGCGGCGGCCGGGCCTGCTCGGCACCATCGAAAGTCGTGTGGGCGCCGAGCGGCGCCCGGCCGTTCGTACCACGCCGGAATCCGTCGATCTGCAGCGAACCTTGAGAGACATGCTGGACGCCGGCAATCGCAGCTGCGTGCTCGAGGCCACATCGCACGGCTCCGAGCTGCGTCGCCTGGACGGCCTGCGCTTCGCTGCGCTTGCCTTCACCAACCTCACGCAGGAGCACCTGGACTTCCACGGCTCCATGGAGCGGTACTTCGAGGCCAAGCGGCGGCTCTTCGTCGACGAGCCGCCTCCGCAGGCCGCAGTCAACGTCTCGGATCCATGGGGCCGGCGGCTGGCCGATGAGCTTCGCGTCGCCGGCGGCGAGCTCGTTACCTTCGGCTTCGCGGACGACGCGGACGTTCGCCCCGAGGAGCTCGAGCTGACGGCGGCCGGGGCGCGTTTCCGTGCGGCGGGGATCGAGATCGAGACTCGCCTGCGTGGACGCTTCAACGTCGAGAATGCGCTGGCCGCCGTCTGCCTGGCTCGCTTCGTCGACGTCGAGCCCGGCGCGATCGCCTCCGGCCTCGCCGCTGTCGCGGGCGTGCCGGGTCGTTTCGAGCCCGTCGACGAAGGCCAGACCTTCGAAGTGATCGTGGACTACTCGCACAAGCCGGATGCCCTGGCCAACGTGCTCGAGACGGCGCGGGAGCTGGCCACGGGTCGAGTTCTCTGCGTATTCGGCGCGGGCGGTGACCGCGACCGTGGCAAGCGGCCCATGATGGGGCGGGCGGCCGGCGAGCTCGCCGATGTGGCGATCGTGACGTCCGACAACCCGCGCAGCGAGGATCCGGAGGCGATCGTCGAGGACGTGCTCACCGGGGTGGTGGGTGAGGTCGACGTCATTCTCGATCGCCGGGCCGCCATCAACCGCGCGATCGAGCTCGCCGGGCCGGGCGACGTGGTCGTGATCGCAGGCAAGGGCCACGAGCAGGGGCAGGAGATCGCGGGCCGCATCCTGCCTTTCGACGACCGCGAGGTGGCTCGCGAGGCGCTACGGTCGCTCGCAGCCGCCAGGGAGCGCTAGCAGGGCATGATCCCGCTGGCCCTCGACGAGATCGCCGCCCTCTGCCCGGGCCGGCTTGTGCCGGCGGGGTGGGCGGATCAGGTGACCGGAGTTCAGATCGACTCGCGGCGGATCGAGGAGGGCGATCTGTTCGTCGCCGTCGCGGACGGCTCGGACTTCCGCGACCACGCCTTCGCCCGCGGCGCCGCGGCCGTGCTGCTGCCCGACGATGCCTTCGCCGCACTGGCCGCGCTCGGCCGCGCCGTCCGCGACCGCAGCTCGGCGCAGGTGGTCGGGATCACCGGCTCGATGGGCAAGACCACGACCAAGGACATCCTCGCCGCGCTCTGCCGCCCGCACGCGCGGACGGTGGCCGCCGAGGCGAGCTACAACGCCGAGCTGGGCGTGCCGCTCACCCTCTGCAGGCTGGAGGACGACACCAAGATCGCGGTGGTCGAGCTTGCCATGCGCGGCTTTGGCCAGATCGCGGCCCTGTGCGACATCGCCCATCCCGACGTGGGCGTGATCACAAGCATCGGCCCCGCTCATCTGGAGTTCGTGCAGTCCCTGGCCGGCGTGGCCCGTGCCAAGTCGGAGCTCCTCTCCGCGCTGGCTTCCGGAGCCGTTGCGATCGTCCCGGCGGGGGAGGGCGAGCTGGAGGAACATCTGCGCGCCGACCTCGACGTGCGCCGGTTCGGCGAGGGGGGCGACGCGAGTGTCGTCGCCTTCGAGCCGCTCGACGACGGCTCGCGCGTCACATTCGACCTGCGCGGACACTCGCTGGAGCTCGAGCTCAACCTGGCTGCTCGCCACCATGCCGCCAATGCGGCGGCTGCTCTGCTCGCCTACGAGGCGCTCGGGTTGCCGCTGGAGGACGTGCAGCGGGGCGCCGGGCAGATCGAGATGTCGCGCTGGCGCGGCGACGAACTGCCCTTGCCGGGGGGCGGGCTGCTCATCAACGATGCCTGGAACGCCAATCCGGTCTCCATGCGTGCTGCGCTTGTCCATCTCGTGGAGCGGGCCGCCGGGCGGCGCACGGTCGCCGTGCTCGGCGAGATGGCCGAGCTCGGACCTGACGCGCTCGCCTATCACCGCCAGGTGGGTCGTGCGGCGGCGGAGCTCGGGATCGATGTGGTGCTCGCGGTCGGACCGTTGGCAGCCGCGTACGTCGAGGAGGGCCCGGCTGGAGCCGAATCGCTGGCCGGCGTCCCGGAGGCACTCGAGCGCCTCGGGACGCTTGCGCGGCCGGGCGACTGCGTGCTCGTCAAGGCCTCGCGCTCGGCCGGCCTGGAGGCGGTCGCCGAGGCGCTTGCAGTAGCCACCGTCTGATGGAACGCGTCATCCTGGCAGGCATCCTGGGGATGGTGATCGCGATTCTCGCGGGCCCCAAGTTCATCGAGTTCATGCGCCGCCACGAGCTGGGTCAGCAGATCCGCGAGGAGGGTCCCGCCGGCCACGTGGTCAAGCAGGGCACGCCGGTCATGGGCGGCCTCTTGATCGTGATCGGCGCAACGGTGCCGTTCCTGCTCCTCAGCGAGTACACGGTGTCCGCCCTCGCCGTGTTCGGGGTGACGCTCGGCTGTGCCGCGATCGGCTTCGTGGACGATTTCATCAAGGTCACACACCGGCGCTCGCTCGGCCTGGCAGGCCGCTGGAAGCTGCTCCTCCTCCTCGCCATCACGTTCTTCCTCGGGTGGGCGACGGTGCACGAGGACCTCGAGACCGCGGTCTATGTCCCGGCCGTCGGCGACATCGATCTCTGGTGGCTCTGGTATCCGCTGCTCTTCCTCGTCATCGCCGGGGCGGCAAACGGCGTGAACCTCACCGACGGGATCGACGGGCTGGCTGCCGGCACGGGAATCATCGCGCTGATCACCTTCACCGCCATCAACGTGTTCACGAACATCCGCGTGACGCAGATCGGATCGCCGACCGATGTGTACCTCGACATGGCCGTGCTGGGCGGCGCGCTGGCGGGGGCGACGATCGGCTTCCTCTGGTTCAACGCCTTTCCCGCCGACATCTTCATGGGCGACACGGGCTCCATGGCGATCGGCGGCGCGCTGGGCGGCTTCGCGGTGATGACGAAGACCGAGTTGCTGCTGCTGCTGGTCGGCGGCATCTTCGTCATCGCGGCGCTCTCCGTGATGCTCCAGGTGTTCAGCTTCAAGTACTGGGGGCGGCGGATCTTCCTGATGGCGCCTATCCACCATCACTTCGAGATGAAGGCCTGGTCAGAGACCAAGATCATGGTGCGGTTCTGGATCACCGCGGCGATTCTGTGCGGAATCGCGTTCGCGCTCTACCGCGAGTTCTTCTTCGACTTCCCACGCTAGTGGAGCTCCCGCGTCGCGCCGTCGTGGTGGGCCTGGCACGCTCGGGTCAGGCGGCTGCGCTCGCGCTCGCAGGTCGGGGCATCCAGGTCGTGGCCGTGGATCGCGATCCCGCCATCGACGCGGGCAGGCTTGTGGCGGCAGGCGTCGAAGTTTTGCTCGGACACGAAGGGGGAGTCGTGGAGGGCGACGTCGACGTGCTGATCAAAAGCCCCGGAGTACCCGGCGAGGCAGCGCCGGTGGTCGCCGCGCGCGCGGCCGGCGTGCCGGTTTGGAGCGAGATCGAGCTCGGCTTCCGGCTCCTGCGGCCGCGCCCGTTCGTCGGCGTGACGGGCACCAAAGGCAAGACGACGACCACCGAGCTGCTGGGGACGATCTTCCATGCAGCGGGGCGCCCGGTCGCCGTGGGTGGGAACGTGGGACGGCCGCTCACGTCGTTGAGCCCGCCCGAGGACGCGTGGATCGTCTGCGAGCTGTCGTCGTTCCAGCTCGAGGACGTGCAGGAGCTCGACCTTGAAGTGGCGGTGCTGCTCAACCTCGAGCCCGACCATCTCGACCGCCACGGAACGCTCGAGCAGTACGCGGCGGCGAAGCTCCGCATCTTCGAGCGGGCACGCCACAAGATCGCGCCGCGCGGGCTGGGACTCGAGGGTATCCAGTTCGCGGCCGACGACGAGCTGCCGGCCGAGCCCCGTCTGCCGGGCGCACACAACCGTGCGAACGCGGCGGCGGCAACCGCGGCGGCACGGGCGGCGGGGATCGGCGACGACGCGATCGCGCGCGCCCTGAGTGAGTTCGCAGGAGTTCCGCACCGCCTGGAGCTGGTTCGTGAGCGAGACGGCGTCCGCTGGGTCAACGACTCGATCGCGACGAACACGTTCGCAGTGCGGAGCGGCATCCAGGCGTACGACGCTCCCGTGCGCCTGATCCTCGGCGGCCGCGCCAAGGGCGAGGATTTCGGCGCGTTCGCCCGCTGGCTCCCCGAGCGGGTGCGCGCCGTCTACCTGGTGGGCGAGGCCGCGGACGAGCTCGCCGAAGCGCTCGGTGCGACGGGCCGGCCGTACGAGCGCGTCGGGACGATCGCGGGCGCAGTTGCCGCCGCTGCCCGCGATGCGGAGCGCGGCGAGGTCGTCCTCTTGTCGCCAGCCTGCGCGAGCTACGACCAGTACGAGAGCTTCGAGCAGCGAGGCGACGACTTCCGACGTCTCGTGGAGGCACTGTGAGGCTCTTCACGTCGTTGGGGCGACTCGCCGCGCCGGCTCCGCCGGCCGGGAGCCGAAGGAGGCCAGGGGCGTGAAGAAGGGTCAGCTCGAGTCCACGCTACTCGTCCTCGTCACTCTCGGCCTGGTCGCCTTCGGCCTCGTCATGGTCTACAGCGCCACGTCGGCACCGGCGACGCTCGGCGACAGCGACCCCGGCTTCTACCTCAAGCGGCAGTCCGTCTACGCGGTCGCCGGGCTCGTGCTGATGATCGCCGTCTCACGGCTCAACTTCCGCGTGTTGCGCTACCTGTCGCCACTCCTCCTCGGAGCGGCTGCGTTCCTCTGCGTCGTGGTGCTGGTGGTCGGGGAGACCGTCAACGGCGCCACGCGCTGGCTGATGGTCGGCCCGGCGGTCTTCCAGCCTTCCGAGCTGGCCAAGCTGGCCGTCGCGGTCTGGGCGGCGGCGTACCTCAGCCGGCGCCCCGCGCCACGCACGTTCGGCGAGCTTGCCAAGCCGCTCGGTGTCGTGACGGCGCTCTTCTGCGGCCTGCTCCTGCTGGAGCCGGATCTCGGCACGACCGTGACGCTGATGGTGATGGTCGGCGGACTGCTGGTGGTGGCGGGCACGCCTCTGCGCCTCTTGGCCGGGGCGGGCGCGCTTGCGCTGACACTCGCCTTCGCCGCCGTCCTGGTGGAGCCGTACCGGCGCGAGCGCTTTCTCACCTTCCTCGATCCGTGGCAAGACGCCGACGGCACCGGCTTCCAGACGCTGCAAGCCATGATCGGCATGGGCTCGGGCGGTCTATTCGGAGTCGGTCTAGGTGAGAGCGTCCTCAAGAACTTCTACCTGCCCGAAGCTCATACGGACATGATCTTCGCCATCATCGGCGAGGAGCTGGGCCTCGTGGGCACGACGGCCGTGCTGGCTGCGTTTGCGGTCTTCGCCTACACGGGCTTCCGCATCGCGCTGCGCTGCCGCGACCCCTTCGGCAAGCGGCTCGCGGCGGCGCTCACGACGCTCGTCTGCGGGCAAGCAATCGTCAACCTCGCGGCCGTGCTCGGCCTCGCCCCGCTGACCGGCATCCCGCTTCCATTCGTGTCGGCAGGCGGCTCGAGCCTCGTCGTCTGCCTCACTGCCGCCGGCATCCTCCTTAACATCGCCGCAGATGACGCAACACCGGCAAGAGCTCGCGTGCTTGATCGCGGCAGGGGGGACGGCCGGTCACGTGCTTCCCGCACTCGCCGTCGCGGAGCAGCTTCTGGAGCGCGGCGTCCGCGTGACGTTCGCCGGGTCGCCGGAACGCGTCGAGGCGCGGCTCGTTCCTGAGGCGGGCTACGCCTTCGATTCGTTTCGGGCGGTCGGCCTGCCCCGCCGGCCGGGAGTGGCGCTCGCGCGGGCGCTGCTCACCGACGTGCGCGCGCTGCGCGCGTGCGGTCAGATACTCGCGGCGCGCCGGCCGGACATCGTGCTGGGCGGCGGCGGCTTCGTCTCGGGGCCGATGGTGGCGGCGGCAGCAAGGCGGCGCATCCCTGCGGCGCTCCTGGAGGCGGACGCGCACCTCGGTCTCGCGAACCGGCTGGCCGCAGGGTTCGCTCGGCGCGTCTTCCTTTCCTTTCCGCTCGAGGGACGGAGCGGCGGGAAGTTCCTGGTCACCGGCCGGCCGATCCCGCGCCGGTCGCTGCCCGCTGGCCGCGTCGAGGCGCGTGTGCTCTTCGGCCTGCCCGCCGACGGACGCGTGCTCCTGGTGGTCGGAGGCAGCCAGGGCGCACGCGCGCTCAACGAGCTTGCCGTCGAGAGCTTCGGGGCCGCGGGGCCACCGGTGCTGCACCTTTCCGGCCACCGCGACCATGCGGCCCTGGCGCCCCGCGTGCGACGCAAGGACTATCGGCTCGTGGCGTTCACGGACGAGATCGGCGCTGCCTACGCCGCGTCCGATCTCGCGCTGGCACGCGCCGGCGGGTCGGTGTGGGAGCTGGCTGCTGCGGGCCTACCGGCCGTGCTCGTTCCATACCCGTTCGCGACCGCCGACCATCAGACGAAGAACGCGGGCTACTTCGAGCGGCAGGGCGGCGTGCTCGTCGTGCCCGAGAGCGAGCTCGGCCGCGTGCCCGAGCTGGTGCGCTCGCTTCTGAACGACCCGCAGCGCCTCGCGGCGCTGTCACGCGCGCAGCTGGCCGCGGCGCGCCCTGACGCGGCCGCGGAAGTGGCAGACGAGTTGATCCGCCTGGCCTCTGCCTGACATGGGCGACGGTCTGACAGGACGCCGCATCTGGTTCGCGGGCGTCGGCGGCGCGGGGCTTTCCGGGTATGCCGTGCTCGCCAAGGCGTGGGGTGCCGAGGTGGCCGGTTGGGACCGGGTGGAGACGTCCTATCTGCGCGCCGTGCGCGCGGCAGGCATCGATGTGACCGTGGCTCCCGAGCCGCCGCAGGCCCCTGCCGGCTGGGAGACCGTCGTCTCGACTGCGTTCCGCGGTCTGATCAGCGGACGTACGCGCGCCGAGCTGCTCGCCGAGCTGGTGACCCTCCGCGACTCGATCGTCGTGGCAGGCGCGCACGGCAAGACGACCACCGCCGCGATGATCGCCTTCTCGCTCGATCGTCTGGGGCTCGATCCTGCGTTCGTGATCGGCGGCGAGGTGCCGCAGCTGGGCGGCAACGCGCGCGCGGGTCAGGGCTGGCTGGTCGTCGAGGGGGACGAGTCCGATCGCACCATCGCTGCTCTGCGTCCGCGCATCGCGGTGGTCACGAACGTGGATCTCGACCACCACACGGAGTTCGCCTCTCGTGCGGAGGTCGAAGCACTGTTCGCCGAGTGGCTTCCACACGTGCCGACGGTCGTGCACGGCGCGAGCCTCCCAGCCGTGGACGTCGAGCTGGCCGTGCCGGGCGAGCACAACCGACGCAACGCAGCCTGTGCGCTGGCCGCCCTCGAGTCGGCCGGGGTCGACAGCAGCGCCGCGGCGAAGGCCCTGGCCGCCTTTCAGGGCGTTGCGCGCCGGCTGCAGCGCCGCGGCGAGGTCGCGGGCGTCACGGTCTACGACGACTATGCGCACAACCCCGCCAAAGTGGCGGCTGTCCTCGCGGCAGTGCGGGAGGCGCACGAGGGTCGGGTGCTCGTGCTGTTCCAGCCGCACCTCTTCTCCCGCACGCGGCATCTTGCGCGCGAGCTGGCCGCCGCGCTCGCCGACGCGGACGCCGTGGCGGTCACCGATGTCTACCCCGCGCGCGAGCGGCCGGTCGACGGCGTCTCCGGCAAGCAGGTGGTGGACGCCCTCTCGGAGGTCCGTGCGGGCATGGCGGTCGCGTGGACGCCGCACGCGCCGGACGGCGCCCGTTTCCTGGCGCGCCGGGCCCGCCCGGGGGACGCTCTGCTGACCCTTGGCGCGGGAGACGTCGATCAGGCCGTCCCGCTCGTGCTCGAGGAGCTTGCTTGAGGATCGAAGAGCAGGTTGCTCTCTCGCGTTTCACCACGTTGGGCACAGGCGGCCCGGCACGGTGGTTCGCGCGGCCGCAGACGATCGCAGAGCTGGAGGATGCCCTCGGCTGGGCCGCGGAGCGCGGGACCGACGTGGCGGTCGTCGGGCTCGGATCCAACTTGCTCGTCGCCGACGCCGGGGTCGACGGCCTCGTGCTCCGGCTCGAGGGTGAGCTGGCGGGCGTGCGGACTGAGGGTGACCGCCTGCTCGCCGGCGGCGGCGCCGCTCTTGCGGTCTGCCTGCACCGGGCACGCGCCGCCGGTCTGGGCAAGCTCGAGTTCGCCTGTGCGATCCCGGGTACGGTGGGCGGCGGCGTATGGATGAACGCGGGCGCGTACGGCGGCGACCTCGCGGGGGTACTCGAGCGAGCGCTGGTCGTCACGTCCGAGGGCTCCGAGTGGCTTACGCCCGAGCAGCTCGGTATGCGCTACCGGCACTCGGAGCTGCGGCCGGGCCAGGTCGTCGCGCAGGCCGAGCTGCGGCTCGAGCCGAGCCCGGTAGAGGAGATCAAGGCAACCGTCGCGGCGATGCAGACGCAGCGGAAAGCGGCGCAGCCGACGAACAAGCGCACGTTCGGCAGCGTCTTCAAGAATCCGGAGCACGAGCTCACCGCGGGCCGCCTTCTGGAGGCATGCGGTCTGCGCGGCCACCGGCTCGGTGGGGCCCAGATCTCGCCGCGCCATGCGAACTTCATCGAGAACGCCGACGGCGCCCGCACGCGCGACGCGCTCGCTCTCATGGCCGACGCCCGTCGCCGCGCGCAAGAGCGGTTCGGCGTGGAGCTGGAGCACGAGGTGCAGCTGCTCGGGGAGCTCGAGCTTCCGCGGCCGGGCCAGCGGCTGCCCCCGGAGTAGGACCGCGGCGGCGGGCGGCGAAAGAGCGCTCGTGGAGGAGCGCCGTCGCCCCCCTGCCCGCCAGGCTGTCCTCAGGCTGCGTCGCTCGCCTGCGAGCGTCCCACGCCTGAACCTCGAGCGGTTCGTCCCTTCAGCCCGATCGTTCGCGGCAGGCGTGGCGCTGCTGGTCGCGGGTCTGATCGTGTTCGCGCTCGCGCGACAGACCTCGATGTTCGCGATCCGTACACTCGCCGTGCAGGGCGCGCCGCCCGCCCTCGAGCGTGACGTGCGGAGGGCGCTCGCGCCTCTCATGGGCGAGAGCCTGCTGGCGCTAGACGGGTCGGCCGTTCACGATCGGCTCGAGGGTCTCCGTGAGGTGCGCGGGGTGAGCTACGACCGTGCGTTCCCGAACACGCTCCGCATCGTGGTCAAGCCCGACAGGGCCGTCGCGGTCCTGCGCAGCGGATCGGACGCGTGGCTCGTCTCGTCCCACGGGGCCGTACTGCGTCCGCTCGTGCAGAAGCCCTACCCACCGCTGACGCGCGTATGGGTGCCGCGCGCCGAGGCTCCCGACCGTCCGGGGGCAAGCGCTCCGGAGCGGATCGTGCCGGCTCTCCGTGTCCTCGCCGACGCGCTCCGGGCGGAGAGCTCCCTGCTGGCGCGGCCCGGCTTTCGAACGGTGAAGATCGGCCCCGGCGAGCTCACCGTCGTGCTCAGGGAGTCAGGGTTGCAGCTGCGGCTCGGCAGTGCGCGCCAGGTAGCGAGCAAGCTTGCCGCCGCTGCCGCCGTGCTCGGCTCAATCGAAGAGGATGAACAGGCCGCCCTGCGCTACCTCGACCTGACCGACCCAACACGAGTGGTCGGCGGTGGAGATGCAACTCTCAACTCTCAGGTTGAGCTTTAGGCGAGCATGCTTTTTTTGGTTTGACAGGTTGGGTGGGCAGGCGTACCCTCTGATCGCCTGCCCATGGACGAATGGCTCAATTTGTACTTGAGGTTGAGGTAGAGGACCCTTGAGAGTGCGCGACGAAAGCCGGGACTTCCTGGCCGTGATCAAGGTCGCCGGTGTAGGCGGCGGCGGCACGAACGCCGTAAGCCGGATGGTCGAGGCCGGCCTGTCGGGCGTGGAGTTCATCGCGGTGAACACGGACGCCCAGGCGCTGCTGATGATGGACGCCGACATCAAGGTGCAGGTGGGCGCGGGTGTCACGCGCGGCCTGGGTGCAGGCGCTGATCCGGAAGTCGGCAAAGCAGCCGCGCAGGAGAGCCGCGACGAGCTGAAGGAGGCGCTGAAGGGCGCAGACATGGTCTTCGTCACAGCGGGCGAGGGCGGCGGCACGGGAACCGGCGGCGCACCGATCGTCGCGGAGCTCGCACGCGAGATTGGAGCGCTCACGGTCGGAGTCGTCACGAGGCCGTTCTCCTTCGAGGGGCGGCGGCGCGGAGACCAGGCCGAGACGGGCATCCAGGAATTGTCCGAACAGGTCGACACGCTGATCGTGATCGAGAACGACCGGCTGCTGCAGGTGGTCGAGAAGCAGACGTCGATCGTCGAGGCGTTCCGAATTGCCGACGACATCCTGCGCCAGGGCGTGCAGGGCATCACCGACCTGATCACGGTGCCCGGGCTCGTCAACCTCGACTTCGCCGACGTGCGCACGATCATGCGCGAGGCCGGCTCGGCGCTCATGGGAATCGGCGTCGCGTCAGGCGACAGTCGGGCAGCAGAGGCGGCCCGTACGGCCGTCTCCTCGCCTCTGCTGGAGGCGTCGATCGAAGGCGCGACGGGAGTACTGCTCAACATCACCGGGCCGCCCGAGATGGGGCTCTTCGAGGTCAACGAGGCGGCCGAGGTCGTCACGGGCGCCGCCGACCAGAACGCCAATGTGATCTTCGGCGCGGTGATCGACGAATCCGTGGGCGACGAGGTGCGGGTAACAGTGATCGCGACCGGCTTCGGCACCCCACGCCTGCGCCGCCGGCGCCGCGAGGGAACGGCCGTTCCGGTGGAGGTGCGGCGCGAGCCGGTCGGCGAGCCTTTCGAGACTCCGGAGGAGATCGACATCCCGTCGTTCCTCCGCGACGACTCCTAGCTCGCAGCCGCCAGCTAGCTGGCTAGCATCCGCGGCGCATGCAGACGCTGCGGCGGACGCCCCTCGATGAGCTGCACCGCGCCGCCGGGGCGCGCATGGTGCCGTTCGCCGGCTGGGAGATGCCCGTGCAGTACGAGGGCGTGGCCGCCGAGCATCGGGCGGTGCGCCGCGACTGCGGCGTGTTCGACGTCTCCCACATGGGCGAGTTCGAGGTGGAAGGGCCGAAGGCGTACGACCTGCTCCAGTCGCTGCTCTCGAACGACCTCGACCGCATCGACGACGGCAACGCGCAGTACACGCTGCTCACCAACGAGCGCGGAGGCATCCTCGATGACCTGATCGCGTACCGGGTGAGCAGCTTCCGCTACCTGCTGATCGTGAACGCGTCGAATCGCGAGACGGACTTCGGTTGGGTCAAGGAGCGCGAGATCGCCGGCTCGGACGTGCGCGACGTCTCCGACGACTATGCGCTGCTCGCCGTCCAGGGACCGCATTCGCTGGAGCGCCTCGGCCTGGACGACGCACCCGCTTTCACCTTCGCGGAAGGCGACGTCGACGGCGTTCCCTGCATGGTCAACCGCACCGGCTACACGGGCGAGAAAGGCGTCGAGCTGCTGGCCGCGGTCGACGATGCGCAGGCGCTTTGGGAGCGCGTGCTCGCACGCGGTGCCACTCCCTGCGGGCTTGGTGCGCGGGACAGCCTTCGGCTCGAGGTCTGCTATCCGCTGCACGGCAACGACATCGGCCCCGACACCGATCCGATCTCGGCCGGCCTCGGCTGGACGTGCGCGCAGCAGAAAGAGTTCACGGGGGCCGATGTGATCCGCCGCATCCGCACGGAGGGGCCGGAACGCAGACTGGTGCCGTTCGTCATGGAGGAGCGTGCCGTTCCCAGGCAGGGCATGGCGATCGTCGAGGGTGGCGAAGTGACTTCGGGATCACACTCGCCCATGCTCGAGCGGGGCATCGGCATGGGCTACGTGCAAGCAGGGCTCGCCGAGCCCGGCACCTCGCTGACCGTCGACGTGCGCGGCCGTCCGCGCCGTGCGCGCGTGGTCCGCAAGCCCATCTACCGGCGAGAGGAGGAGTAGTGGCGGCTGCAGAGAGCTACCCGGAGGACCTTCGCTACCACCGCGAACACGACTGGGCCCGTCTCGAGGACGCCGAGGCCACGCTCGGAGTGACGTGGTACGCGCAGGACGCCCTCGGCGAGCTCGTCCACTTCGAGCCGCCCGCGGAGGGAGCCAGCGTCGCGAAGGACGAGTCGTACGGCGAGGTGGAGTCCGT
Source organism: Gaiellaceae bacterium (assembly GCA_036824245.1). GTDB lineage: Bacteria > Actinomycetota > Thermoleophilia > Gaiellales > Gaiellaceae > JACVRM01. Next base: position 51,730 of record DAITAO010000001.1, on the reverse strand, counting down.
CAAGGCTGTCTCGGACGTGATCGCGCCGCTCTCCGGTGAGGTGCTCGCGGTGAACCAGGCGGTTGTCGAGGCGCCCGAGACCGTCAACCAGGACCCGTACGGCGAAGGCTGGCTCATCCGGATCCGCCTCTCGGAGCCCTCAGAAGTCGAATCCTTGCTGGACGCCGAGGCGTACCGCCGGCTGCTCGCAGACCAGTGAGATCGTTGCTCGGGAGCCGAGCGTGAGCTCGCTGCGCTACGTCCCGCTGACGGAGGCTGACCGCGACGAGATGCTCGCCGCCGTCGGCGTGTCGACAGTCGAGGACCTCTTCGCCGACATCCCTGCGGGAGTTCGGTTGGGGCGCCCGCTCGACCTCGAGCCTGCGCTCTCGGAGCTCGAGATCGTCGAGCATCTGAGCGAGCTGGCATCCCGCAACACCCACACGGGCCAGGAGCTGTCGTTCCTGGGCGCCGGCATCTACGACCACTACGTACCGGCGGTGGTGGAGACGGTGCTCTCGCGCGGGGAATTCCTGACCGCCTATACGCCGTACCAGCCGGAGCTGAGCCAAGGAGTCCTCCAGGCCATCTTCGAGTACCAGACCGCTGTCTGCGAGCTGACCGGCATGGACGTCTCGAACGCCTCAGGCTACGACGGCACCACAGTGGCGGCGGATGCGTGCTTCGTCGCCAAACACGTGACCGGGCGCTCCAAGGTGGTCGTCGCAGAGGCGGTCAACCCGCAGGTACGACAGGTCGTGAAGACCTACGCACCAGGCTTCGGGCTCGAGGTGGTCGAGGTGCCGCACCGGGGTGGGGTGACCGATCCCGACGAGCTCGGTGACGCGGCGCGCGACGCCGCCTGCGTGCTCTTCCAGCAGCCCAACGTGTTCGGGTGCCTCGAGCCGGCGCCCGAGCTGGCAGCCGCTGCAAACGAGCACGAGGCACTGGTAGTCGCGCACGTCGACCCGATGTCGCTCGGCGTCCTTGAGGCGCCCGGCCACTACGGGTGCGCACTCGCCGTCGGGGAGGGGCAGCCGGCGGGTAATCACCTCTCCTACGGCGGCCCGCACTATGGATTCCTGGCGGCGCGAGCCGAACATGTGCGCCGCATGCCCGGCCGCATTGTCGGAGAGACCACCGACGCGCACGGCCGGCGCGGCTATGTACTGACCCTGCAGACGCGCGAGCAGCACATCCGGCGCGAGAAGGCAACCTCCAACATCACCACCAATCAGACGCTGCTCGCCCTGGGCGGGCTCGTCTACCTGACATGGCTCGGCCCGCAGGGATTGCGCGAGGTGGGGGAGACCTGCATGAGCCTCGCGGCCTACGCCAAGGAACGGCTAGGGCTTCCACTGCTGTTTCCCGAACAGACAACGTTCAAAGAGTTTGCCGTCCGAGTCGGACGGCCTGCGCGCGAGGTCATTCGCGGCGCGCGCGAGCGAGGCGTGCATCCCGGCTACCCGCTCGGCCGGGACTACGCAGGTCTGGACGATGTGCTGCTCGTCTGCGTCACGGAGAAGCGCACGCCGGCCGACATCGACCGCCTCGCGGAGGTGCTCGCCGAGTGCGCCTGATCTACGAGAAGTCGAGGTCCGGTCGTACCGCGTACTCCCTGCCGCGCCACGACCTCCCGACCGCCGAGGTGCCACCCCAGCTTCGCCGCGAGCGTCCACCGCGGCTGGCCGAGGTGTCGGAGCCCGAGCTGGTCAGGCACTTCACCGAGCTCACGTCGCGCAACTACGGCGTCGACACCGGCTTCTACCCGCTGGGCTCGTGCACGATGAAGCACAACCCGCGCGTCAACGAGCGAGTCGTCACGCTCCCGGGCTTCAGGGACCTGCACCCTCTCCAGGAGGAGGACGGCGCGCAGGGCGCGCTCGAGCTGATGTGGCGCCTCCAGGAAATCCTCGCCGAGGTGGCAGGCCTGGATGCCGTCTCTCTGCAGCCCGCGGCGGGCTCGCAGGGCGAGCTGACCGGGCTCCTGCTCATGCGCGCGTACTTCGCGGAGCGCGCCGAGGCTCGCCGCAAGATAGTCATTCCCGACACGGCTCACGGCACCAATCCGGCCAGCGTGACCATGGCCGGCTACGAGGTGGTAAGCGTGGCGACGGATGCGCGGGGCAACGTCGACCTCGAGGAGCTCCGCGCCAAGGTGGACAGCGAGACGGCCGGCCTGATGCTCACCAACCCGAGCACGCTCGGCCTCTTCGACGAGGGCATCGAGGAGGTGGCGCGCATCTTCCACGACGCCGGGGCGCTCCTGTACTACGACGGCGCCAACCTGAACGCGGTGTGCGGCATCTCGCGTCCGGGCGACATGGGCTTCGACATCGTCCACTTCAACCTGCACAAGACGTTCTCGCAGCCGCACGGAGGCGGTGGGCCGGGCGCCGGCCCCATAGCCGTGCGCCGCTCACTGGAGCCGTTCCTCCCGGTTCCCGTCGTTGCTCGTGACGGCGACCGCTACCGCCTCGACTACGACCGTCCTGGGTCGATCGGCCGTGTGCGTGCGTTCGGAGGGCCGTTCGGCGTCTTCGTGCGCTCGTACGCGTACATCCGCGCCTACGGGCCTGCGCTCAAGGAGATGTCCGAGGCCGCCGTGCTGAATGCGAACTACCTGCTCGCGCGTCTACGCGACGCCTACGAGCTTCCCTTCGACCGGCTGTGCATGCACGAGTTCGTGCTCTCGGCGCGGAACCTCAAACGCGCGCACGGAGTCACGGCGCTGGACGTTGCGAAACGTCTCATCGATCACGGTTTCCATCCGCCGACGATCTACTTTCCGCTTGTGGTGCCCGAGGCGCTCATGGTCGAGCCGACCGAGACCGAGCCCAAGGAGACCCTGGACGCCTTCGCCGAAGCGATGGTCGACATCGCCCGCGAGGCGGGCGAGGATCCCGAAGCGCTCAAGCGCGCGCCCGTGCGGGCGATGGTGGGCCGGCTCGACGAGGTCAAGGCGGCGAAGCGCGCCGTCGTTCGCTACCGGTTCGAGGATCATCCGGACCTGAGCGCCGGGCCGGACCGACCGGTGGCGGTCGAGGCGCCCAAGGGCGTCTAGGAATCGCAGCTGTGATCGACCTGCGCTCCGACACGCTCACGCAGCCGACGGCCGGCATGCGCGCCGCAATCGCCGCGGCTGTCGTCGGCGACGAGCAGAAACGCGAGGACCCGACCGTGATCGCGCTCGAGGAGCGTGTGGCGGCCCTGCTCGGGCAGGAGGAAGCCGTCTTCCTCCCGACCGCGACGATGGGAAATCAGATCGCGCTGCGCATACTGGGCGAGCCCGGCGACGAGCTTTTGGCCGAGGAGAACTCTCACGTGCTGCTCTACGAGCTGGGTGGGCCCGCCACGCACTCGGGCCTCGTCACGCGTGGGCTACCCGGCCAGATGGGCCGCCTGTCGGCCGAGCAGATTCGTGCTGCGGTCCGCTACGACGAGGTGATCCACCATCCGCTCACGCGGCTTGTTTCCCTCGAGAACACGCACAACTCCTCGGGCGGGCGGGTCTGGCCGCCGGATGAGCTGCGCGCTGTTGCGGACGCATGTCGCGAGCTGGGTCTCGGCGTGCACCTCGACGGTGCCCGGCTCCTCAACGCAGCGGTCGCCTCGGGCGTGCCCCCGGCCGAGCTGGCGCGCAGCTTCGACACCGTCACCATCTGCCTTTCGAAGGGGCTCGGCTGCCCGCTCGGGGCACTCGTGGCCGGGTCGGCCGAGCGCATGCGCACGGCTCGCCGCTTCAAGTTCTTGTTCGGGGGAGCGATGCGCCAGGCCGGCATCGTGGCCGCCGCCGGCGTGTACGCGCTCGACCACCACGTGGAGCGCCTCGCCGACGACCACGCGCGGGCTCGGAGGCTTGCCGAGGCGCTGGCAGGCGCCGGCCTACCTGTCGACGTCGCGCAGGTCGAGACCAACTTCGTGCAGCTCGACGTCGGCCTCATCGGCCTGACGAGCGCCGAAGCTCTCGACCGTCTGCGTGCGGGCGGTGTCGCGCTCTCGATCACGGTGCATCCCAACGTGCTGCGCGCCGTGACCCACCTCGACGTGACGGACGAGGACATCGAGGTCGCGATCGACGTGATCCCACGAGCGCTCGGTGTGCTGGCCCGCGCTTAGCGGTCGCCGGCGAGGAGGAACGCGACCGCGGTCGCGACGTACGCGGCGATGAGGATGACGCCGCGCAGCCGGCTCGAGCGCCCGTCGCCCAGCAGGAGCGTAGTCAGCACCACGGCGGCGCCCAGCGCGATCAGCTCGACCGGGCGGAAGGACAGCGCCAGCGGCTCGATCAGCCAGGCCAGCAGTGCCACCGTTGGGATGAGGAAGACAGCCACCTGAGCGCTCGAGGCGAGCGCAATCTCGGCCGCCAGCTTGATCTTGCCGCGGGCGGCGACGACCACGGCGCCTCCGTGCTCGGCGGCGTTGCCGACGATTGCGACGATCACCGCCGCGACGAAGAAGTCACTCATGCCCGTGGCTTCGGCGAAGTGCTCGATAGTGGAAACCACGATCTCGGCGACGACCGCCGTGACGACCGTTGCCAGCGCCAGCACGCCGAGCGCGAACCGCAATGACCAGGCGCGCGCATCGGATGGTTCATCCATGAGGTGCAGCTCGCGGTGCCGGCGCAGAGTCACGTATGTGACCACGAGGTAGAGACCCAACAGCACGACCGCCGGGATGATCGAGAGGCGCGCGAGGGAATCGCGCTCCGGATCTCCCTCGAAGCCTGGCACCGCTGGGATGAGGAAGACGAGCACCGCGGTCGCGACGAGCCCGAGCGACACGAATGTCGAGGAGCGGTCGAGCTCACCTCGGCCTCCGAAGAGGAGCGAGAAGCCGAGCACGAGGAGCAGATTGCCGATCACGCTGCCGGACAGGGAGCCCCGCACAACCTCGAACTGGGCCTCGGATACTGCGAAGAGCGCGATGATCAGCTCGGGGGCGTTGCCGAACGTGGCGTTGAGAAAGCCGCCGATGCCTGGCCCTGTGTGATGCGCTGCGTGCTCGGTTGCCTCGCCGATCAGCCAGGCGAGCGGGATTAGTGCGAGGGCGGCGAGCGCGAAGTCCACCGTGTCGCCGAAGTCGGCGGCGTAATGCAAGAGGATCGTGACGGGGGCGAGCGCGAGCGACGCCCACAGGAACTTTCGCGCCACCCGGCTACCCTACCCGCCGTGCTCGAGGCGGTCCGGTTCGACGGACGAGGGCATTTCGTAGCCTCTTTCGTCCCGGGCGCAGCTGAGCGAGTTGGAGCTTCTCCTCCACGTAGACGCGACTGACGAGCACTGCTCCGACTCATCATCGTCGAGTCGGCGAGGCAGGCGCTGTTCGACCAGCTGCGGCCGCACCCTTCGGATGGACCTGCTCAACATCGTCCACCGGCTGCAATCGAGCGTCTGAGCACAAGCACTTTTGGCTGTGCCTGTCAAGTCTTGCGAGGAGCAGCTCCTAACGCCCAAAATCCAGGTATGGATCAGACGGCGCCGAGCGTCCGACGACTCCCGCTGCATCCGCAGCAAGAGGTCGAGTGCCGGCGCTGCGGAGTCCACTGCGACAAGGTCGTCTATCCGGCCGCATGCCTCGAGCGAGCCTGCCCGTTCGTCTATGCCTTTGAGGAGTTCGGGCGCACGTATGTCGGCTGCATGCAGAAGGTCTACGAGGTTGAGATCGACGTCGAGCTGCTCGAGCAGGCCGAGCGCCGGAGAGGTGGCTTCGGGGCGGTGAAGGCCATGCGCGAGCCGCTGCCGATGTGCGAGGCGGACGTGTCGAGTTGCTACGAGAGCAAGAGCAATGGTCTCGGCTGCGTGAATCCCGAGTTCTTCGAGCTTGCGCTCGATCGCCCGAGCTTCCGGATCGTCGCCCGCATCGCGCCGAACGCGTAGCCCGCAGCGACAGGCTGTGCGGTCGACCTCCGGGGCGCCGCGTCGTCACAGGCTCGGTACGAGTTGGTCTCCCACCCGTGCGCATCCTGCCGCTAGCCTCGGACCGGAGGGAGGCACGCGGCCGGCCCCAGTGGGACATGGCTATTTGGGACGGCGCCTGCGCTTGCCGCGCCACCGGCGGTGGAGCTCCTTGAGCCTGCGCACCTCGTCGGCGTCGGGCCCGTGACCATCCTTGCCCGGCACCTCGAGGACTGCCGGCAGTTGCTGCAGCAGCGGGTGACCGACGAACACGCCCAGCTGCTCGCCCATGAGGCCCTCGCCGATGTTGGCATGACGATCGCGGTTCGAGCCGAGGGGAGTTGCTGCGTCGTTGACGTGCACCGCGCGCAGGCGATCGAGGCCGATCGCGTCATCCACCTCTTCCAGCACTGCATCGAGGGCCTCGGGCTTCGTCACATCGCAACCCGACACGTACAGATGGCAGGAATCGAGGCAGACGCCGAGCCGCTCGTGCCTGTCGAGCCGCTCGAAGATGGTCGCCAGCTCTTCGACTGAGCGCCCGATCGTGCCGCCGGCGCCCGCCGAGTTCTCCATCAGCAGCCACGTGCCGTCCGAGCACCGCTCGAGTGCGCGTGCCATCGCCGGGAGCACGCGCTCGAGGCCGGCCTCGAAGCCGGCGCCGAGGTGCGAGCCGACATGGAAGACCACGTCCGCGCCGATCGCAGAGGCGGCGTCGACGGTCGAGCAGAGCGTCGTTGCCGACTTCTCGTAGATCTCGTCGTTCGGAGCGGCCAGGTTGACCAGGTAGAGCGCGTGCACGAGCGCGGCGCGGACCGGTCCCTCGCCGAGTCGCTCGCGGAAGCGCGCGAGAAGGGCAGGGTCGTGGTTCGGGAACCGCCACGCGCGTGGGCTCTGGGCGAACAGCTGGACGACGTCTGCGTCGATCTCGCCGGCTCGATCGAGCGCGGTCTTGATTCCGCCCGAGCAGTGGGCGCCGAGCAGCACGCCAGTAACCTACCCGCGTGTCCGTCAGAGTCAGGATGGCGCCCAGCCCGACCGGGTTCCTGCACATCGGCGTCGCCCGCACGTTCCTGTTCAACTGGCTGTTCGCCCGCAGAGCCGGCGGCGAATGCCGGCTCCGCATCGAGAACACCGACACGAGTCGCGAGGTGGCGGAGTCGATCGAGCAGATCCAGGAGTCGCTGCGCTGGCTGGGCATCGACTGGGACGGCCCGGTCACCTTCCAGCTCGACGTCATGGAGCGCTGCCGCGAGCTCGCGCAGCAGCTCGTCGACGAGGGCCGTGCGTACGAGGACGAGGGCGCAATCCGCTTTCGCATGCCGGACGAAGGCATGACGGGCTGGGACGACGTCGTGCGCGGCCGCATCGAGTTCCCCAACGATGCGCTCGACGATCTCGTCATCGTCCGCTCGGACGGCCGCGCCACGTACAACTTCGCATCGCCGGTCGAGGACATGGACGACGGCATAACGCACGTCATCCGCGGCAACGACCACGTCTCGAACACACCGCGCCAGATCCAGGTCCTGCGCGCTCTCGGACACGAGCCGCCCGTGTACGCGCATGTCCCCGACGTTCTCGGTGAGGACGGCAAGAAGCTATCCAAGCGGCACGGCGCTCAGTCGGTGGACGAGTTCCGCGCGGCCGGCTACATCTCCGAGGCGCTGACGAATTTCCTGGTGCTGCTCGGCTGGTCCTACGACGACCGCACCACGATCATGTCGCGCGACGAGCTCATCGAGCGCTTCTCACTCGAGCGCGTGGGCGCCAGCCCGGCGACGTTCGATTACAAGAAGCTCGAATGGATGAACGGCGTGTACCTGCGTGCTCTGTCCGACGAGGAGTACGGTGACCGCCTGGTCGAATACCTGCGAGCCCAGGGCTTCGACTGGGATGAGGCGCTCGTGCGGAAGACCGTTCCGCTCGTCAAGGACAAGATCTCGCTGCTCGGCCAGTACCCTGGTTTTGCCGGCTTCTTCTTCGCGGATGTCAGCGTCGACCCGGCGCAGGTGGACGGCGGCGCCCCCGTGCTCGCCGCGGCTGCCGAGGAGCTCGCCGTCGTCGAGCCGTACACCGCCGACCGCATCGAGGAGGCCCTGCGCGGGCTGGCCGAGCGGCTCGACGTCTCCCCCCGCAAGGCCTTTCAGCCGATTCGGGTGGCCGTGACCGGCTCGACCGTCTCCCCGGGGCTCTTCGAGAGCCTCGAGCTCCTGGGCCGTGAGTCATCGCTTGCGCGCATCCGTGCCGCGAAGGGAGAAAGCCGGTGAAGGACGGCGGCGGCCGGACCGGCACGGTGCTGGTCGTCGACGACGACGCTGCGCTGCGGATGCTCTGTCGCATCAACCTGGAGCTGGACGGGTACCACGTGCTAGAGGCCGCGACCGTCGACGAGGCCGCGGCGCACGCGACCGCCTCCGCCGTCGACCTGGTGCTGCTCGACGTCCGCATGGACGAAGGACGCGAGGGCGGCCTCGCACTCCTCGATCGATTGCCCGGGGGAGGGGAGCGGCCCGCCGTGGCCCTGCTAACGGGCTCGGTGGACGTGGCCCGGTTCAGCGAGCCGGAGGGGGTCGACGCTGTGATCATCAAACCGTTCGCGCTCGACGAGCTGCTGAACGTCGTGCGACGCCTGATTGAGCCGGGTTAGATTTCGACCCCGTGAGCGCCACCGCCGTCCGTAGCCCCGCCGAGTACGAGTCGCAGCTCCAGCGCTACCGCTACGAGCGCATGGAGGAGGCGCGGGCCGTGCGTGTGGGCGAGAAAGAGGTCTCGGAGGGCGCGGAGATCGTCGCGCGGCACGCCGACCTCTTCACCCGCGAGCAGCGGGATGCTCTCAAGGAGGCGGAGACGGCGGCCGCCGACGCCGGCGAACGGGAGCGCCTCTACCGCCTGCGCAAGACGTGTGAAGGCGGGCTCATCGAGCGCGAGATCGCTGAGCTCGCCGACGAGGTGGAGAACAAGATCCTCGCTGCGCGCATCTCGTACAAAGGCGACGAGCTTCCACTCCGCTCTGCCCAGGCACGGCTTGCGGTGCTGGTCGGCTACGGCGAGCGCCAGGAGCTCGGCCTGCTTGCCGCCGACGTCTCGGCCTCCTTCAACGACGACCGCCTCGATCTGATCGAGCGCGTCGAGGAGCTGGACGCCGAGATCTCGGGGATCCGCGACCCTGTCGAACGCGCAGAGGAGGAGAAAGGGGTTTCGATCCGGCGGCTGTTGGACGTGCTGCAGGCGGCCACCGAGAGACTCGGAGAGTCGTACGAGAACCTCCGCGAGCGCTGGTTCGAACGCCTACTAGGCCCCGAGCGCGAGTCGGTTCCCGCCTCGTTCCACATCGCCTACGTGCGACGTCTGTCGCCGCTCGAGTCGACCTACACGAAAGAACGCGTCGTCGAGGTCTGCCTCGACACGCTGAGCAAGCTGGGCCTCGACCTCGCCGCCCAGCCCAACATTCGCCTCGACCTCGACGACCGCCCTCAGAAAAGCCCGCGCGCATGCGTCGTTCCTTCCGACCCGCCGCACGTGGTACACCTGATCACGCGTGCGCAGGGCGGGCTGCACGACTACCAGGCGTTCCTGCACGAGGCCGGACATGCGCTCCACTACGCGGGCTCCTCGGACGGACTGCCGTACACCTTCCGGGCAGTCGCGCGCGATCACGCCCTGACGGAGATCTACTCCTACATCGTCGAGGCGATCTCTCGCGAGCCGGGCTGGCACGAGCGCTACTTCGACCTCAGCCCGGAGCAGGCCGCGGAGAACGCCGAGGCGGCGAGCTTCGTCGAGCTCTTCCTCTTCCGGCGCTACGTGGCCAAGCTGCTGTTCGAGCTCGAGTTCTGGTCCACGTTCGGACGGAACGGAACCAGCGGCGACCGCTACTCGGAGCTGCTCACGGGCGCGACCGGCGTCCACTACCGCCCGGACAATTTCCTTGCCGACATGGACGCAGGCTTCTACTCCGCCGACTACCTGCGCGCCTGGATCCGCTCGGCGCAGCTGCGTGAGCACCTGCGCCGCGAGGCCGGCGACGACTGGTGGCGCAGCGCACAGACCGGTGAGCTGCTGCGCTCGTTGTGGACCGAAGGGACGCAGCCCACGAGCGAGGAAATCGCGCAGCGGCTGGGTTTCGAGCCGCTGGATACGGGCCCCCTGGTCAGCGCGCGCGGCGCGTAGCAAGAGCACCGCTCGCGCGTGTTTCTAGCCGACCGGCCTGCGGAAGACGGCCCGCGCGCCGGCGCCCTGCTGGAGCAGCGACAGAAGCTCCCAGCCCTCCCCTGCTGCTGCGTTCAGATCCTCGGTCCACTTCGTGGCGGGGCCCTTGAGCTCGGTCGCGCGGTATTCCCACTCGGTCGGCGGGCCCTCGATCTGGCCGCGGCCCGCTCCCGCCATGAACGTGGGCTCAGCCCACGGCGCGGCGGAGACCAGGCGGATGAATGCGTCACGGGTTTTGTCGGCGTCGGCGCCGAACTCTCCGAGAACACGGGCGGCGACCCCCTTCTTCTCGCGGATCAGTCCCAACAGGATGTGCTCGGTGCCGATGTAGTTGTGCCCCAGCGCCAGGGCCTCGCGGAGAGACAGTTCGAGGGCCTTTTTGCTCTCCGGCGTGAACGGTCTCGGTCCTGACCGGCTCGTCTCGCCCTGGCCGACGCTGCGCTTCACCTGCGCGCGGACATCCTTGGCGGCGATGCCAAGCGACTCGAGCACGCGCACGGCGAGCCCGTGACGCTCCCGCAGCAGTCCGAGCAGAATGTGCTCGGTCCCGACGGCATCGTGCTTCAGCGCCTCCGCCTCCTTCTCGGCATGCGTGACGACGTTGCGCGCGCGCGGCGTGAAGCGATCGAACGCGCTCGCGGTCGGCCCTTGTGAACGCTTCAGCAAGCCTGCCTCCCGGCGCCGTTTGGCGGGATTCAGCAGGGCATCCTCGATCAGGTACAGGGCCTGGGCTGCGATCGACCGCCCCTCGCTCTCCGCCCGCTGCCTGAGGGTCTCGTACAGCGGCTCTGGAACATTCCGGACGTGCAGCGTCGCCATGCGCCGATGCTAGCAGATTGCTAGCGTAACGCTAGCGAGACGTAAAAGCTCGAGCAGGCACTCGCGCGCTACGAGCGCAAGGGCAACCTCGTCTCGACGCAGCGCGCGCAGTCACGGCTCGCCGAGCTTCAGGACGCAGCGCCGCGATGAGCGTTCCCGTCGTACCGGTGCGCTGTTGCAAAGCTCGCCGTCGCGATCGAGGGTGACCTCGCCTGCACGACCGTTCCGTCCCCGCCGAGGAGGCCGCTATTCTCGTCACCGCCTGACCTACACACACGACCGCCGTCACGAAGTTCCACGACAAGCGTGACATCCTCCGCGACCCGCGCAGACCGCTGCTACAGTCGGTCGACCTGGCCCCCGTCGTCTAGCGGCCTAGGATGCCTGGTTCTCAGCCAGGAGATCGCGGGTTCGAATCCCGCCGGGGGTGTATCGGCACGGGGGAACCCCCTGGTTCGAGCACGGGGGAACCCTGGTTCGAACACGGGGGAACCCCTGGTTCCCCCGTGAGCCCCCTCCTTTACGGCGTTTGTGGTTGCTCCGACGTGGTCGGAGCCGGCGGCTCTCACCGGTTGTTCGGCGTTGCGTCTCCGGTATGAGCCTCCCGCCGGGACAAGCCCGGCTCCGGCGGCGGAGGTGTGTGGCTCTCGTAGGTTTCTTTGGGCGCTGACAGACTGCCCACCATGTCGGGGCTCGTCGTTGGCGACGACGGTGTGCGGCGCTGCTGGTGGGCAGGCGATGATCCGCTGCTGCGCTCCTACCACGACGACGAGTGGGGGAGGCCTGAGCGCGACGACCGCCGCCTGTTCGAGCTGCTCACGCTGGAGGCGTTCCAGTCAGGGCTCTCGTGGACGACCATCCTGCGGAAACGCGAGGGGTTCCGGCGCGCCTTTGCCGGCTTCGACATCGATCGCGTCGCGCGATTCGGCGACCGCGACGTCGAGCGCCTCCTGGCCGACTCCGCCATCGTGCGCCACCGCGGCAAGATCGAGGCCACGGTCGCCAACGCTGTCGCGGCCACCGGGCTCGGCACAGCTCTGTCCGAGTTCCTCTGGTCGTTCGCTCCGCCCACTCGGCCGCGGCCCCGCGGCGCGGACGCCGTGCCCGCACAGACCCCGGAATCCGCTGCTCTTGCCAAGGAGCTTCGGCGACGCGGCTTCCGCTTCCTCGGCCCGACGACCGTCTACGCCTTCATGCAAGCGGCCGGCCTCGTGGACGACCACGTCCACGGCTGCGCGGCGGTTCCGGCGGCCTAGTTCCTCCTAGGCTTCGGGCGGGATCAGAGGCGGCGGGCGCAACGGGCGCAGGTACAGCAGCTCATACAAGAGCGCCGCGATCGCGCCGCCCAGCAATGGGCCTGCGTACCAGATCCAGAAGTCGTCCCAGCTCGTGTCCACGACCTGCGAGCCGAACGCCCGGGCCGGGTTCATGATCGCGTCGGTGAGCGGGTCGGCGACCAGTGCTCCGACCGTGTAGGTAAGTCCGATCGCCAGCCCGGCGATCACCTTGAACGTGCCGCGCAGGTCTGCCGCGCTCGCGAAGTACACCCATACCAGGAAGAACGTGAGCAGCGATTCGATGACGAGTGCCTCGCCGGTCGAGAGGGCCGGATCGATGGCGGGCGCGCCGAAGCCGGTCGATTCGGCGCTCGTTCCCGGGTAGAGCCAGCGGATCATTAGCACCGCTGTCACCGCGGCGCCGAGCTGGGCGATCACGTACAGCACTCCGGTGAAGAGCGGGATGCGGCGCGTGATGACGTACGCGACCGTCACCGCCGGGTTCAGATGGCCTCCCGAGATGTGTCCGATCGCAGACACCATGATCGCGGCCGCCAGGCCGGTTGCCAGCGCAACCGGAAGCAGCGCGGTATCGCCCGAAAGGGCGCCGGAGGCCAGCACGCCCACTGCGATGAAGACGAGCGAGAAGGTGCCCACGAACTCTGCGGCAGCCCGGAGAAGCGCGTCGAGCGGGGCGCCCCCGACGACATTCGAGCCGTCAGACGCGAAGCGAGGCCTCCTTACCACGGCGCGGGAGTGTAGTCACTTCGCCGGACGACGCGTCTGGGTGACGGGTGCCACATGCCCCGCAGCCCTGCCAGTATGAGCATGTGGGAGTAACGCCTGAACCTGATGCCGACCTGGTCGCGCGCTGCCGGATCGGCGAAGAAGATGCGTGGCGCGAGCTCGTCGAACGCTTCTCGCGCTACGTGTACGGAATCGCGCTGCAGGGCTTCCGGCTGCCGGAGCATCTGGCCGAAGACGTCTTCCAGGAGGTCTTCACACGCGCGTACGAGCACCTCGGCGAGCTCCGCGACGATGACGCGTTTCGCCCCTGGCTCGCCCAGCTGACCCGCAGGCTCTGCATCGACGCGTTGCGCGCCGGCGCTCGCGAGCAGGCGAGCGAGGAGCTGCTCGGCGACCCCGTAGCGACGGAGGACCGTCTGGCCACGCTCGACGAGGCGCTCACGGTGCACCAGGCGCTTGCCGGGTTGCCCGAGCATTGTCAGGAGGTGCTCGACCGCTTCTTCGCGCGCGACGAGAGCTACCGGACGATCGGGAATGCACTCGAGCTGCCGGCCGGAACGATCGCGAGTCGCATCTCGCGCTGTCTCGCCAAGCTCCGCGAGACGCTCGAGGGAAGAAACCCCGTCCCTGAACAGTCTGGAAGACGGTGACCATTTACGACGAGCAGCGGATTGCCGAGCTTCTGCGCTCGCTCCCACCGGCTCCAACCGGATGGGTCGAGGCTGCACAGGAGCTACCGATGGCACGGCGCTCGCTGGTCGACATCGTCGAGCGGGCTCGCGCCGACCTCGAGTACCGGCGGGCCGTGATCGCCGACCTCGAGCAGGCGCTCGCCGAGGCCGGCGTCGAGCCGAACCGGCGCACGATCGAAGCGCTGCGCCGCCGGGTCCGCGAGCTGTAGCGACCGCTGCACGAGACAATGCTCGCCGTGACGGCGAACGACGAGCTGCTCGAGCTCCCGGTCGGTGACCTACTGGAGCGGCTTGCCTCTGACCTGCCCACGCCCGGCGGCGGCGCCGTGGCGGCACTGGCCGCCGCGATGGCGGCCGGGCTGGTCGCCATGGTCGCCCGGGCGACCGTCGGGTGGGAGGACGCGGCCGGAGTGGCCGCGCAGGCGCACATCCTCCGCGCCCGCGTCGCGCCGCTGGCCGCCGAGAACGCCGCGGCGTACGAGTTCGCGCTCGCCTCGTTCGCTCTACCGGACGAACTCGAGGCGGAGGTGCGCGGCCGCGCGATCGGTGATGCAGTCGCGCGGGCGGCAGAGCTGCCCCTGCGGATCGCCGCTGCGGCTTCCGACGTGGCGCTCCTGGCCGCATACGTCGCCCACCGCGGTGAGCCTGCACTCCGGGCGGATGCTGCGGTCGCCGCCGTGCTCGCGGAGGCGGCCGCGCGCAGCGCCGCGCACCTCGTGGAGGTCAACCTGACCACGACGGAGGACGACGAGCGTGTCGTGCGTGCGCGTGGGTATGCAGCTGCAGCCGGCGAAGCGGCACGCGGTGCGCTGGTGTCGGCGGCCGGGGCACCCTAGGATCGCGTCGTGAGCGCCGAGGCTCAGCGTGCCGACCGCGGACCGCTTCCGGCCTGGAGCTTGCCCGCGGGCGAGACCGATCGCATCAACATCCAGATGCGCTGGCCGGAGGAGGTCACGCGCGAGTGGGCGTGGGGCGGCGCCACCGGCGCCGGAGTGACCGTCTGCATCCTCGACAGCGGAGTCGAGCGCGATCATCCGCTCGTGAAGTCGGTGGCGGGCGCATCGGTCGTTTCGATCGGTGCCGACGGCGAGGTGGTCGTCGAGGACGACGACGAAGGCGACGTGGTCGGCCACGGTACGGCGTGCGCAGGCATCGTCCACGCGCTTGCGCCGGACGCCGAGCTGCACAGCGTACGGGTGCTCGGGGCGGGCGCGACCGGCAGTGGGCCTGTGCTGCTCGCCGGGCTGCGCTGGGCTGTCGAACAGGGCTTCGACGTCATCAACATGAGCCTCTCCACGACGAAGAGCCAGTTCGCGGGCGTCCTGCACGAGCTGGCCGACAGCGCGTACTTCAAACGCAGCGTGCTCGTTGCGTCAGCGCACAACATGCCGGTCGAGAGCTATCCCTGGCGCTTTTCGTCGGTCATCTCGGTTGGGAGCCACGAGGAGGACGATCCACTGACCTTTTACGCAAATCCTGACCCCCCGGTCGAATTCTTCGCGCGCGGCGTCAACCTCGAAGTGGCGTGGCGCGGGGGCGGCCAGATCCGCTGCACGGGCAACAGCTTCGCGACGCCGCACATGGCAGGGATCTGCGCGCTCGTGTTGAGTAAGCACCGCGAGTTGACGGGCTTCCAGCTCAAGAACGTGCTCTACATGACCGCCACCAACGTGGGAGGCGACCGGTAACCGTGGGTGTCGCCGGAACGGGCCCAACCGCCCGCGAGGGGCGCGCATGACCGAGCCGGGACGTCTCCATGCCGCTGTTGCGGCCGGCGTGCTCGGCTCCGAAGGCGACTACCGCGCGCTGCTGCAGTCGATCGTCGAGGTCGCCCGGGCCATCTTCGGCGCGCGCGCCTCCTCGATCTTCCTGCTCGACGAGGAGGCGGACGAGCTCGTCTTCGAGGCTGTGGCGGGCGAGGGTGCGGACACGCTCGTCGGCCAGCGCATCCCGTCGAGTACGGGCATCGCGGGCTGGGTGCTCGTCACCCGCCAGCCGCTCGTGCTCGAGGACGTCGCCCAGGACCCACGGTTCGCGCGCGACGTCGCCGAGCGAACTGGCTACGTCCCGCAGGGGCTCATGTCGGTGCCCCTGCTCCACGAGGAACGCGCGCTCGGCGTGCTCAACGTGCTCGACCGGCCTCAGCAGGCGCGCTTCACGCTCGAGGAGATGGAGATCCTGGGACTCTTCGCAAACCAGGCCGCCATCGCGCTCGAGCTGCTCCAGCGCGCACGCCGCGCCCGCGGGCTGCTCGACGATGCCGGGGACGCCGACACGACGGCGGTGGCTCGCCTCGCCGAGGTGGTGGACGGGCTCGAGGACAGCCGGCGCGACGCGGGCGTTCGTCTCATCCAGGCACTCGACGCGCTGCTCCGAACCGGAGCCTGAACGAAAAGCGGGGCGCGTCGCGCCCCGCTTCGAAACCTTTAGTTTCCTTCGCCTTACGCTTCGATCTGGCCCTCGACCTGCTGCTCGAACCGGTGGCCTTCGACGTCGGGATCGGCCGCTGCCGAGTCGGGCAGGTAGTGGCCCTCGACGTCCTTGTCCTCCAGCTGCTCGACCTGGCTGTCGGGGAGGTAAT